>JBDKRR010000121.1:0-8010 GCA_039683315.1 Sulfuricella sp.
GCTGGCTGCAGGAAGATGGTGGTTCAACGCTGCATGACCTGGCTGCGGAATACGGCGTTTCAGCCGAGCGCATTCGTCAGATCGAGCAGAAGGCGATGCAGAAAATGAAAGCGCTAATCGGGGAACACTGATTCTTCTCCGATGCGAATAAAAAAGGCGCCGTGAAATCACGGCGCCTTTTTTACGTCTGGGGCAAATCCTTAAGCGAGTACCACGGACATAAAGCTCAACCACGACCACACGATCAATGCGATCACTACCGTCATGGGCAGGTTTTCTTTGGTAAACAGGTTAGCCATTGCTATTACTCCACTCCGAATTATCTAGTCCGCTATTCTAATTTATTTCTCGCCGCCCCTCAATGTCCGGCGCGGAATCATCGGATCGTCTTCGTCCATCAGGATGCGCTGCGCCGGCCCTTCCATGTCGTCGAATTGACCGCTGCGGATCGCCCAGAATATCCCGGCGCCGGCGATCACCACCATCAGTGCTGCCAGGCCGAGCAGGAAAATCAAAATTGGTGTCATATCTTAGGACTCGTTAATCTCTAAATTTGCTTCAAGCGCAGGGCGTTCAATACCACCACCAGCGAACTCACCGACATGCCCAGAGCCGCTAGCCAGGGAGGAATGAAGCCCATGGCGGCGAAAGGCAGGGCGAGTAAATTATAACCCGCGGCCCAGGCGAAATTTTGTTTCATCACGCTCATGGTCGCACGCCCCGCCTGCAAGGCGCGCCAGATGTCCGGCAACTTCTCCGACAGCAGGACGATGTCGCTGCTCGCCCTTGCGACTTGCGTACCGCCGCCCATGGCAATGGAAACATCCGCGCCCGCCAGCACCGGCGCGTCGTTGACGCCGTCGCCGACCATCGCCACGACCTGCCCCTCGGCCTGCAGCGCTTTGAGCACCGCCAGCTTGTCTTCCGGGTGCAGACCCGAGCGATAATCGGAAATTCCCAGGCGCGCGGCAAAATACTGCGCCGCAGCTGCAGAATCACCGCTCAGCATGGACACCTTGAAACCCTGTTCCTGCAACACGGAAACCAGCCCGAGCGCTTCAGGCCGCAACTCGTCGGAGAGCGCGAATCTCGCCAGCACCTGCTGTTCGTCGCACAACCACACCAGGGTAGCGCCGACAGTGGCGCCCTGCGCCTCGTCATCGACATTTTCTGCAGGCAGGGACATGCGGCGGTTGCCCAGCGTGTAGCGCCGTCCGTTGATGACGCCGGCCACACCCTTACCGGGATAATTCTGCGCATCGGAAACGGGATAAAGTGCCTGCTTGCCAATGCGCGCCTGGAAACTTGCCGCCAACGGGTGCTCCGAGGCCTGCTCCAGGCTCGCCGCAATACGCAGACACTCCGTCTCGTCCATCCCGCCCAAGGTGAGAATCTGGCTCAGCAGCGGCTTGCCGTAAGTCAGGGTGCCTGTCTTGTCGAACACGACGTGCGTCACCTTGGCCAGGGTTTCCAGGGCATGGCCTCGGGTCAGGAGAATGCCCTGCGTCAGCAGGTGCGACCCTGCGGCGGCAAAGGCAGCCGGCGCGGCGATCGAGAGGGCGCAGGGACAGGTCACCACCAGCACCGCCAGCACGATTTCGAGCACGCGGGCCGGATCTACCCACCACCACCCCAGTGCCACGATCAGGGTCAGGGCCAGCAGGACGTAGGTGAAATAGCCCGCGACCTGGTCGGCTAGCTGGGCCAGGCGCGGCTTTTCCGCCACGGCGCGGTCGAGCAGGCGCACGATGCCGGCGAGCACGGTGTTTTCACCCACCCCGGTAACCCGCACGGTAAGCGGACCTTCGAGATTGATGCTGCCAGCGATCACAGCGGCGCCGATGGATTTCTCGACGGCGCGGCTTTCCCCGGTCAGCAGGGCTTCGTCCACGCTGCTCACGCCCTCGATCACCTCACCATCCGCTGCCACCGCTTCGCCCGGCTTCACCAGGATCAGGTCTCCCGCTGCCAGGTCGAGCACTGCCACTGCCTCCTGCTGCCCGTCACGAATTCTCAGCGCCATGGCAGGCACCAGTTTGAGCAGGTTTTCGGTCGCTTCCACGGACCTTTCCCGCGCGTTGCGTTCGAGAAAGCGGGTAGACAGCAGAAACAGCGTGAACATGGTGATGGCGTCGTAATACACCACGCCCGCGCCGCGCAAGGTTACCCACGCACTGCCGGCGAAGGCGGTCAGGATGGCGAGGGTGACCGGCACATCCATGTTGAGGCGGCCCGATTTCAGCGAGCGCCAGGCGCTCACGTAGAACGGCACCGCCGTGTAGAGCAGCACCGGCAGGGTCAGCACCAGGCTGACGTAGCGCAGCAGCTGTGCCGTGCTTTTTTCGATGCCGAACGCGGCGCCGGCGTACAGCGCCACCGCCAGCATCATCACCTGGCCGGCGGACAGGCCGGTCACCGCGATGCGCCGGATGTCGCGGCTCTTGGCCTTGCGCCGCAGTGCCTCCTGCTGCAGGGCATTGTAGGGATGGGCGTTGTAGCCGAGCAGCTGGATTTCCCGCAGGATGCGCGACAGCTGGATTTCCCGTTCGTCCCAGGTAATGCGGGCGCGGTGGTTGCCGTAATTGACCTGAACATTTTTCACGCCCGGCAACTGCTGCAGGTGCCGCTCGTTGAGCCAGACGCAAGCGGCGCAGGTGATGCCTTCCAGGATCAGCGAGGCCTGCTTGAGGTGCGCGGCGTCCTTCTCCTCGATGACGAAGCTTTTCTGAATCTCGGGGTGGTCATAGAGCGCGAGTTTGGACAGTTCGGCCGGAATCAGCTCGCTGGCGGTGGAGGGCAGCGCGGTGCGGTGGCTGTAATACGCCTGCAAGCCGTTGTCGACGATGGCCTGGGCGACAGCCTGACAGCCGCGGCAGCACATGTCGTGCCGCGTTTCTTCAATGCTGACCGGGTAGTCGGCGCCGGGCGGCACCGGCTGGCCGCAGTGATAACACGCGGCATCCCCGCTCATTGCTTGGCGGCGACATCGAGGTGTTGCTGTACCTCATAACGGTCATTGCTGCGCTGAAGCCTGATGGCCGCCAGCCATCCTCCGGACTGCGGCACGGTCAGCGGCGTGCGGTAAACGCCCGGGTCGGTTTCCACCAGGTCGAGGATCTGTTCCGCCTGCGCCATGCCCGGCCGCAACAGTGCCATCGCCGCGACTGCGCCGCGCAACGGTTGCCCGTCGGCACTCCTGGCCGTAACGGCCAAGCTGGTCTGGTGCCCTGCTGCCATATTTTCCAGCCCGGCAACGCTCACGTTCCAGCCCAGTTTGTTCTGCTTGTCGCTGCTCGCCAGAAACTGGTTGATGCTCTTTGCGGCTTCCTCGCCGTGAGGCACGACGCCGGAAAACGCGGTATGAGCGACCTGGCTGTTCTTCTTGGCGGGCGGCAGAATCCATTTCGCCACCGCCTGCGGCACGCCCTGGCCTGAAATTACCAGCAGCGAACCGTCGATTACGAACAGTGCGAGAAAAAAAGCCATGATGACCTTGGGGCCCCAGTGCAGGCGCTTCTTTTCGCCCGCCTTGCGTGCGCCGATCACGGTCAACACGGTGGCGGTCGCCAGGTAAACCGCCATGTGCATCGAAATCACGTCGCCGCCTGGCCAGTGAGATGTGCTCAGCCCGAGGTAGCCGATGACCGGCACGACGCCGCTGATCACCCCGCGCCAGTAATTGCTCACACCGAAGGCCTGCAACAGGTAATACAGCACGATGATCGCCAGGGCGCCGCCGAACAGGGTTTCAAACATTTAAATGGTCTCTAGTCGTGTTTATGATCGAAACGGGTGGCCAGTGTCACAGCATGTGCAGGCTGGCTTCTGGGCGTGACCACGAATTCGACGTTGTTTTCATGTTCAGCCATCTCCGGCGGCAGCGACACGCTGGCCTGGACGATCAGGCTTTTGCCCGCATGCACTTTAACTTCACGGAAATTACCCATATCCAGCGCGGTATCGGGCACGCCCTTGGTGGTGATGTCGTATACCTCATCTTCCACACCCTTGTTGGTGATGCGAATCTGGTAGCGGTTGCGAATTCGCCCATCCGACAGCATCACGAACAACGGCTGACGCATCTGCTGCACCGCAGCGTCGAGGCTGGTGCGATGACCGACGCTGCTGATCAGCGCACCGCTCATGATCGCCAGTGCCACGCCCCAGCCGATGATCTTGAGCCGCTTCCAGTGCAAGCGGGGTTTTGACGGCACTTTCGCAGAAAGGTTCGCTTCCGAGTCGTAACGAATCAAGCCCTGCGGGAAACCGATCGAGTCCATCACGCTATTGCAGGCATCAACGCACAAGCCGCAAGCGATGCACTGGTATTGCAGGCCGTTGCGAATATCGATGCCGGTCGGACAAACCTGCACACATAACTTGCAGTCGATGCAGTCGCCATGCCCCTTGGCCTTGCGCTCTTCCAGTGTTCTCACCCCGGCGCGCGGTAAAGCGCGGCCCGCGGCGCCCTCGCCGCGACGGCTGTCATAGGCCACCGCCAGGGTTTCCGGATCGTACATCACGCCCTGGAAACGTGCGTAAGGACACATGTACAGGCACACTTGTTCGCGCGCCCAACCGGATGCAACGTAGGTAGTCAGGGTCAGGATCAGGGTGGTGAAATACGCCACGTTAGGCGCTTTGCCGCTGAAGAACTGGACGGTGAGCTCGGGGGCATGGCCGTAATACAAAACGAAGGTAAAGGCCGTCCAGAATGCCCATGCCAGCCACAAAAGATGGGTCAGGCCAAGCTTTCCGAGCTTTTCCGCATTCCAGGCTTGTTTGTAGAGCCGCTGCCGGGCGGGGCGCTCCCCTTGAATGATTCTTTCGATAAAGATGAACGCGTCGGTCCACAGGGTCTGGAAACAGAAATAGCCGCAAAACGCGCGTCCGACCAGGCCGGTCGCGAAGAACAGCAGTGCGCCCGCGATGAACAGCAGCAGCGACAGCCAGAAGATATCCTGCGGATAGACCACCAGGTCGAAAAGATAGAACTTGCGCCCCGGCAGATCGAACAGCACCGCTTGCGACACCGCCTCATGACCGCGGTGCCAGGGCAGCCACGGCAACCCGAAATACACCGCGTAGGCCAGGGTCAGCATCGCCGTCTTGAAGCTGCGAAACTTGCCTTTTACCGAGCGCGTGAAGATCGGGATGCGTTTTTGATAGAGGGATGGCGCTTCAGTGGTGGACACAAGTGGCTCCGAAAATTAATGTGGCCCGCGCCAGGGAAATCCTGGGGCGGGCCAAAAGTATATCAGTATTTTCTAATATTGCTTACTACTTACCACCACCCAAACCATGGACATAGGCGGTCAGCAGCTTGATCTGCTCGGGCTTGAGACGGTCTTGCCAGGCCGGCATCACACCACGGTTGAGACCGCCGGCGATGACCGTACGGATCGCCTCGACCTTTTTCTCCGGGGTGTTTTGCTCAGGAACGTCGGCCCACAACCAGATCTTGTCGGTCAGGTTGGCGGAGCCGATTTGCTGGCGCCCCTTGGCATCGCTACCGTGGCAGTAATAGCATGCCGCCGCTTCGGAGTGGAACAGGGCATCGCCTGCCTTGGCCTTGGCCGCATCCGCCTTCTCGCCGGACAGGCTGGCAACGTAGTTCGCCAGGTTATCCAGTTGCGTGTCGTTCAGCACTTCCTTGAACGCCGGCATGTAGCCGTGACGGCCGTTGATAATGGTCTCCTGGATCTTCGCGTAGCTGCCGCCGTAGAGCCAGTCGTCATCCGTCAGGTTGGGGAAATAACCGGGCTTGCCCTGACCGCCGGACTGGTGGCAGGCGGCGCAGTTATCGGCAAAGATGGCCTTGCCGGCGGAGTTGACGAAGTTGGTCAGTTCCGGATCCTTGGCGATATCGTCGAAGGGCATCGCGGCCACTTTGTCGAAGTAAGGCTTCTGCATCTTCTGCGCTTCGTTCATGTCTTTCATCAACTGGGCGCGGGTGTTCCAGTGCCAGGACTTCTCCTGCCCCTTGTCGTTGACGTAGGTGACCGTGTTGAAACCGGTGGTGAAATGCTTGCCGACCGGCCAGGCGGGGTAAATCATCCAGTAAATCAGGGCCATGATCACCGAGGCGTAGAAGCCCATCAGCCACCATGATGGCAGCGGGTTGCTGTATTCCTGCAGATCGTCGTCCCAGACGTGTCCGGTGGTTTGCACGGTTTGCGTTTTTTGCTGACTCATTATTTCGCTTCCTTAATAATACAACTCGCATTGCGAGCCTGCGTCCCCCTCTCCCGCTTGCGGGGGAGGGCCGGGGTGGGGGAAACGGGCAGGTCACGCTTATTGATATACGGGATTATTTGCCATGCCCGTTGGTATCTGAATCCTCGTCCAGGAATGGTATGTTCCGGCGCGACTCCAATTCTTCCCCGCGCTCCCTGCTGCCGTAGACGTAAATCACGATCAGGCAGAAGCAGATGAAAAATATCATCAGCGCAAGGGGCTTGGTGTTTTCAAACCTGGAGAACCAATATAACCATTCCATCCAGCTATCCTCTTAACGGAATTTTACGAATTCGTCGTTATCGTACTTGCTGAAATCCACCATCGTGCCGAGCACTTGCAAGTACGCAACCAGCGCATCCATTTCGCTCACGTTGCTGCGATCGCCGTCATAGTTTCCGGCCTGCGCTTGAGCAATGAGGTTTTTCTGTGCATCTGGAATGTGCAGCATCTTGGCTGTTTCAGCACCGAATTCCTTGACGTTGTTGTCGTACTCGCCCTGGGTCAGGGAGTACGGCACGCCCACCTGGCGCAAAGCCTTGAGGCGATCGACCACGTCGGAGTAATCCAGCGGAGTGGTCAGCAGCCATGGGTAACGCGGCATGACGGTTGCCGGCACCATGGATTTCGGGTCGTTCAGGTGCTGCACGTGCCATTCGTTGGAGTATTTCTTGCCGACGCGAGCCAGATCCGGACCGGTACGCTTCTAGCCCCACTGGAACGGGTGGTCGTACTTGGACTCAGCTGCCAGCGAATAGTGACCATAGCGCAACGCTTCGTCGCGGAACGGGCGAATCATCTGCGAGTGGCACAGGTAGCAGCCTTCGCGCACGTAAATGTCGCGGCCGCGGGACTCCAGGGGGGTGTAAGGACGCACTCCGTCCACTTTCTCCACCGTCTCCTTGATGAAGAACAGCGGGGCGATTTCTACCAGGCCACCGATACTGATGGCGAGCATGATCGCGACCAGCATGATGCCGACGTTTTTTTCAATCCATTCGTGTTTGAAATTGAACATATTATTTCTCGATTAAAAAGTCGCTAAGCGCCTCCGCGTCCCCCTCTCCCGCAAGCGGGAGAGGGCCGGGGAGAGGGCTTCCTAAATTTTCCTTACGCTGCTGCCTTGGCAGAACTCAACACGCCCGCGGACACATTGCGATTGGCCTGACGGATGGTCATGAAGGCGTTGAACACCATGATCAACATGCCGGTCAGGAAGAACATGCCGCCAATCGCACGCATGGCGTAGAAAGGATGCATGGCCGCAACGGACTCGACAAAGGAATACTGCAGGTTGCCGAAGTCGTCGAAAGCACGCCACATCAGACCCTGCATGATGCCGGAAATCCACATTGCGGTGATGTAAAGCAGCACGCCGATCGTGGCCAGCCAGAAGTGGATGCCGATCAGTTTTTCGCTGTACATCTTGGTGTCCCACAGCTTGGGGATCAGGTGGTACAGGGAGCCGAAGGAAATCATCGCCACCCAACCCAGGGCGCCGGAGTGCACGTGACCCACGGTCCAGTCGGTGTAGTGCGACAGGGCGTTGACGTCTTTGAGCGACATCATCGGGCCTTCGAAAGTGGACATGCCGTAGAAGGACAGAGCCACGATCATGAAGCGCATGATCGGGTCGGTGCGCAGTTTGTCCCACGCACCGGACAGCGTCATGATGCCGTTGATCATGCCACCCCAGGAAGCCAGCAGCAGCATGATGGAGAAGGTGGCAGCAAGGGTCGAGGTCCAGGCAGGCAAGGCGGTCCAGTGCAGATG
>JBDKRR010000122.1:0-6622 GCA_039683315.1 Sulfuricella sp.
TTACAAAGTGCAGTTCAGTGATCTGTGAGGGGTGAGGGGTGAGGGGTGAGGAGTGAGGAGTGAGGAGTGAGGAGTGAGGAGTGAGGCTCCTTACTCCTGACTTTTTACCAACGATCCAAAGGAGCAATACCATGTCTGATTTTCTAACCTCCCCGCTCGGCAAACTGGACGGCGACGAGCGTCTCGTCTCCCCGGTGTTCAAGGGACCGACCGCCAAAGGCTTCGGCTTCCGCGGTGAAATCGCGCTCAAGCTGCCCACCAGCATCGCCGGGGAAAAGCGTCCGCCGGACATCAAGACCGACCAGGTATTCATGCTGTCCAACAGCGACAAGATCACCTTCTACGCCAGCTTCGTGGACTCGCTGGCACACCTGGAGCTGATCTCGGAAGTGGTGGGGCCTTACTTCACCCCGGAAGGCAAGTATTTCATCTTCGCCGGCAACGTGGACCTGCTCAAGAAATACACCATTGTGCTGAACGGCATCACCTACTACGTGCTGCCGCTGGACGAGGGCACCGTCTACAACGAAATGCTCGACCTGCTGTACATCGAAAAGGGCGACCTCAAGAAAATGGACATGGGCGGCAAGCTGGACGCCATGGCAACTGCGTCCACAGCCAAGTTCGGCAACAAGTTCCCGGAAGTATCCTACGCGCAGGCGCTGCAGGAAATGGGGCCGGTCAAGGTGTATGAGAACCGGCCTGTTTAAGCGGTAAACAGTTAGCGGTGAACGGTGAGCGGAAGACGGTTCCCTGCTCACTGCTCACCGCTCCCTTCGCACAATGCCTACTCTCCACGATCGCGCCCTCGGCGCCTACCTCGGCCTGGCCTGCGGCGACGCCCTGGGCGCGACGGTGGAGTTTCTCACCGCCAGCGAGATCAAGGCCCAGTTCGGCACGCATCGGGACATCTGCGGCGGTGGCTGGCTGCGCCTCAAAGCCGGACAGGTTACCGACGACACGGAAATGTCCCTGCACCTCGGCCAGGCGATCATCCGCGCCAAAGGCTGGGATCTGACCGCGATCGCGGACGCTTTCGCCGTCTGGCTCAAGTCCAAACCAGTGGACGTGGGCGCCACCTGCCGGCGCGGCATCCAGCGCTACATGCTGCAAGGCATTATTGAAGGTCCGGCGTGCGATTCCGACGGCGGCAACGGCGCGGCCATGCGCAATCTGCCGGTGGCCTTGTTCACCCTGGGCGACGCGGCCCTGTTTCAGCGCTGCACGCTGCAGCAATCCTACATCACCCATCACCATGCGCTGGCCGACGCCGGCACGCTGGCGCTGGGCGAAATGGTGCAGACGCTGCTGCTCGGCGGGCGGGTTAAAGACTGCCGCGCCATCGCCAACCGGCTGGTCGAAACGCACCGCCAGTTCAAGTTCGACCCTTACCCCGGACGCGCCTCCGGCTACATCGTGGACACGGTGCAGACCGTGCTGCACCATTTTTTCTACACCGATTCCTTCGAAAGCTGCGTGGTGGAAACCGTCAACCGCGGCGAGGACGCCGACACCACCGGCGCGCTGGCCGGCATGCTGGCCGGCGCCCTGTATGGTGCCGACGCCATTCCCAAACGCTGGCTGGACAGGCTCGACTATCACGTGGTGAAGGAGATCGAACGGCAGGTAGCGGGGTTGCTGCAAATGGCTCCCATCACATGGGACCCATGTGGAACCTAGGTATGCACTGATTTATTCCCTCCCCTTCAAGGGGAGGGCTAGGGTGGGGATGGGGTAGGATTGTAAGTCGTTGATCGGCATTCCCCATCCCCCTCCCAACCTCCCCCTTGAAGGGGGAGGGGCTGGGTTCAGATGAATAAATCAGCGCTTCCTTAGTTTTCGCCAAGTCGACTGGAGACGGATCGCACCATGAAAATCGAATTTGCCTGGAACGATGAAACCCATCTCCTCCACCTCCCGGAAATGGACGCCACGCACCGGGAATTCGTGGATCTTCTGCTGCGCGCGCAACGCGCGCCGGATGGAGAACTGCCACAGTGCCTCGATTCCCTGCTCGACCACACCCGTGCGCATTTCAAACACGAGTCCGGCATGATGAGCGCGTGCGGGCTTTCGTCGCGCGCCGAACACGAGGCAGAGCACCAACGCATCCTGGGCGAACTGGGCAGGATGCGCGCGCGTGCCGAAGGCAGCCGCACCGCCTTTGTCCGCGCCTACCTGGCCGAGGCCGTGCCGGACTGGTTCCGCACCCATCTCGCTACGATGGATTCCGATCTGGCCGCGAAATATCGACAGGCATTTCCATAGGCGAGTAATCACTTCAACTCCAAACGGCAGTCGATCGCACCGCGAAACATGACGTGGCAGGATTTGGTGCATAATTTGTCGCATTTCTGCCAGCGGACTGCCGACCATGGAACGCTTCACCATCTCCCTCGACGACGAACTTGCGCGCGAATTTGACAAGCTGATCGCCGCACGCGGCTACAGCAACCGCTCCGAGGCCGTGCGCGACCTGCTGCGCGGCCAACTCGAACAGGAGCGTCAGGCGCGCGACGACGCGCCGCATTGCGTGGCCAACCTGTCTTATGTCTACAACCACCACGAGCGCGAACTGGCGGAGCGCCTGACCGGCATGCAGCACGACCACCACGACCTGACCGTGGCCAGCATGCACGCCCACCTCGACCACGACAACTGCATCGAAAGCGTGATTCTCAAGGGGCCGAGCGCATCCGTGCGCGCCTTCGCCGACGCCCTGATGGCCGAGCGCGGCGTGCGTCACGGGCGGCTCAACCTGATTTCAGGCGATGTCGACCAGGGCCGCCACAGCCACGGCAGTGCGCCCGGCGCCAAGGCGAAACCGCACATGCATTTCTGGCCGAAGACCTGATAAGTCCTTCGCAATACCGGCTACGGCTGGCCTGCCTACGGCAAAAACACGGTGTGGATTTGCGTGATAAATTAGGCGTTGTGCAAAGCAGCATCGGTAACTGATCGTTGGGATGTGATGGGATGAATGTCTCCGGTGTGCCATAAACGGCCCGTGGAGTCTCCGCTACGAACGGCGGGTCAAGACTGGAAGCAGTAGCTCATAGTCACAAGCCTGATCGGCCGTTCCCGACCCACAGAGCAGCAGCCAGTCGATTTTTCCCAAAGTGGATGTTTGATGCAATAGTTTGAATTAAGTGGATCAATCGGATGCGCGATACAGACGCTCAGGCTGAGATGACAATCGGTGTCTGTATTTTCGTGGCGACCGCGCTATAAAGGTCAACCTCAGTTTGCGGCGTGCGGATGGATACGATCAAGCTGTAATGTGCCGGGAGGTTGTAGCGATCCAGTTTTTGGCGAGTGCGCCACCAGCCCATAGCGGGATAAATCGCAAGGTATCCCCGGCTGGCCAATTCGGCGGCGGTGCCTTCCCATACATCCTGATGCAGAGAGCCCTTATGACGCTGTTGCCCACCTAGCCACCAGTCAGGGTCTTGGTGGTTTGTATGCTGTCCATTTTCTTCCGTGGCGGCGGCAGCATTGATGCGGGCGAGAAAATTTTCCTCGGACTCTTGGTGATGACGCACTTTGAAACGCAAGCGATGGGAGGGGTAGTGATATTTTGATGCCGAACCACGAGCAGAGGGGTTTGGCTCAATGAAATAGGATAGGGTGACACGCATTTGTACCTGGGTTGCACCGAGCGCTTCCAACTCATCTTTTGGCCAAGGCAGCGCATGAAAATTCATGTCGCGAGTTTTGATCGTGCTTCCGTCTTTTTTGTAGGGGTGTACCTGGTCTTCGACGATCAGTGTCAGCGAATTGGCCGCACTCCATAATGCGTGTTCCAGGTCAGGCACCCCCCAGCCGCAATGACGCACAAGGTTGATGTAATCATTCTTGGTGTGAGACTTCAAATACATCTCGCGCATGGCATCCGTCCATTCGGCAGAATGAACGATGAGCGCTCGGATAGTTTCAGGTCGTAGTTGAGGATAAGCCGACATCAATTGCGCAGCCATGCGGGCACACAGGGCGGATGCGGCGCTGGTAGCGTTGGTAGTGGTAAAAAGTTTTTCGGTGTGTTTGAAGTGCGTGGTCAGCAGGTTGAGACTTGGCAGCATTCCTGCGAACCCGTCGTTTTTTCCAACATTCCCGCCTTCAAAAACCACATCGGGTTTTAGCGGCCATGCCCTATCCCAAGTTGCCGATGTTGTCGTATATGGACTGATTCCTCCAATAGGTGCAATGGGTTCAATGTTGCCATCTTCGGTTTCAATTTTTTCCGTAAAGGCACCTACCGTCAGCGCGTTCCAGGCTTGACCGGGATCGTGAATCAGATTTCTCATCGAAAGGCTTTCAGGGTAAGCCAGCCACTCGTCACCATCCTTGGTATTCCCGGCAGCCAGCACAATCAGCCGTGGAAATTGGCCTTCATTCGACGCATCTGCCGCCAACGAATCCACCATGGAAGACCAGGATGAGGGGCGTCCGCGATCCCGAAAATCTGTAGCCGTCACCGCCGAACTGAACACGCGCAGACGTTGTGGCGCAGCGACTTCGGGGCGGCTTACCGCTTCCGCAAAAAGGTTGGCATGGAATTCGTTGTTTCCTGCGTTAGCGCCATCGCCCTGTGTAAGTTTGATCGATTCCAGAAGGTGTTCAATTCGTATCGGTAGTTCTGTTGCTAAAGCATGGGTTAAGTCGCCGTAGACGGCTATCCCGGCCAAGCCTGTGCCGTGATTGCAGTCGTCACCCTTGCCCCATTCCGGCTCGACCGTGTGCATGTCATCGCTCGTCAATACAGGTGAGAGCAAAGGATGACCACGGTTTACGCCACTATCGAGCAGGCAGACGCGAGGCACATCGTTAGCGTGAGCCGGGAAGGTTGTCCGTGCCAGTAATTCATCTTTCCAAGCCTGCTGTTCCTCGGCATCCATTCCGTCAAATAACTCAGCCGTTTCCTTGGCGCGGCGTAGCTCGGCTACACAGTTCAGCGTCATGACTGTCTGTGAGAACTGACGCTCCGATCCGTGCATCATGACGACGGAGCGTTCGGGAAAATCTACGCGACTCGCGCTTACCGTGCAGCCGACCATAGCGGCCAGCTTGCGGAAATCCTCTACGACCTGTTCACGGTTGCCACGTTCGGGTAGCCACACTTCCCACCAGAATGCCTCGTCTGGATTCTGCGGGAGTAGCTCCGGGTCATCCATCCACAGCGCGCGCAGTCCGGCTGCTCGTATGGACTCTATAGTATTCAGCAGCGCTTTATTTCTGGGTTTGCCATTTTTATCTTGATTCTCGTCCAGGTACTTGGCCACATGTTTTTCAAAGTGTGCGAGTTTGCCATCGGGCACGAATACGTTGGCGTAGGTGTATTCCCCTTCTTCGCGGATGCTCAGCAACTCTATGTGCTGCGGGTCGTTGGCGAGACTTTCAAATGCCAGCGCTATACCGGGTTGGCTTTGGAACTGGATTTGTAGGCCAACGCCGCCTTCAATCCCTATATCGTGCTGAGTAGCTGCGGCCTGCTCGGCAATGGGCTTGAGTGCCTGGAGTTGTGTTTGCAGGGATGCGCCGTGTTGTGCACGGGGCAACTCTGGCACATAAGGCTTATCGCTCCTGCCGGTATGAGCAGTGAATGGTTTGGCTTCAGAAGTATTGGAAAGGACGAAATGCCGACGTTTATCTTGCGCTTCATTCGCCATGGTTTGGCGGCTCGCTATTGTTGTTGGCAAGCTTGCCGCCGATCAATTTTCGTTCCGCCAACATACGCACCAGATCGGCTTCGATAACCGTGTCGCGGTCGTGAATGATGCTGTCCTTGATCGCCTCGTCGGCAGCTCGCGAAATTTCCGCATGGCTTAATCCTGCCGCATGCTCGGCAATCTTGCTCCAGGCAAAACGCTTGGCATGAAACCCGGCCAGACGCGCCTTGAGTACCGAAACAACTTGCTCCTGATCGGGCAGGCCGTACTGAATCATGTCGTCAAAGCGGCGAAACAGCGCATAGTCGAGAACATCCGGGTGATTGGTCGCGGCAATAATCACGCTGTGCGACTGATCCTGTTCGATCATTTGTAGAAAACTGTTGAGCACGCGCCGAATCTCGCCCACATCGTTGGCCATGCCGCGCTGCGAACCGATAGCATCAAACTCGTCGAAAAAATAGATGCCACGCACTTCGGTAATGGCATCAAAAACCTGTCGCAATTTGGCCGCAGTTTCCCCCATGTATTTTGTGATCAACGCATCGAGACGAACCAGAAATAGCGGGACGCCCAACTCCCCCGCCAGAGCCGCCGCCGTCATCGTTTTACCGGTTCCCGGAGGCCCCACAAAGAGCAGCTTGCGCCGTGGCGACAAACCATGTTCTTTAAGTTTGGCAAAAAAACGCTGCTCCTTGATCATGCGCTGGAGTTTTATGGACACACTATCATCGAGAATCATCTCGGACAGGCGGGTGTGGGGATAGGAAACACTAAGAAGGCCGACCAGCTCGCCGCGAGGTTTGTTGAGCGGAACCAGCTTGCCCGCCCCGGCCAGATTCTGGCTGCGGGACTTAGCGGCATCAATCATGTCGCGAAGCTCTTCGGCCAGCTTCCCATGCCCCAGCTTGGCCTCATGCGCGGCAACCTGCATGGCAATAGACAAAAAACGTCCC
>JBDKRR010000123.1:0-6745 GCA_039683315.1 Sulfuricella sp.
CCCGCATCTCGGCAATCTGCTCCGGCAAGCGCACGGTCACGGCGGATACGGCATTGCGCCTGGCGGCATTTTTCGGCACAAGCACCGGCTTCTGGCTCGGCTTGCAAGCGGATTACGATGTCGAGGAGGCCTCCAAGGAATTGACGGACGTGCTGGCGCGGATACATCGCTTCGAGCCGCTGGCGGCTTGAGGTGGGAAAACAATTGAGGCTGACCCCCATTAATTGCCCTTTTCTGGATCAAAGGAAAAGACTCGTCATGGAGTTGACCAAACTTGGTTTGAATAGCGGACTTGCGGAGCAGGCAACGTGTGCTTCTGGCCAGCGCCTGGCGCGGGTGACCGCTGTCGACCGCGGGCGCTTTGTCGTACGTAACGAACACGGCGAAGTGCCTGCCGAGCTGACGGGTAAGTTCCTTTACACCGCCGCATCCTCGGTGGATAAGCCTTGTGTCGGCGATTGGGTGTGCGTGCAGTATCACGATGCGGGTACGGCTGCGAGCATCCATGATGTGGTGCCCAGAAAGTCTTTCCTGCGGCGCAAGTCTCCTGGCAAGAACGTCGATTTCCAGATGATCGCCGCGAATATCGATGTGGCGTTCATCGTGCAGTCGTGCCATTTCGATTTCAATGTGCGCAGGTTGGAGCGCTACCTGGTGATGGTCAACGAGGGGCATATCGAACCAGTGCTGCTGCTGACTAAGACGGACCTGGTGAGTGCGGCGGAGCTGGTGCGCATGCTCGACCATATCCGCGCGGCAGGCATCACGGGCACAATCATCACACTCAGCAACGTGACGGGCGAGGGCGTGGAGCAGGTGAAGCAGCTCATGGCGCCGGGTAAGACTTATTGCCTGCTCGGATCTTCGGGTGTGGGCAAGACGACGCTGATCAATCATCTGCTAGGCCGTGACGCGCTGGAGACCGGCGCCGTCAGTGGCACCGGCGAGGGCAGGCACACCACCACGCGCCGCCACTTGATCGTGCTCGACAATGACGCGCTGCTGATCGACATGCCGGGGATGCGCGAGCTCGGCATCCTGAGTGCGGGTGAAGGGCTGGACGGCAGCTTTGCCGATATCAAGGTGCTTGCCTCGCAATGCCGCTTCGCCGATTGCAGCCACAGCAACGAGCCGGGCTGCGCGATCCGCAAGGCGATCGAAAGCGGCGAGCTGAACACTGAGCATTACCAGAGTTACCTGAAGCTCAAGGCCGAGTCCGATTTCAACGAGATGTCTTATGTGGACAAGCGGAAGAAGGACAAGGATTTTGGGAAGATGGTGAAGTCTGTGTTGAAGCAGAAGCGCGAATAAATTGATTAGCCCGTGTAGGGCGCAATCGTTATTGCGCCGAATGAAATGGGGGGTGCATGGATGGGTGATGGTCGCCACAACGCGCAAAACATCCGGTGCAATGCGCTGCGCTTATTGACACCCTACTGAATTAAAAGACTGGACTCGTAACAGCGTCAGAACCCAACATGGAAATGAAAAAGATCAACTCAGGCAAGCTGCGCGCCATCGGCTACGATGCGCGCGCCCGCTTGCTGCAGGTCCAGCTCGACGACGGCAGCACACTTCAGTACAGCGGTGTCGGCGAGGAAGCCTGGCGCCGCCTCAGTAGCTCGGGGTCGGCCTGGAGCTATTACCGCGACAACATCGAGGAGGAGTTCGCCGCGAAGCGCGTTTCCGGAAAACCACACGCAGGCAAGAACCCGCTCGACGAATTATTCGGCAAACCCTGAGTGTAGGGCGCAATAACCAACGGGCATTGTGCAGCCTCTAACATCAAACATCCGGTGCAATGCGCTTCGCTTATGGCGCCAAGAGATCACCGCAAAGCGGTGGTCTCTTGGCGGACATGACCCTTGCGGTTATTGCGCCCTACATAATCATCAATCCATCAGCCGCCAACATGCCTTCTTCTCTGAAAAATCTGCAACCTCACTCCGTCTGGTCACACTTCGACACCCTCTGCGCGATCCCGCGCCCCTCGCTGCACGAGGCGGCGCTGATCGCGCATCTGATCGTCTGGGCAGAGGCGCGCGGCATCGCCGCCGTGGTCGACGCCGTGGGCAACCTGATCCTGAAGAAGCCCGCCAGCCCCGGCTGCGAGCTGCAACCCGGCGTGATCCTGCAAGGCCATCTCGACATGGTGTGCCAGGCCAACGCCGGCACGCGGCACGACTTCGAGCGCGACCCGATCCGTGCGGTGGTGCGCGATGGCTGGGTGGTGGCGGAGAACACCACGCTGGGCGCGGACAACGGCATCGGCGTGGCGCTGGCGCTGGCGGTGCTGGAAGAGCCGAGGCTGGTTCATCCGGCGCTGGAGGTGCTGCTCACCGTCAATGAGGAATCCGGCATGGACGGCGCGCGCGGGCTGGCGTCCGGCACCTTGCGGGGCGAGACGCTGATCAACCTCGACACCGAGGAGTGGGGGCGTTTCTATCTGGGCTGCGCGGGCGGCGTGGATGTGGAGGTGCGCGGCGATTGGGCGCAGGAAGATTTGCCGCCGGGCTATGCGACGATGCGTCTGGATGTGTCCGGGTTGCGCGGCGGCCATTCCGGCATCGACATCCATCTCGGGCGCGGCAATGCCATCAAGCTGCTGGCGGAGGCGCTGGGCGAGCTGGCTTCCCGCTGCGACCTGCGCCTCATCGCCATGCAGGGCGGCACAGCGCGCAACGCCATTCCGCGCGAGGCGGCTGCGGTGTTTGCGCTGCCGGCTGCGGAGGCGGCGCAACTGGAGGCGTGGGTGCAGGGAAAACTCGCGGTGTGGCGGGAGCGGTTCGCGGTGGCGGATGCGGGCGTGGCGCTTCATGTCCATGCGCCCGACCTACAGGGTATGCCTCAGCGGCGGGCTGTTGACGATTTCGCAGGCGAACCACGAATGAATAGGGCTATTTTGCGTGTCGAGCGGGACCGGTTGCTCGACTTTCTCAACAGCGCCGCCAACGGTGTGGCGCGCGTCAGCGAAGATTTCCCCGGTGTGACCGACACTTCGGACAATCTCGGTGTGCTTGCGCTGGAGCAGGGCGCGTTCCGCGCCACGTTCAAGGTGCGTTCGCTGCACAATGCACGTGCCGATGCGCTGGCCGACGAGCTGGTCGCGCATGCCGCGTCATTCGGCTGGCAGGCCTGGAAGGATGGCGCCTATCCGGGCTGGACGCCGAACCCGTCGTCCCCGCTGCTCGCTTTGTGCGGCCAGGTGTACGTCGCGCAATTCGGCCAGCCTGCGAGCTTGCAGGTGATTCACGCCGGACTGGAGTGTGGCCTGCTCGCCGCCAGTCACCCGCAGCTGGACATGATCTCCTTCGGCCCCGATATCCGCGGCGCACACGCGCCGGGCGAAAGCGTCGAAATCGCATCGGTCGCGCGCTGCTGGCAATTGCTCAAGGCGGTGTTGGGGGCGTTGGCAGGGCGTTAGTGGTCTGCTTCGCAAATGCCGGAACATGAAAACGCGTCTTCCGGCCCGTGGTGGCGTTGCTCATCCTCGCAATAGGCGCGGCTATTGCTGCGGTTCACGCCTTGCCACAGACCGGAATCCATCGTTTTCATCATGTTCCTTGATTTATGAAGCAGACCACTAGTTCGGCTTCAGTTTTCGGTCTACCGTGCGGCGGCTGATGCCGAGTCGCCGGGCGAGTTCGGCTTTGTCGCCGCCCAGCTTGACGAGTTCTTGCTGCAAATAGCGGCGTTCAATCATGCCAAGCGAAACGCTGCCTTCTTCCTCCGCATCCGCCTGTTCTCCATGCGCCAGGCCTGGCGGCAAATGGGTGGGGAGGATGACGCCGCCATCCGCGAGGATGATCGCCCGTTCGAGGATGTTGCGAAGTTCCCTGACGTTGCCCGGAAAGTCGTGCATGCTCAGGAGTTTCATGGCGGACGGCGAGATCTGCACGCGCTTTTCCGGCGCAAGGCGGCCCAGAATATCCTGCGCCAGCAAAGCCAGGTCTTCCTTTCGTTCCCGCAATGGGGGCAAGACGATTGGAAACGCGGATATCCGATAGTAGAGGTCCCGCCGGAAGCTGCCCGCCTCGACCATGGATGCCAGATCGCGGTGCGTGGCGGCCACCAGGCGGAAATCCGCGTGCAGGGTTTCCACGCCGCCCACGCGCCGATAGCTGCCGGCTTCGAGAAGGCGCAAGAGCTTCACTTGCAGGCTGAGTGGGATGTCGCCTAGTTCGTCAAGAAAGAGCGTGCCCCCGGCGGCGGCCTCGACCAGGCCGATTTTTTGCTGGCTGGCGCCGGTGAATGCGCCTTTTTCGTGCCCGAACAGTTCCGATTCGAACAGGCTTTCCGTCATGCCCGAGCAGTCCACCGGCACGAACGGCTTGCCGGCTCGCGGACTGAGATTGTGCACGGTCTGGGCGGCCAATTCCTTGCCGGTGCCGGACTCGCCGAGGAGCAATACCGAGGTGGTGTAGCCGGCCACGCGATGGATTTGCTCCAGCATGCGGTTGAAGGCCGCCGAATGGCCCACCATGTCGGAGAGCGACTTCTCTTCGTACAGCGTCCGCAACTGCGTCATGGCTTCGATGAAATAGCGGATGTTGTTGTCGCTGCCGCGAATGGGGATCAGCTCGACATCCACGTATTCCCGGCCCTGTGGCGTGTAGTGCAGGTGCAGCACACGACTGGCATGGCCGGTGGACATCGCTTCGGCACGGGGGCAGGACTCGCCGCACTGGTCGCACGGCTTTTCGAAACGGTGGGATACCTCGTGGCACGTCCGGCCAATCAGGCCGGCCGGGTCGCCGTATTGCAGCCGATAGGCCTGATTCGCCGCCAAAATCCGGAATTCCATATCCACCAGAATGCGCGGCCCGGGCATGGCATCCAGCATGGAAACCAATTCGGGTGGCAATTCAGCGTTTTCCGGTGTGGACAAAATTGACCTTAATTCCGAGGAACCGAGTCAAGTCTGACTTGTTGCCGCGTCATTTGCAAGATGTCGTCGACAGGTATTCTTCATAAGATATTGCTTATTTAGATGTTTCACCCGTCATCGCCGTGCGGGCGCGCTTCTTGCGATGCATTACGGGCCAGCGGACCCATGCAAGAAGAGATGAGCCACGCTGCCCACTGCCGCTTTCTTCACTTCAACCGGAGCACCGCCATGACCACTCTGCAACTTCAATCGAAATCCATGTCCATCGCCGAAGCAATTGCCTGTTTGCCCATCCTCCTCGCGTTCGTCATCGGCAGCATTCCCGTGCTGATCCCGACGCTGATATACCGTTGTGTGGCGCGCGGGTCAAAAACCTGCTGACATCCCTTCGCCCCATGCGTCGCTAGCCCAGAGGCGGGGCCGCGGCGCATGATTGGGCCAAAAGGGGCGGCATCACATTCGTTTGAAACGCATCAATCAATATAATTCTTTTGGCTAATACATAGCTCCACCCCTTCTGGCCGCACTTCGCCACCCTGTGCGCGAATACGCACCCCCTCGCTGCACGACTTCGAGCGCGACCCGATACGCGCTGTGGTGCGCGCTGGCCGGGAAATGGCGCCACGGCCCGGCGGGTGGTCAAAACATATTTATGAGCCACGATATAGTCGGTTAAAATGATTCCTGCGTAATTTAGATAGCCCTCCGAATGATTTTCCCCGCTCCAGCTGAAGTCGGGCTCGCGACACCATGAACCTGGACCCCCGCACCCTGCTGTTTTCGCTCATCCTGTGCAACACCTTGATGGTCTTGAGCCTGTTTCTTGCCACCACGAGCAGGAACGAGGACGGGAGGCGGGACGGCATGGGCAAATGGGCGGCCGCGATCCTTCTGGAAACTCTGACCTGGGTGCTGGTTGCTGCGCGGGGACATATCCCCGATGCATTCTCGATCATCGCCGCCAACGTACTCAAGGCCGGCGCCCATGCCCTGATATTGGCCGCCATCGTCGAATTCCAGCGGCGCGTGCTGCCGCGCTGGCAGTATTTGGCACCGGTGGCGCTAACCATGGTAATGACCGCGGTGCTGGTGGACGACATACGTGGCCGCTTCGTCTGGGTAGGCCTGATCTACGCTTTTCAGATGGTGCTGGTCGCGCGGGTCTTGCTTACCGACCCGGAAACGCGTGCGGGGCGGGCGTGGCGGCTGTTGTTCGGCGGAGCTGCCTTGATCATGTTGGTGCTGGGCTTGCGCGCCTTCGTTGCGCTGTCGGGACAGGTTGAACTCGCCCAGCCGCAAACTGCCGGCGCGCTCCACTGGGTTCAGGTCGTCTCGTTCATCGCCGTCATGGCGACAGCGTTGCTTGGCTCGATCGGTTTCGTGCTGTTGGTGAAAGAACGCACCGATCGTGAAATTCTGCACTTGGCGATGACCGACGCCCTGACCCAGGTGCCCAACCGGCGCGCCTTGATGGACTATGCGGAACGCATGCTGGGCCGGCGCTGTGGCAAACCGGTGGCTTTGCTGATGATAGACGTGGATTTGTTCAAGAGCATCAACGATGCCCATGGACACCCGGTGGGAGATGAAGTGTTGCGCCAGATCGCCGTGCGGATGGTGGGGCGTTTGCGGCGTCACGATGTTCTGGGGCGCTACGGCGGCGAGGAATTTTGCGTGGTCGCCCCGGATACCGACATCGAGGGAGCGCTGCTGCTGGCCGAGTCGCTGCGGGAATTGGTCGCGTCTGCGCCCTTGATTACCGAAAGCGGAGAAATCTCGGTCTCGATCAGCATCGGGGTCTCATGCTTCCTCTCCGATGGTGGCAGGGAACTGAAGGCGGTGCTGACTGAAGCCGAT
>JBDKRR010000124.1:0-6122 GCA_039683315.1 Sulfuricella sp.
GCCTGAGGCGAAAGCATGGACAGCATTTTGCCGCCGCTGCTCGCAATCCTGGCCATCTTCCTGCCGATCTGGCTGGTTTACGCACTGCTGGTACTGGAAGAGCGAAGGCGCAACAGGAAGGAATGAAACTGCCATGAAATTACGCGCAAAAAATCCTGCCTTCCTCGCCGAGGATTTCTCATCGGCTGCCAGCCAGCCATTGCCCGATGGCCGGCGCGCGGTCACTCACTTGCACGAATGCCCCGTGTGCGGGAAAGGACACTGGGTCAACGAGGTCCGTCACGCATTGGCCTACGGCAGGCAACTGACCTGCAGCTGCGACTGCGAAAGGCGCAAGCGCAGGGAGCGGAGATGTTCATGAAACATGCCGCTTCCGGTAAGCTGGTGATGGCAGGACACAAGCCCTGATAAGGAAACGAATGCCCACCGACGATCCCGATAACCGCCGCCCCGATCCCGACGCCCTGCTGGAACGTGTCAAGGAAGAGGAAGCGCGCGCCCGGCGCGGCAAGCTGAAAGTGTTTTTCGGCGCCAATGCCGGGGTGGGCAAGACCTACGCCATGCTTTCCGCGGCTCGGCAGTTGCGGACACAGTGCCTGGACGTGGTGGTCGGCATCGTCGAGACGCACGGCAGGGCGGAGACCATGGCCTTGCTGGAGGGACTGGAAGTCTTGCCGCTCAAGGCCATCGAATACCGCGGCAAGACGCTGCGCGAATTCGACATCGATGGCGCGCTGCTGCGCCGCCCGGCGCTGATCCTGGTCGATGAGCTGGCTCACTCGAACGTGCAGGGCTCGCGTCATCCCAAGCGCTGGCAGGACGTGGAGGAACTGCTCGCCGTCGGCATCGATGTTTACACCACCGTCAACGTGCAGCACCTCGAAACCCTCAACGACATCGTCGGCGGCATCACCGGCATCCGCATCTTCGAAACCGTGCCGGACAAGGTGTTCGACCAGGCGGACGAGGTGGTGCTGGTCGACATCACGCCGGACGAACTGCTGCAGCGCCTCAAGGACGGCAAAGTCTACATGCCCGAGCAGGCCGCGGGCGCGATCCGCAATTTTTTCCGCAAGGGCAACCTGATCGCCCTGCGCGAGCTGGCCCTGCGCGAAACCGCAAACCGCGTCGACGACCAGATGCGCGCCTACCGCCGCGACAAGTCCATCGAGGCGGTGTGGCAGACACGCGAATCCCTGCTGGTGTGCGTCGGCCCCTATCCGGGGTCGGAAAAAGTCGTACGCAGCGCTAGCCGCATCGCCACCCAGCTTGGTGTCGAGTGGTATGCGGTGTACGTGGAAACGCCCAACCTGCAACGCCTGCCGGAAGCCAGTCGCGAAGCCATTTTGCGCACGCTCCGGCTGGCCCAGGAACTCGGCGCGAAAACGGCCACCCTCCCCGGCCAGGGCACCGCCGAAACGGTGGTCGAATACGCGCGCAGCCACAACCTGGCGAAAATCGTGGTGGGCCGGGTGCACAGCTCGCCCTGGTTCTTCTGGAAACGCCCCTTTGCCGACCGCATCGGCCTGCTGGCGCCAGACCTCGATGTGATCCAGATCGCCGGCGGGGAAAATGAAACTCCGCTCAAACCGATGGTCGAATGGGCGTCCTGGGGCGACATGTTTTCGCTGCCCGCGAAAGCGCGCTGGCAATCCTATGCCTGGACGGCGGGCGCCTGTGCGGCGACCGCCCTGCTCGCCACGCCCATGATGCGTTATTTCGATCTCGCCAACATCGTCATGCTGTTCCTGCTGGTGGTGCTGCTGGCGGCGGTCAAATACGGCCGGGGACCGGCGGTGCTGGCGTCATTTCTCAGCGTCGCGCTGTTCGACTTTTTCTTCGTGTCGCCGCGTTTCTCGTTTTCGGTCAGCGATATACAGTACCTGCTCACTTTTGCCGTGATGCTGGTCGTGGCGCTGATCACCGGCCACCTCACCGCCAACCTGCGCTACCAGGCGCGCGTGGCGTCGCGCCGCGAACTGCGTTCCCGCGCCCTGTACGAGCTGGCACGCGACCTGTCTGGAGTCTTGCAACAGGAGCAGATCACCGAGACCAGCAACAAGGTGATCAAGGCCACTTTCGGCACCCACGCCGCCATCCTGTTGCCGGACGAGCACGACAAGCTCCATCTCCCGTCAGGCGAAGCCGGGTCGGAAACCGATTCCCTGATCGATTCGGGCGTTGCACAGTGGTCGTTCGACCATGCCGAACCCGCAGGTTTCGGCACCGACACTCTGCCCGGCAGCGCCATGCTCTACCTGCCTCTGCTGGCACCGATGCGCACGCGCGGCGTGCTCGCGGTCAAGCCCCCCAACAAGCGGTGGTCGCTGATCCCGGAACAGCGCCGCCAGCTGGAAGCCTTCGCGGCGCTCATCGCGACCGCGCTGGAGCGGGTCCACTATATCGAGGTCGCACAAGCGGCCATGATCAAGATCGAATCGGAACGCTTGCGCAATTCCGTGCTTTCGGCCCTGTCACATGATTTGCGCACCCCGCTGACGGTGCTGGTCGGCGTGGCCGATTCCCTAGCACTGACACAGCCCGCGCTTTCCGCCAGGCAGTCCGAACTGGCGGAAACCATTCGCGACGAAGCGCTGCGCATGACCGCGCTGGTCAACAACCTGCTCGACATGGCGCGCCTCCAGGCCGGCAGCGTCAAGCTCAACCAGCAATGGCAGCTACTGGAGGAAGTCGTTGGCAGCGCCCTCAAGGCGCGTGAGAGGCAGCTTTCCGGCCACCAGATCCGGGTTTCGCTCCCGCCCGATTTTCCCCTCCTGGAATTCGACGCAGTCCTGATGGAGCGGGTGTTTTGCAACCTGCTCGAAAACGCCGCAAAATACACCCCGCCCGGCAGCCTGATCCGCATCGAGGCAGACATCGAAAACGATGAAGCCGTGATCTCGGTCAGCGACAACGGGCCGGGCCTGCCGCCGGGAGGCGAAGAAGCGATTTTCGAGAAATTCACCCGCGGCGATCCTGAGTCCGCGACCCCGGGCGTAGGCCTCGGCCTGGCCATCTGCCGCGCCGTGGTCAAGTCCCACAAGGGACGGATCTGGGCGGAGAATGTTCCGGGAGGGGGCGCACGCTTCGTGTTCACCCTTCCGCTCGGCACCCCGCCAACCCTGGCTGACCACCCAGAGGACGAGGAACGGAACCCATGAGCGATCTCGCACCCACCGTCATCATCGTCGAAGACGAGAAGCAGATCCGCCGTTTCGTGCGCGATGCGCTGGAAACGGAAGGCTTCCACGTGTTCGAGGCCGAAACGGTACGCCAGGGCCTGGTCGAAGCCGGCACGCGCAAACCCGACCTGGTCATTCTCGACCTCGGCCTGCCTGACCGCGACGGCATCGAATTCATCCGCGACCTGCGCAGCTGGTCTGAGGTGCCCCTCATCGTGCTGTCGGCACGCACCAACGAAACCGACAAGATCGCCGCGCTCGATGCCGGCGCAGACGACTACCTGACCAAGCCGTTCGGCGTCGGCGAACTGCTGGCGCGGGTGCGCGTCGCATTGCGACGCCGCGAAAAGACCGGCGAGGCCGGCGCCAGCGACGTCGAGTTCGGCAGCGTGCGTATCGACCTGCTCAACCGCAGCGTCAAACGCGACGGGCAGACGATACACCTCACCCCGATCGAATACCGCCTGCTCACCTTGCTGGTGCGCAACGCCGGCAAAGTGCTGACCCACCGCCAGATTCTGCGCGAGGTCTGGGGGCCGTCCCATGTCGAGAGCAGCCACTACCTGCGCATCTACATGGGCCAGCTGCGCCACAAACTTGAAGACAACCCGGCCCAGCCGCGCTGGCTGCAGACAGAAGCGGGCGTGGGATACCGGCTGGCGGTCGAATAACCCCTGGCAGTTAGCAAAACCATACCGACAAAATCAGCAAAACAGCTTATTGAGTGGCAAGAAGGGATTGCGCATCATGGCAAGCCGTGTCCATGAAAAACCACACCGTGGGAGATAGAACGATCTGGACAGATCGACAACGCTGGATCACAGCAAAGGAAGTGCGCAGATAGGGTTAAAGGAGAGAGTATGGATGCATCGACCTCGCTCAAACACCGGATGGCGCGAAACACCAATGCCATCGTCAGCTTCGTGCAAGTCAGCCTGCTGATATCCGGGCTGACTCTTATCATCATCCTTTTCAACCGTTCAATCGAACAACTTGCTGTTATCGACGCGAAGCACAAGGCCGAAGCGGAATCCCACATCGCGGCGCCGCTCGATGCCGCACCGGCCGACCCTGTCCCGGAAACGCTGTCGCCGCAAATGCACGCCGCGCTCGGCTACGTTTCCCAGCGCTACCGGGTATCCGCCGCCGCGCTCGAACCGATTTTCGCAGCAGCCCAGCTAACCGGGCGGAAGCTCCGCCTCGACCCGCTGCTGATCATCGCGGTCATCGGCATCGAGTCGCGGTTCAACCCGTTCTCCGAGAGCAGCAAGGGCGCGCAGGGGCTGATGCAGATCGTGCCGCGCTTTCATCGGGACAAACTGCCGCAGGGCGCGGGAAAACTGTCCTTCTTCGACCCGGTCGTCAACGTCGGGGTCGGTGCGCAGGTGCTGGAGGAGTCGATCCGCCGCAACGGCGGGCTAGTCGCCGGACTGCAGCAGTTCGCCGGCGCCCCCGACGACGACGAACTAGCCTACGCGACCAAGGTCATGGCCGAAAAACAGCGCCTGGAGCAGGCGGCACGCACAGGTGCAACAAGCGATGCGTGAGCAAGTGTAGGGTGCAATAACCAACGGGCATTGCACCAACATTTGGTGCAATGCGCTCCGTTTATGGCGCCAAGATCACCGCAAAGCGGTGCTCTCTTAGCGGGCATGACCCTTGCGGTTATTGCACCCTACGAACTGATCTCCGAATGCTAGACTTGTCGCTTAAGCGACCTGACCTGTCCGATTGTATGAATGCTTTATCTGAACACCACGCCAGAATTTTCCTGCTGAGCCATATGCGCGCCTTTACCACGCTGGCTGGGCATATTCTCGGCTCTCACCCGCAGATCAATGGCTACTATGAAATGCACATTAGCTATGAGGACGCATCCGCGCTGGACAAGCAGCGCGATGTGTTCCTGGAAAGCGATGCGCTCAAGGAAAACAGCCGTTATCTTTTCGACAAGCTGCTGCACAACGACTATCTGTTGAAGCCCGAGCAGTTCGGTCCAGCGAATATAAAGATACTGATCTCGCTGCTGGAACCGGAACACACGATCAAAAGCATCGTCAACCTGTTCGCACAGAAAGAGATTGACGATCTTTATGCCTCTCCCGTCGAGGCAGCGAACTACTATATCGCGCGTGTCCAGGCACTCGCCGACTTCAGCCGGACTGCCAGTCAGCCCTATTACTATTTCGATGCCGAGCTGTTTCAACGTGCGCCGGAGATACTGCTTTCCAGGCTATCGGACTGGCTGGAACTGGATTCGCCGTTAAGCGAGCGCTATAAAATCTTCAGCCATACCGGGAAGGCCAGAAAAGGCGACTCGTCCGAGCGCATTCATAGCGGAAACATCGACAAGACGCCAGTCGATTACTCGCATATCGACATCCCGGAGGAGGTGCTGCGCGCGGCGCGAGATGCTTACCGGGAATGCCGACGGGAGATTATCGGGAATGCGGCGGATTCGGTCAGAGTCGATTAAAACAGCCTATCCCAGGCATCCCGCTCCGCCCGGTAATTCATCAACGCCTCGACGATCTGGCTTTTGCGCTGGGCACGGTGCTCGGCCGACTGGATCTGGCGCCAGGCCCGCGCGCGTTCGCCGAAGTTGCGCTCGATGTTGTCGCTGAAAGCCTGGACTTGCCGTAACGCAAGCGCCAGCTCGGGCGAGCGCAGCCACCAATGTCCGGCGTTGAACACCAGCTCGTGCAATCGCCGGTTCTTGTCGACGATGGCTTCATGCTTTTGCTGGTACAGCGCCAGCAGCTCGGCCTCTTTCCGGGCGATGACCGCCTCGATTTCCTCTTGGGCAAAGGGCGGGTTCACATCCGCCTGCTTGACCAGTTCTTCAGTTGAAAACAGCATGAGGTCGCCGAAGAACTGGCGCTCGAATTCATTGGACAGGTCGACGCTCTGCTGTTCCCCATCAAGTTCCACGCCGGGGCG
>JBDKRR010000125.1:0-9816 GCA_039683315.1 Sulfuricella sp.
CTCAACATGGCCGTTTGTAGTTTCGCAGTCCTCCATCTTCTCGTTCAGCACAGGCAGGCAAAAAAGAACAAACAGGAAAACAGATCATGAAAAACTAAAATTCATCAAACTTGCACTTTATGGGGAAGCCCTTGTAGTGGAGCTAACCGGCGCTGCGCGGCTTTATCGCGCAGCGTCCAGCGACCGAAGGGAGCGAGGTTGAGCGCCGGGTTGGGCATGTAGTTTAGATGTAGTGTTTGGCGCACAGAATAAGACCTGCGATGAACCAACTACTGGAAAAAAACTGAGCGCCACGGCCCTCAAGCACAAACAGTTCAAGCCAGACTTTGCGCGATTTTGTTGCAAGGGCAACGCCACCAGCAAGCACAAGCAATAAGCCGCCATATGGCGACGGTATGGCGACCGCTGCTGCACCGATACCGAATAAACAGCTGAGGAATGCCCAAAGAAATTTCCCTGCCTTCCGCATCCACTGTGGCGGACTCATCCAGTGCGGAAAGGAGTTTTCGCGACGGAGCCAAGACGAAATGTTCATGATGTCCAACAGTTAATCAACGGACCCGCCGGTCAGTACTATTGATAATAATAAGGCGTGCTGACTTTTTATAAGGTCTTGATTCATTGAAATTCCATCAAATTCGACTGTCCGCATATGACGTAATAGTACAGACAGATATGATTCGTGTCCTCAGTAAACCAGATACGAATGTATTTGACTGTCTCTATTGATCCGAGTCCGGTAGTGTATTGCGCGCTTCGCGCACCGTGATTTATTGCCGGGGGCAGCCCGGCGGCTGGTTACTTTATTTTGCTTGCCCAAAATAGAGTAACCAAACAAAAGGGCACCCCATCCACCGCCCCTCCGGGGTTCCCTGCGCTGCTCGTCAAGCCGGGCGGCTGCGGAACTCGCGCTGCGCGCTCAGACAGTCCTCGCCGACTACCCCCGGCTCGCCTGCGCTGCTCGGCGGTGGACCGAGGGGAATTCGGTGCCGATACCACGTTCTTTCTTTAAATCAGTGGTCGTGGCGCTGCCACCCGGTTTCCCCTTCTGCGCCGCTTCGGTTTGGTCAGCAAATTGGGGGCAGTCGGCTGCGCCTTGTCTGAGCTCCGCGATAGCCCACGTTATGTGTGGGCTGTTAGGGCGAGTTGCGCAGACGCCCAATTTGCTGGCCAAACCGAAGGTACCCGCAGGGCGGCGCAGGGGGTCGCCTTTTCTTGGTTACTCTCTTTTGGCGAAGCAAAAGAAGTAACCCGCCGCCGGGCGGCCCCGGCACCTAATTCACTATGCGCGAAGCGCATTCCAAAGAAAGAATGCCTACATCACTTCAGAAAGAAAAGAACCCAATCGCCCATCGGTGGTGAGGATATGCTCGGTTAGCCAATGCTCCAGAAATTCGATATGTTTATCGGCCACGGTCTTGTCCGACTGAAGAACCTTCTGCTGCAGTTCCTTGGCGCTCTGGATTAATTCCTGGTGCTCCGTTTTGTGTTCTTCAATTTCCGGATACTGATATTTCAGCATCAGCCGCTCCTCGTGGCTGAAATGCCAGACCGTGCAATTGATCAACTCATCCAGTGTCGCCACAAGATATTCCGGGGATTCCCCTTCTTTTACGGAATGATTGAGAATATTGAAAATATCCAACAGCTTACGGTGATCTTCGTCGATCTCGTCGACCCCGACGCTTAGAATCTTGCCCCAAACTAGATCTTTCATGATCCTTCTCCCTTCATAAGACGGCTTCCGAGCCGATGTAATGCTGCTCTTTGAACTGTACCGCAAAAAAGTCATCGGCATAACCCACCGACGATCAAATCGCTCACCAAGGAGCCTATAGCAACGGTCGGTTTGATTGAACAGCGGGATAGTGCAAGAGAGATATACGACCATCCGCCCAGGGTCGAAAGGGGTGGCGAGCGGGGTGGCGGCTTGAGTGACCGGGGAGGTCGCTCCTCAATACCGGTGGCTGATTCCTACGGCGAGCGACCACGGGGCAGTCAGCTGTCCCGACAGGGGGTCTGCGGGATCGGTATTCGCGTATTGTTTCAGGGCCACCTGGACGAGGCCATACACTTGGGTTTGCCGGGTTAGCGCATAACTGGCGCCCGGGCTCAGGTTAATGGAGTACCCCCCCGAGGCCGGATTTGCGTTGGCCCCGCTGTCCCGCTCGCGGTGCTGTACGTTCAGCTGCAGCAGGGCGTTGAGGTCGGGCGCTATCGCGTAGTGTGTTCCGAGGTCGAAACTCAGTTCGTTTCCCGGTCGGTAATTGTCTTTGGTGGCAATTGCGGATTGTATTTGCCCGCTGACGAACCAGCCCCAGTCGGCGCCGGGCAGATTGTGGAAATAGTAGGCGCCCAGGATGGCGTCGGTACTGCCGCTCCCCGGCTGGGCAGAGCGCTCCAGCGCGTAAGGGGTTGCGGGATCGGCCGGATCGGGCGGCGTCATGGTTTTGTTGGTGGCCCCGGTCGGCAACTTGAGTCCGAAGCGAATGCCGCTGCCGGAATGCATGCCGCCCAGGTCGAACTTGTATTTTCCGACCACCCGAATGTCGCCCACTTGGCTGAATGTTGCTTGCTGCGTGAATGGACCGCTGATCGACGAATCGAAAGTGTGCGTGTGGTCGCGCCTCACCAGCGGCACGCCAAGCGCAATATTCCAGCGCGAATTGATCGTGTAATCGGCAGAGAAATTGAGCACCTGGTTGATCGTGCGCTGGTCTTCGATCTCCGCATCGCTGCCGCTCGGCGCTTCCGGGGTGATTTTCGATGAGCCCGCGCGAAGGGTGTCCGCCCTGGCGTAGGAATAGCGCAAGTCGAGCAATAACCCCCCTTCGTTGGAAATCCCCTGGGTATCCCAGCTGGTATTGACGGAGCAGAAGGCCGAGCCGCAGGAGGCGTAAGCATTCGTGGCGAGCATCGTGATCGCCAGGGGCAACAGGTGTTTTCTCATTTTTGTTTTCCTTGAAGGGGGACGCCCAAAGCGTTTACCAGCGGACAGGATGAGGATAGGAAACGATCACAGGGAAAACCATAATGACCTTTACCTAAGAGCCTAGGTAATCTTTCCTAGTGGTGTTTTGCCAATCGATGGGTTTGATCGTGATTGTTCTGGCGGAAAGAGGCGTTTGCCCTCGCGGAAAGGCAGGGTGGACCGGGAGCAAATTCATTGATCCCTTCTGCGTTTAAGCGCCACTTAAGGTTAGGGCCTCACACTGGCGTCACTTCATCAACAAAAGGATGATCCAATGAAAACGCAAACCACCATCGCAATCAGTCTGCACCAGCAGAGAATGATCCAGATGAAAACTCAACCCACGATCTCCGTCCGTTTGCTAAGTGCAGTCATCGGTGTGTTTATTGTAACCATGACCATAATCTTTCTCACGGTTCCTTATGCCATGTCCAGCCACCCCGGTGAACCCTTGTCAAAAGCGGTGAGCACGGAAAGCATTCATCCCATCTGACATTACCAAGCGGATCAATCATCATGGCAGACCTCTGGTGGCGGCCACGCTGGCCGGAGGTCGGACAGGCGGTGTTCTGGGACGGGGTGGTCTCGACCCTTCGCGCTCAGTGGTGATGGTCGTCATCCTCCTCCGCATGGCGGTAATTCGTCGTTTCGCGCGAAGGCGGCAGATCGCCGCCGTAGGCCGCCTTGTAGGCCTCTCCGGCGGTGAACCGGCAGTCTGTCCGGGCGGCCAGTCCGCGCAGAAGATCAGGATCCGCCGGCGGCAACACACCGATTTTTGCCCTGATCTGTTCGCATGTTTCGATCGGGCGCTCGGCCGCTAAGGAAATCTGGGGAAGCGCTGCCAGAAGTGCAACTAGAACAAGAGAATTTCGCATAGCCGTTCTCCGAAAATGTTGGCCGCGCGGCATTTACAGCTGAGGCGACGCCAAAGCTATACCAGCCGGCGCGGCCCCACAGCTTGTTCAAAGACGGGCGACAAGTGCTCAAGCAAGTGCCGGATGGCACGCCCGGGGAAAGCCTCGGTTCTACTTGAGCACTGAAGAGAAAGGTAGGCCCGTTATCTTAAGGTGGTCTTAACGGGCAGCAGTTCTGATTGGCGAGGAACCACGTTACACCAAAGACGCCTGGATTCCAGTGCTGAAGGAAACACCTGTCTATTCCAGACTTGCATAAAGTATTCGCCTTATTGAGTGTCGAGGAATTTAGAAACAACATGGGGCCGGATCATGAATCTGTGCCTGCGGACACGAACAGGTAAGACACTGGAAATTGGCGGCGTATTTTTCAACATCAGGATGAGGGGAATTCCAAATGAACAAGCCCAAAAAAATCTTATTTGCATCTTCTATCGTTGCTGTCGCGCTGGCGGTTGCAGCAGCCCCTTCCTTGGCAGAGGAGGCGGCGATGTCTAATCAACAAACGATGATGAAAAGTCAGGCGAAGGGGGGCGGTACACGCGCCGCGAAGCCTTGTTACGGGTCCGGTATGGGCAGGATGGACGGCGGCTATCGCCATGGCATGCAGCAAGGGATGGGCGGGGGGTACGGGCCAGGGATGATGGGTGGCGGTATGGGCGGATCTTGCTCTTGCCCGGGAATGATGATGGGGCAGGGCATGATGGGACAGGGCATGATGGGGCAGGGCATGATGGGGCAGGGCATGATGGGGCAGGGCATGATGGGGCAAGGCATGATGGGGCAAGGCATGGGCGGCGGCATGGGCCGGATGGCCATGCTCGACTTGAGCGATGCGCAGATCGACCAGGTGGAGAAGATTCAAACCGAGGCGATGAAGCGGCAGCGCGGGCTCATGCGTCAGATGTGGGATGAGCAGGAAAAGATGAGTGATTTGTATGATGCGGAAGTACGCGACCCTGCGGCGATCGGCAAGGCCTTCAGCAATATCTCGGACTTGCGGCGACAGGCGCTGGAGGTCCACATCGATGCGGAAAACAAGATGGCTGCCGTGTTAACCAAAGAGCAGAGGGCTCAGTTGCGCCGTGGTTTTGGCAGGAAGAGCATGATGGGTTACTGAACGTAATCAACTGCCCGGTGTGTCTGAGCTCGCTCAGACGCTTTTCAGGTTCTCAATCCAGGATCTGCCAGCGGCGTCCCGCCTCCATCTCGAACAGGGTCCGATTATCCAACCTCTGCAGGGCGTCTGGCTGCAGGAGGCGTTTGCCTTCGCGGAAAGGCAGGGTGGAACGTTCTATGCGCCAGGGGGTTGCCCCGGTGCGGCGGCCGAAGCTGATCTCGAAATCCAGCCAGTCCAGCAATTGGCTGCGCGAGGGCTTGGCGTTGGCGATCAGCTGGCTCAGATCGCCCGCAGCGGCCAGTGGCTGCGGGCGGGCGCGCACGTAGACGAAATAGGCGCCGGCCCACAGCAGCCAGGTCGGGCGCCGGGCTGGCGCGCCGTATTCGCTTTCGAGTTGCAGTGCGGCGCATTCGCCGTGGCTCTCGGGCAGGTGCTGCCAGATCTCCAGGTAGTCCGACTCGGCGCCGGTTTCGACGAGCCGGTCGCCGGTGAAGGTCATGAGGCCGATGTCGCGGCTGCCGTTGTCGGGCTGGAAGTCGGCGTGGCGCTGCCAGGTGCAGCGCGTATCCCGTACCTGGGTGATGCCGGCGAAGCCCTGCTGGGTGGCGAGCCAGGCCAGTTGCTCGTTGCTGCACTGGTCGAGCCGGGTAATGCGGCCGAAGTCGGGGCGTTTGGCGGGAATGCGCAGGTCGGCGTGCCACAGCGAAGTCTGCAGCCAGTGGACCTGGCTGGCGGTGTCCCGTCCGGCCGGGGTTTCGAGCACGCGGCGTTGCCAGACGCCGAGGTATTGCGCGGGCACCGGGGTCATTCGTGGAACTCGGGGAACTGCCGCAGGGTGCGGAAGAACTGGATGTCGTGGTTGGGCCAGAGCTGCGCGCCTTCCTCACGCGCCAGGCGCTTCAGCTTGCGGATGCTGGCCAACGCCAGGTCGTCGCGCTCCTGCCAGCACAGGCCGGGGGCGATTTCCTGCTCGAGGTTTTCGCTCAGGTCGGCGGCGTCGCCGCACAGGATCACCGGCGGACCCTTGGGCAGCTCGATCCACAGCGACATGTGGCCGGCGGTATGGCCCGGCGAGGCCACGGCGCGCACGCCGGGCAGCAGGTCGTATTCGCCGTGCTGGATCTTCCACGGGTAGGCGCCGCTGAAGTCGTCTGCGAAGTAGGCCGCATCGGCACCGGTTTTTGCGGCTTCCATTTCGTCGTGCTGCACGTGCACTTCCGTGCCGCACACGTCGCACTGGCCGCCGGCATGGTCGAAATGCAGGTGGCCGACGAACACCACGTCCACGTCCGCCGGCGTCAGGCCGAGGCGCGCCAGGTGGTGGGGCAGGCGCTGTTCCTCGCGCATTTCGGGCGGGCCGAAGGCGAAGCTTTGCGGGTCGTAGTGGCGGGCGCGGGCGAGCGGGTCGGCGATTTTGGCGTAGTCGCAGCCGACGTCGTAGAGGATGCGGCCGTTGCTGGTCTCGATCAGGTAGGCGAGGATGGGCGCCTCGATGATCTGCCCCTGGCCGCGGTTGCGCGTGGACAGGGATTTGTCGTAACGGTGGGTGGCGGTCAGCAGCGGCCGCAGGCGCAGTACCTGGCTCATGGGGCGGTCTCGCGGTGGGTTTCGAGTTCGGCCAGCATGCGGGCGCTATCGGCAACCTTGCCGAAGATGCCGCCTTCCACCGCAACCATTTCCAGCGCCGCCTGATGCAGGTGCGGATAAGCCGAGGCGCAGGCGTCGCCGACCAGCGTGCAGCGGTAGCCGCGGTCAACTGCTTCCCTCAGGGTGGAATGGACGCACACTTCGGTAGTGACGCCGGCAATGACCAACTGCCTGATGCCCCGGGTTTCCAGTATGTGCGCCAGGTCGGTCTGGTGGAACGCGCCATAGCCGGGCTTGTCCACGATGGGTTCGCCTGGCTGTGGGCGAAGCTCGTCGATGATGTCATGGCCGAATTCGCCCCGCACCAGCAGCCGGCCCAGCGGGCCAGGGGAGCCGATCTCGGCGCCGGCTGCCCGGCTGCGGGCCATCTTGGCGGGTGGGCAGTCGGACAGATCGGGCCTGTGGCCTTCACGTGTGTGCACTACCAGCATTCCGCGTTGCCGGGCGGCGTCCAGCAGCGCCTGTGCGGCGGGTATGGCCCGACGCAGGGCATCCACGTCCAGGCCGGCCAATGCGGCGTAACCGTCGTGGGCAAGGAAGTCGCGCTGCATGTCGATTATCAGCAGCGCGGTTTCAGTCGCGATCATTCGGCATCCAGCTTCTCCATTGGTTCGGTGCGCGCCTCGATGACGGCCGCGGCGAGGATCAGGCTGCCGCCGAGGGCTTCCTGCAAGGACAGGGCTTCGCCGCCGAGCAGCATGGCGGAAAACACGCCCACCACCAGTTCGGCCAGCAGCAGGATGGCTGCCTTGCCGGATTCGAGCCGGGCCACGCCGTAAAACGTGGCGAGAGTGCCGGGCAGCACCCACAGCAAGGCCAAAGCCGCCAGCGCCAGCGCCTGGGCGCCGCTCAACGTGGGCAGGGCGGCGTGCTGCCAGCCCATGAAGGCGGCGGCAAACAGGGCGCAGCCGGCGAACACCGCCATCGAGCGGACGGCTTCGGGCAGGCCGTGGCCCGCCCGGATCACCACGTTGTTGAGGGCGAAGGCAAGGCCCGAGGACAGGGCCAGCAGGTCGGTGCCGGACAGTTCTGCGCTGAATATCTCCGGCCCGCCCAGCGTGGCGAACAGCCCGCTCATGGCCAGGCCGAGGGCGGCCAGGCGCAGCCGGGTGATCGGTTCGCCGAGAAACAGGCGCGCGGCCAGGACGGTCCACACCGGCGCCAGATAGAACAGCAACATGACCCGCACCACGCTGCCGTAGGTCAGCGCCGTGGCGAAGGAGGCATTGGCCCAGCCGCCCAGCAAGGCGATGCCGGCCAGCAGGCCGAGGCGTCCCTGCCACTCGCCCCGGTTGCGCCAGGCCAGCGGGGCGAGGACCAGCGCCGGCAGGCCATAGGCGACGACCTGGATGAAATTCCCCTGGACTCCTGCGGCGGCGAGCGCCTTGAGCGGCCACCAGAACAGCCCCCACAGCACGGCGCCGCCCAGCAGCGTGGTGACGGCGAGACTATGGCGGAGCGGCGGCCGGGCCGCAGCAGTTATTGCACTCATCGCTCAGACTGCCGTCAGGAACGAAACGCCGACGGCGCCATAGAATCCGCTCGGGTCGAGCCGGCCGAAGGGCGTCTCGGACACTTCGCCATAATCGTCCGAAAGTATGCGTCTGACGCGATAGCGGTGGTAGGCGGCCAGCAGTCTGCGCATCGGCAGCACCTGCACGAAGGCGGCGGGAAACAGTTCCCGGTGCAGGCGCGGCAGGCGATACCAGGGTTCGATCGGGCGCTCGTGGTGGGCGTTGTGATAGGAAAAATTGAGCAGCAGCAGATTCAGCAGCGGATGCCCCAGCGACACCAGGTTGGAGTAGGTGTTGCGCTGCTCGTAGGCGTGGTCGCGCACTTTGTCGGCCGGGATGTCGCCGCCCTGAAGCAGGGCAAAGGCGTCATAAGTGTGCTGGTAGGCGTCGGCGAAACGCAGCACCTGCAGCATGATCAGGTAAGCGAGCGCATAGCCGAGCAGGCCGATTGGCGAAACCCAGCCGAGCAGGGCGAACGCTGCGCCGCGGGTCGCGATGACGGCCGTGACGCGCGTGCGCTCCTGGCGTTTTTCGTTGGCGATGAAGGGCAGCGCCATCACGTAGGCGTGCATGATCAGCTCGACGGCCGGCACATAGGCCCATTCCAGCGCCAGCACCAGGTTGCGGAACCAGCGCGGCGAGCGCAGCAGAAAATCCTTGAAATCGAAGCTGATGACGTCGGCGCGGTCGACATGGTGGCGCACGTGTTTGCGCCGCAGGTCGGCGAAGCGGGCGTAGCACGAGCCGTTGATCCAGGTCATCAGCACGCCCCAGCGGGTGTTTGCTGCAGCGGACTGGAAAATGGCGTGATGCGCGAATTCGTGAAACAGGTAGCCGGACAGAATCAGGGCGTGGGCCAGCAACAGCATCCCGACGATCTTGCCCGGAAGCGCGGCAAACCCCAGCAGCGCGATGCCGCCAAGATAGCCGGCAAGTGTGTAGGCAATGGCGGCGCTATTCGGCAACGCGCCGTCGGCATGGCGGAAAATTCTAACCAGCATGAGCGTCTCCTCGAGCATGCGCCGCGCCCGTTATCCGGGCGCGGCGCATGCGGGTTACTTGGCCAGCGCCTTGACGAACTGGTCGTCGATGGTGGCTTCGGTTGCCGGGATGGCCTTGATCTGGCCCTTGCTCTTGAGCAGCTTGCCGATCACGTCGCCGCTGGTGAAGTAGGAAGTGGTCTCGGGCGATTTCACGAAGGCCTTGGGCATTTCCTTGAGGGGGATGTTGTAAACCCCGGTCAGTTGCGCTTTGGCTTCCTTGGCCGATACGCCCATGGCCTTGCCGATGATGGCGGCGGACTCGTCGGCGTGGCTCTTCATGTACGCCAGCGCTTCCACGTAGGCCTCGATGATGCCCTTGATCTCCTTGGGGTGCGCCTTGATGTATTTCTGGTCGAACACCAGCACGTCGGCGATCAGGCCGGGCGCGTCCTTGGACGAGAACACCACGTGAAATTTCTTGCCGCCGCCCTGGCTCAGCACCTGCGACAGGCTCGGCTCATAGGTCACGCCGATCTTGATGCCGCCCGAGGCCATGGCGGCGGGTACGTCTTCCGGCGACATCGGCACGACCTGGATGTCTTTCTCCGTCATGCCGTTCTTCTGCAGCGCGTAGGACAGCAGGAAATCGGAGGGAGAAAGCGGATTG
>JBDKRR010000126.1:0-1913 GCA_039683315.1 Sulfuricella sp.
CCAACCCCTTCACCGCCACGCGCTACCACTCTCTGGTGATCGAGCGCGAAAGCATGCCTGACTGCCTGGAAATCACCGCCTGGACAGACGACGGCGAGATCATGGGGGTGCGCCACAAGACCCTGCAGGTGGAAGGCGTGCAGTTCCATCCGGAATCCATCCTGACTGAACACGGCCACCAGATGCTGGCCAACTTCCTCAAGGAGAAGAAAGCGTGATCACTCCCGGCAGCCCCCACCCCTGCCCTCCCCCGCTTGCGGGAGAGGGGGACGCTGGCTTGCTACGCAAGTTTTCTGTTAGAGAGGCGCTCACCCGGCTGATCGAGCAGCGCGAGATTTTCCACGACGAGATGCTGTCGCTGATGCGCCAGATCATGAGCGGGGAAGTGACCCAGGCGCAGATCGCCGCCATCCTGATGGGCCTGCGGGTGAAGAAGGAAACGGTGGGCGAGATTTCCGCCGCCGCCCAGGTGATGCGCGAGTTCGCCACCAAGGTGCCGGTAGCAAAAACCGACCATCTGGTCGACACCTGCGGCACTGGGGGCGATGCGGCCCACACCTTCAATATTTCCACCACCGCCGCCTTCGTCGCCGCCGCCGCCGGCGCGCGTGTGGCCAAGCACGGCGGACGTTCGGTGTCTTCCACCTGCGGTTCGGCCGACGTGCTGGAAGCCCTGGGCGTCAACCTCAACCTCACGCCGGAGCAGGTCGGCCAGAGCATCGACGAAATCGGCATCGGCTTCATGTTCGCGCCCAACTTCCACGGTGCCATGAAATATGCCGCGCCGGTGCGGCGCGAGCTGGGCGTGCGCACCATTTTCAACGTGCTGGGCCCGCTCACCAACCCGGCCGGGGCCAGCAACCAGGTCATGGGGGTATTCCATCCCGACCTGGTCGGCATCCAGGCCCGCGTGCTGCAGCGCCTCGGCAGCCGCCACGTGATGGTGGTGCACGGCAGCGACGGACTGGACGAGATCACCCTGTCCGGAGAAACCCTGATCGGCGAGCTGAAAGACGGCGAAGTCAACGAATATACCCTGCAGCCGCGCGAGTTCGGCTTCGAACCGTGCAGCCTGGAAACCCTGAAAGTGTGGGATGCGACCCAGGCCCGGGACATGCTGCTCGGTGTGCTCGACAACCTGCCCGGCCCGGCGCGCGACATCGTGCTGCTCAACGCCGGCGCGGCGATCTACGTGGCCGGTTGCGAGGCAACACTGGCCGAAGGGATCGAAAAAGCGCGCACAGTGATCGAAAGCGGGGCGGCACGCGACAAGCTGCATCAACTGGTAGAAGTATCCAACCGCTTCAAGGGAGCCTGAGCGATGTCCGACATTCTTAACAAAATCATCGCGGTCAAGGAAGCCGAAGTGGCGCGCGCGGTGGAAAAGAAGCCTTATGCCGCCATCCGCGCCGAAGCGGAAGCGATGCCGCAGACGCGCGATTTCGTCGCCGCCATACGCAGCAAGATTGCCGCGGGAAAATCCGCCGTGATCGCCGAGATCAAGAAGGCCAGCCCTTCCCGCGGCATCATCCGGGAAAATTTCGACCCCGCAGCGATCGCCCGCAGCTACGAGCAGCACGGCGCGGCATGCCTGTCCGTGCTCACCGACACGCAGTTCTTCAAGGGCAGCAAGAGCGACCTGATCGAAGCACGCGCCGCCTGCAGCCTGCCGGTGCTGCGCAAGGATTTCATGATCGACCCCTACCAGGTCTGTCGCGCCCGCACCATGGGTGCCGACTGCATCCTGCTCATCGTGGCGGCGCTGGATTTGCCGCGCATGCAGGAACTGGAAGCGGTCGCCCACGAACTCGGCATGGCGGTGCTGGTCGAGTCGCACGACGCGGCGGAACTGGAACTGGCGCTGCAGCTCAAGACGCCGCTGATCGGCATCAACAACCGCAACCTGCGCACCT
>JBDKRR010000127.1:0-1967 GCA_039683315.1 Sulfuricella sp.
TGTTCGAGGAGATGGCGCGCGGCCAGTGGCAGATGGTGATCACCGAGCTGCCGCCCGGCGCTTCGGCGGCCAAAGTGCTGTCAGAGATCGAAACCCTCACCAATCCGCAGCCCAAACTGGGCAAGAAAAGCGTCGATCAGGGCCAGATGCAGACCAAGACCCTGCTGCTGTCGCTGCTGGAAACCGCGCGCGACGAGTCGGACAAGGAGCAGTCGGTGCGCATCGTGTTCGGGCCAAAGAGCTCACGCATCGACCGCGACGAATTCGCCCGGACCCTGATGGCCTACACCAGCCTGGAAACCACGGTGTCGTTCAACCTGGTGCAGGTCGGGCTGGACGGCAACCCGATGCAGAAATCGCTGTTCACCATCCTCACCGAGTGGTGCCAGTTCCGCATCAAAACTGTGGAAAAACGTCTCGGCCACCGCCTCGGCAAGGTCAACGAGCGCGTCCATATCCTGGAAGGGCGGCACATCGTCTTCCTCAATATCGACGAAGTGATCCGGCTGATCCGCGAGTCGGACGAGCCGAAACAGGCGCTGATGGAGCGTTTCGCCCTGTCCGAGCGGCAGGCTGACGATATCCTGGAAATCCGCCTGCGCCAGCTGTCGCGCCTGGAAGGCATCAAGATCGAGCAGGAAATCGCCGAGCTGATGAAGGAGCGCGGCAAGCTGGAATCCCTGCTGGCCAACCCGGCCCGCATGAAGGCTCTGGTGGCGCGGGAAATCCGCGAGGACGCCAAGAAATTCGGCGACGAGCGCCGCACGCTGATTCTGCAGGAGAAGCGCGCTTCCCTGTCCGAGGCCGCCGTGCTCGACGAGCCGGTCACCATCATCCTTTCCGAGAAGGGTTGGCTGCGCCAGCGCCAAGGGCACGGCATCGACCTGGCCGCGCTCTCCTTCAAGGAAGGCGACATGCTTTTTGCCGCGCACGAGTGCCGTTCGCCCGACGCGCTCATCTTGCTCGCTTCCGATGGTCGCGCTTACACCGTCACCGCCTCGCAGGTTCCCGGCGGCAAGGGCGACGGCGTGCCGGCCGCCTCGCTGATCGGGCTGCAGGCCGGCACCCGGATCATCAGCCTGCTTACCGGGCCGGCGCAGGACAAGGTGCTGCTGTCCAGCAGCGGGGGCTACGGTTTCGTCACCACCATAGGCGACATGAGCTCGCGCCAGAAGGGCGGCAAGCTGCTGATGACCCTCGAAGACGGCGAGCGCGTGCTGCCGCCCGCGCGGGTGCCGTCAGAGGGCCTGTGCTACGTGGCCTGCGCTTCGAGCAGCGAGCGGCTGCTGGTGTTCCCGCTGGCGGAAGTGAGGCAGGTGCCGAAGGGGCGAGGCGTGATCCTGATGGGGCTGGGCGACAAGGACAGCCTCAAACTGGTCAGCGTTTTCACCGGCGCGCTGAGCGTGAAGGGCGTGAGGCGCGGCCGCGCCGTGGAAGACGCGGTGCGCTTCGACGTCGCCAAGCGCGCGCGCATGGGCACCACGATCAACATGAAAATCGAGGTGCTGCTGGGTGGCGACGCGCAGGCGTGAAATTAGCCGGTAGGTTGGGCTGACGCAGGAAGCCCAACGGTCGTCGCTGAATGTTGGGCTTCGCAGGCTCAGCCCAACCTACGTCCCGGTCATTGCGAGCGTAGCGAAGCAATCTCGCTTTTAAGGCAACAGCGAGATTGCTTCGTCGCTTCGCTCCTCGCAATGACCTTAGTGCGCAGCTCCTTCCTCCGGGCCGAAACACTTGAAATAGTCGGTGCATACTTGGCAGCTGGGCGCGCGGCAGGCGTTTACGCCGGCGCGGTCGCACAGCTGCTTGTAGAAGAACTTCTTCCACTTCATGTTGCCGGTGTTGCGCGCAAACAGGCTGGGGAAATAGGCTTCCAGCAGGTCGGAGAGGATTTTCCGGTTGGGCAGGCCCATGTCCTGGAAGAGATGGTCGTTGCCCATGCAGGCGGTGGCGATGGCGAAGGACAG
>JBDKRR010000128.1:0-40288 GCA_039683315.1 Sulfuricella sp.
CAGGCCATCCGAGGTGAGCGTGAAGTGGAATGCGATGCCTGCGTCGCTGACGTGGATGCACACCTGTTTGCCGCGCAGAGGGCTCCAGACTTCATCGCGCAGCTTGTTTTTCAGGGCCAGGTTGATCGCCCGGGTGAAAATCATGGAGTGGGGATATTGCGGCAGCAGCGAGAAAAGGGAGCTGACGACTGGCGGGATGAAAAACGGTTTCATGCGGGACCCCTTAAGCGGTGGCTAAATTGTCGTGGTGGATGAATTCCAGCCCGGGCTTGCCGTGCCAGTAGCCGTTGCACGGCGCCTCCGGCATCAGCTTCTCCATCTGCTCCAGGGCCAGTGCAGGCGACATGCGCTGCTCCATGCATTCGCGGAACAGCTGCAGGATCTTTCCGCTATGGTAGGCCTGCGGGCTGACCCGCAACACGTCTACGCCGGCTTCCTGCAAGGCGTTAAGTTCGCCGATCAGATTGTACGGACGCGCCGATTGGGTCTGGATGCCGTTGAGCGTGAGGAAGGGCTGGCCTTCGCGTGTCTTCAGGGAAAGGCCGTTGCTGTAGTCGAGGCAGCGGAACTGACAGTCGTCTTTCTGCAGATTATGGTGGCGAGCGGTGAAGCAGCGCGCGGAGTAGGCCAGCGGCAGCCGACCGTAAGCGAACACTTCCGTTTCCAGCCCGCTGCGGCGGCTCTGTTGCATTGGCACTAGCGCGTCGCGCGACATTTCGACCGGCATCACCCAGCGCGTCGCACCCAGGCCGGCGAGCAGGTCGAGAGTCTGCGGGCTGTAGATGTTGAGTGTCGGGCCAGCGACGAATGGCACCTTGTTCGCCAGCAGGCGCACTGCGCCCATGTCGTTGGCTTCCACGCTGAATTTTTCGTTGCCGCTGATCCTGCGCAGGGTTTTGAGATCCGATTCCGATTCGATCAGGGTCTGTGTCGAGAGCACCACTTCCTTGCCGGCGGCGGCGAGCTGCTCCGCCACGTCGAGGTAATCCTGCAGGCGCATGAGGTGGCGGCGCGAACAAACCGTCTCGCCGAGGTAGACGATGTCAACCGGGGAGGCGGCGATTTCTTCGTAGAACTTGAGCTGGGCATCGCGATCCCAGTAGTAGAGGTTGGGTCCAAGTGCTAGTTTCATATGTTCATTTCCATGGCCGGTAGTAGGCGCCAAGGGTTTGCTGCTGCCCTTCCGAGAGCTTGCCCAGTTCCGCCATCCATGAGGGTTTGACGGCGAAGCCCTGGCCCTCGCGATGGCAGGCGTCGATCGCCTGGCGCCACACTTTGGTGACCTGGGCCACGTAGGCGGGGCTGCGCTGGCGCCCCTCGATCTTGATGGCAGCAATACCCATACCTATCAGTTCCGGCAGCAGTTCCAGGGTATTGAGGCTGGTGGGTTCCTCGATCGCGTAATAGGTTTCGCCCGCGACTTCGAACCGGCCCTTGCACAGCGTGGGGTAGCCGGTGTTTTCCTTGGCGTCGTAGCGGTCGATCAGGATGCCGTTCAGGCGCGATTCCAGCCCTTGCGCGGTCTGTTGCCAGCGTACCGCCTTGGGGGGCGAACACACGCCGCAGGTGTTGGGGGATTCGCCGGTGGCGTAGGAAGACAGGGCGCAGCGCCCTTCGACCATGACGCACAGCCCGCCAAAACCGAACAGTTCGATTTCCACCGGGGTATTGGCCATCAGCTGCTCGACCTGCGCCAGCGCCAGCACGCGCGGCACCACCGCGCGCCGGATGCCGAACTGCTCGTGGTAGAAATTGATCGCCTCGTAATTGGTGGCCGAGCCCTGTACCGAAAGGTGCAGGCGCAAATCGGGGTGGGTTTTCGCCGCGTATTGCATCAGGCCGGGATCGGCCAGGATGACCGCGTCCATGCCCAGGTCCGCGGCGTTGTCGATGGCGCTGGTCCAGCGTTGCCAGCCGCTCGCTTGGGGGTAGGTGTTCAGGGCCAGCAGCACCTTGCGGCCCTTGGCATGGGCATAGCGCACGCCTTCCTTGGCGTTGGCCAGGTCGAAATTCAGGCCGGTGAAGTTGCGCGCGTTGGTGTCGTCGCGGAAGCCCATGTAGACGCAGTCTGCACCGTTGTCCACGGCGGTTTTCAGGGCCGGCAGGCTGCCCGCGGGGCAGACTAGTTCCGGGATGAATTGTTCTGGCTTAGGCGGCATCGAGAATTTTCTCCTTTTGCATTGGCATGTCGGCGAACTGTCCCTGGCGGTGGCCGCGCCGCGCCAGTTCGCGCTCGATGCCGTTGAGCACGTTCCATTTCTGTGAGCACCAGTCCGGTGCGAGCAGGATGTCTTTCTCGGCCGTACCGGTGACGCGGTGGTAGACGATATGTTCCGGCGTGCGCTCGATCAGGTCGCAGGCGTGCCGGATGTAGGCTTCCAGCGTCAGCGGCCGGAATTCTCCGCGCCGCCATTGCTGGGCGAGCACCGTGTGCCTGACCACATGCAGCGGGTGCAGCTTGAGCCCGTCCACGCCGATCTCCAGCACGCTGTCGAGGCTGGCGTGGAAATGGGATTCATCTTCTCCCGGCAGGCCGAGAATAAGGTGGGCGCATACCGGAATGCCGCGCCGGCGAGCGGCGATTGCCACGTCGCGGTATTCCTTCAGGCCGTGGCCGCGGTTGACGCGCCGCAGCGTCTCGTCGAAAGCCGATTGCAGTCCCAGTTCCAGCCACACGATGCGGCCTTCGTCGCGATAGCGCACGAGCAGGTCGAGCACCTCGCTGGAGACGCAGTCCGGCCGCGTGCCGACCGAGAGGCCGACGATGTCGCGTTGGGTCATGGCCTGGCGGTACAGCGCGTCGAGTTCCACAACGTCGGCGTAGGTGTTGGTATAAGCCTGAAAGTAGGCGAGAAATTTTTTCGCCCGCGTACGCTTGGCGATCGCGTGTCTTCCGCTGTCGAGCTGCGCTTCCAGGTCTTGCGGCTGCCGTCCGTTGGGGTTGAATGAACGGTTATTGCAGAAGGTGCAGCCGCCTATGCCTTTCGAGCCGTCGCGGTTGGGACAGGTGAATCCTGCGTCCAGGGCGATCTTGTGCACCCGTTCGCCGTGACGTGCGAGCAGGTGTTGGCCGAAGGTGTGAATGTAGTCGGATAGCGCCATATTTCAGGACAAGGAGACTAGCATATCCGGTTAGATGGCTCAACCGTATTGCGGGTGTGGACTTTGCGTGAACGGACAGGGTAACGCGACAGAACGGCAGGCTTGAAGATGAATTTTCTGAAAATATGGTCATGCAGAATTCTTGTCCAATGGTTAAACTAAACCAAAATGCGGATGGTCATATAAAGCACTGACAGTAGGCGTAGCTGGTTCGCCAGTACAATCGGGACCGGGTGAATTAATTAGGAAAGGAAAATCATGAATAAAATAAAGCTTGCCGGCGCGCTCCTCGTGTTGGCTGCGGTGCTTGGCGGCTGCGCTTCGAGCATGTCGGGTGGGGCGTACTCCCGCTCGCAGGCACGCCAGACGCAGGAGGTGCAAATGGGTGTGGTAGAGAGCGTACGTCAGGTGCAGCTCGAAGGTACCAAGACGCCGGTGGGTACCGTTGCGGGTGCGGCAGTGGGCGGGATCGCCGGCAGTAACATCGGCGGAGGTAAGGGCAGCACCGTCGCAGCCATCATCGGTGCGGTGGCGGGCGGGCTTGCCGGCTCTGCCATCGAAGAGGGGGTAACAAAAAAACCGGGCCTGGAAATCACCGTCACGCTGGATAGCGGCAGGATGATTGCCGTGACCCAGGAAGCGGATGAATCCTTCCACCCCGGCGAACGGGTGCGAATTTTGACCGGTGGCGGTGTGACGCGTGTGACGCACTAAGCTAGCGCTTCCTTTTTCGTGCAGAGGGCGTGCCAGACGGTGCGCCCTTTTCTATTGCAAATGAATCGGAGGTGCGACGACGGATGGGCGTGCTGTGCGCTTTGAGGAATATTTGTCTGATCGGCTAGTTGGCGAAGCCGTCAGGGATAAAAAAACGGCGGCCAAGGCCGCCGTTTTGCTGTCAAATAATCCGACAGGTTAGTTTTTTGCCTTGCGACGGCGCGCAACACCCAGACCGGCCAGACCGATGCCGAGCAACGCCAGCGAAGCAGGCTCAGGTACTACTCCGGGTGTAATAACTTGACCATTGCGAACCTGGAAGTTGTATTGACCCAAGGTATTCGAATTCAGCGAGTTATGTATCAGGCCAGTCGCGAGGTTGCTGTCGAGCAAGCCGCCGTTGACTGCAGAGCCGGCCAATTCCTGAGAAGCGCTAATGCCATTGGACCAACCGGCACGGGCAGAGCTACCACCGAAACCACCTACGCCACCGCTTGCACTGCCCGTTTCCCACAGGATTTGGTCGTAATTGAACTGGAAGTCAAAGTTGCCGGCTCCTGTGTCGGAGCGGTCGGAGACAATGAGCTGAAAGCTGTTGAGCAAGTTTGATTGGCTGTTGTAGTAGCCAACGTTAATCCAGTTGACTCCGAATGCACTGTGGCCACCCAAAGTGGATTGACCATACTGAACCAGGCTGCTAGCGCCACCTCGCGTGTCCACGTCTGCAAAGAAGGGCGCCAGCATGGGTGTGCTGGTGGACAGGAGACTGAACGGCGTATAGGTCCCAAGCGGACCGTTGAAGGTTACATTGCCATTGTTATTGACGTACAAGGTGCTGTAATTGACGCCAAAGAAGTTGATGCCGAAACCCATGTTGACTAGACCGGTTGAGCCGTCATCATTGGCTGCAAGTGTATTGGTCGTAAACAACGACGCGTCGTGGATGGCTGTGGCATTGGCATCGACGGAAGTGACTGCGAGCGAGCCTGCGGTTACGAGTGCAGCGACCAAGCTCAACAAGCGAAAATGAATATTCATGTCGATACTCCTTTTTGTGATTTTTAGAAAACTAGGTCAGATACGTTTGCTGTACACCTTAGACTGCTCTCGTACTGCCGTTGGTATGAAGCACTAAGCACCAACTATGCCAGCACCAACTCATGGATTTAATGATGTTTAATTACAGTAAGTTAATAATCTGTTTCGTTGGCTTGGAATGCTCGTCTTGAAAGACGTCCATTCGAGACTGTAAAAAATTCCGACACTCAAAATGCGACAGCTTCCAGCTGTGCGATCACGTAACGGCGGGACGCTGCTGGATATCGACAGTTGCGCCTGAGCTGCTATTAAAAATTGATTTTTATCGGGATAAAAATATCGTGTAATCCGTTGACATCGACACAACATGGCGTATATGGTGTCGGAAAACATCACAACATATTGTGTTTGTGTTCATCGAGGAGGGGCCATGAATTTGCAGCAGGAAGGGGAGCAAAGATTGTTGAGTTTGCCGCGTGCCGTTATCAAGCGCGACGGTTCGGTGGCGGTGTTCGATGGCGACAAAATCCGCTCGGCCATTGCGCGCGCCGGCGGCGTCAGCGGCGAATTCGATGGCAGCGAGGCGGCACTGCTGTCCGCCCAGGTGGCCAAGGTACTGATACATAAATTCCGCAACCAGCCGCCCTCTATCGAGAACATTCAGGACGTGGTCGAGCAGGTGCTGATTTCCGCCAACCACCTCAAAACCGCCCGCGCCTACATCGTTTACCGCGAACAGCACGCCAAGCTGCGCCAGGACCGCAAGACGGTGGTGGATGTAGGCAGCTCCATCAACGAATACCTCGAACAACTGGACTGGCGCGTCAACGCCAACGCCAACCAGGGCTATTCCCTGGGCGGGCTGATCCTCAACGTGTCCGGCAAGGTGGTGGCCAATTACTGGCTCAACCACGTTTATCCGCCGGAAGTCGGCGTGGCGCACCGCGAGGGCGACATCCACGTGCACGATCTCGACATGCTGGCGGGCTACTGCGCCGGCTGGTCGCTGCGCACCCTGCTGACGGAAGGCCTCAACGGCGTGCCGGGCAAGGTCGAGGCGGGGCCGCCCAAGCACATGTCGTCCGCCGTGGGGCAGATCGTCAACTTCCTCGGCACGCTGCAGAACGAATGGGCCGGAGCGCAGGCATTCAGCTCCTTTGATACCTACATGGCGCCCTATATCCGCAAGGACAACCTGCCCTACACGCAGGTCAAGCAATACATCCAGGAACTGATCTACAACCTCAACGTGCCGTCGCGCTGGGGCACGCAGACGCCGTTCACCAACCTGACTTTCGACTGGACCTGCCCGGATGACCTGAAAGACCAGGTGCCGATCATCGGCGGCAAGGAAGTGCCGTTCACCTACGGCGAGCTGCAGGTCGAAATGGACATGATCAACCGCGCCTACATCGAGGTCATGACCACCGGCGACGCCAAGGGACGGGTGTTCACTTTCCCCATCCCGACCTACAACATGACGCCGGATTTCCCCTGGGAATCGGAAAACGCCACGCTGCTGTTCGAGATGACGGCGAAGTACGGCCTGCCGTATTTCCAGAACTTCATCAATTCCGAGCTCAAGCCCAACATGATCCGTTCCATGTGCTGCCGCCTGCAGCTCGACCTGCGCGAACTGCTCAAGCGCGGCAACGGCCTGTTCGGCAGCGCGGAGCAGACCGGCTCGGTAGGCGTGGTCACCATCAACTGCGCGCGCCTCGGCTTCCTCTACAAGGGCAACGAGGCCGGCTTGCTGGCGCGTCTCGACGAGCTGCTGGAGATCGGCAAGAACAGCCTGGAAATCAAGCGCAAGACCATCCAGCGCCACATGGACGCGGGCCTGTTCCCCTACACCAAGCGCTATCTCGGCACCTTGCGCAACCACTTCTCCACGCTGGGGGTGAACGGCATCAACGAGATGATCCGCAATTTCACCGATGACGAATATGACATCACCAGTGAGTATGGTCATGCCTTCGCAGTGCGCCTGCTCGATCACGTGCGTGCCCGGATGCTGGCTTTCCAGGACGAGACCGGCCATATGTACAACCTCGAAGCCACGCCGGCGGAAGGCACCACCTACCGCTTCGCCAGGGAAGACCGGAAGCGTTTCCCCGACATTCTGCAGGCGGGTACGCGGGAAATGCCGTATTACACCAACTCCTCGCAGTTGCCGGTGGGCTTCACCGACGACCCGTTCGAGGCGCTGGAACGGCAGGATGAATTGCAGAAGAAATACACCGGCGGCACCGTGCTGCACCTCTACATGACGGAGCGCATTTCCAGCGCGGAAGCCTGCAAGAACCTGGTCAAGCGTTCGCTGGAGCGCTTCCGGCTGCCATACATCACGATCACGCCGACTTTCTCGATTTGCCCGGTTCACGGCTATCTGGATGGGGAGCACAAGTTCTGTCCCAAGTGCGACGAGGACATCATCGCCAAAAAACGCAAACAAGCAGCCTAAAGGAGAAAAACATGACCGACCTGTCCCAGCAAACCAACCTGCAAGCCGAAATCGTCCTTAAGGACGAAGTGCGCCAGCCGTGCGAAGTCTGGACGCGCGTGATGGGCTACCACCGTCCGTTGGCGTCCTTCAACGTGGGTAAAAAAGGTGAATTCTTTGAGCGCCAGTATTTCTGCGAATCGCGCGCCAAGCTTGCCGCCTGAACCAGCAGTCCTCCTGCAAGTCGGGGGGCTGACGCCCCTCACCACCACGGACTTCCCCGGTCAGCTCGCGGCGGTGGTGTTCTGCCAGGGCTGCCCGTGGCAGTGCGGTTATTGCCACAACCCGCACCTGATCCCCCGCGGCGGCGAGACGATGCAAGGCTGGGACGACGTTATGACGTTCCTGAAACGGCGCCAGGGGCTGCTCGATGCCGTGGTGTTCAGCGGCGGGGAACCCACGCTGCAATCCGGCCTGGCGGATGCCTGCCGCGAGGTGCGGGCGCTCGGCTTCAGGACCGGCCTGCACACCGCCGGTCCCTACCCGGCGCGGCTGGCGGAAATCCTTCCCGCAATCGACTGGGTGGGCATGGATATCAAGGCGCCCTTTGCCGAGTACGACCGCATCACCGGCGTGCCGGGCAGCGGGGAGCGGGCGCGGGAAAGTCTGGTGCGGCTGCTCGACAGCGGCGTCGACTACGAAATCCGCACCACCGTGCACCCCGCCTTGCTGGGCGCCGCACAGCTCGACGAGCTCGCCCGGGAGCTGGCTGCACTGGGCGTGCGGCGCTATGTATTGCAGGAATTCCGCGCCCAGGGTTGCGCGGATTCCGGCCTGAACATGGCGCCAGGCCGGGATTTTTTATGGGCGGACGTGCGCGCTGCGCTTCAGCCCTTGTTTCAGCACTTCTCCATTCGAGGCGCTTGACCCTATAATCCGCATGATTCGTTTCATGGGATTTTAAGGAACCGCTTTGTCCACAGTAAAAATACCCGCCATCCTGGCAAACATTCCCCTGTTTCGGGAAATGTCGCCGGAAGAAATCGAACGCATTGCCGCGGGCACGCGCGAACTTCACCTGGCGCGCGGCGACGTGCTGTTCCAGCGCGGCGATCCTTCCACCGGTTTCTACGTGGTGATCCATGGCCAGGTCAAGCTGGCTCTGACTTCGCCGCAGGGCATCGAGAAAGTGGTGGAGTTGTTCGGCCCGGGCCAGAGTTTCGGCGAAGCGGTGATGTTCATGGGCAAGCCGTACCCGGTGTATGCCCAGGCGCTGACCGATTCCCTGACGCTGCATATCAGCAAGAGCGTGGTTCTGGGCGGCATCGACAGCGATCCGGCATTCTGCCGCAAGATGCTGGCGGGGCTTTCCATCCGCCTGCACCGTCTGATCCATTACGTCGAATCGTTCTCCCTGCGCTCTTCGGCGCAGCGGGTAATCGGCTACCTGTTGCAGGACCTCGAGGAAGTCCAGCAAGGACAGGATATTCAGATCAGTCTGCCGGCCAACAAGAACGTGATCGCTTCCAATCTCAACATCACGCCGGAAACCTTCTCCCGCATTCTGCACAATTTGTCCGATGACGGCCTGGTCGAGGTGAAAGGCAAGGACGTGCTCATCAAGGATGTTGCCAGACTGCGCGCTTACGACGAGTGATTTGAACTGCCCGTCGCTGCGTTTCGTGCGCTAATTTCTTTCTCTCCCGTCCACTAAAGTTTTATCATTCAGGGCTGAAGCGTCGCCGCTTCGGCCCTAGCCTTAATGTTCCCTGTTTGGAGTCTGTCATGAAAGACAAATTGATCATATTCGATACCACCTTGCGCGATGGGGAGCAAAGCCCGGGCGCTTCCATGACGCGGGAAGAAAAGGTGCGCATCGCCAGGCAGCTGGAGCGCATGCGCGTGGATGTCATCGAAGCCGGCTTCCCGGCCGCGTCCAACGGCGATTTCGAGTCGGTGAAAGCTGTCGCTGATGCTGTCAGGGACAGCACGGTGTGCGGCCTCGCCCGCGCGCTGGAGCGCGACATCGACCGCGCCGGCGAAGCCTTGAAAGGCGCCCGCTCCGGCCGGATCCACACCTTCATCGCCACCTCGCCGATCCACATGGAAAAAAAGCTGCGCATGAGTCCCGACCAGGTCGTCGAACAGGCGGTCAAGGCGGTGAAATGGGCGCGCAAGTGGACCGACAACGTCGAGTTCTCGCCCGAGGACGCCGGCCGTTCCGATCCCGATTTTTTGTGCCGCATCCTCGAAGCGGTGATCGACGCCGGCGCCGGCACGCTCAACATTCCCGACACCGTGGGCTACAACCTGCCTCAACAGTTCGGCCATTTGATCGCCACGCTGCGCGAGCGCATTCCCAATGCCGACAAGGCGATTTTCTCGGTGCATTGCCATAACGACCTCGGTCTGGCGGTGGCCAATTCGCTGGCTGCCGTGCTCAACGGTGCGCGCCAGGTGGAATGCACCATCAACGGCCTGGGCGAGCGGGCGGGCAATGCCTCACTGGAAGAAGTAGTGATGGCGGTGCGCACGCGCCAGGACCTGTTCACTTGCGACACCCAGATCGACACCACCCAGATCGTGCCGGCCAGCCGCCTGGTAGCGTCCGTCACCGGCTTCGCGGTGCAGCCCAACAAGGCCATCGTCGGCGCCAACGCCTTCGCGCACGAGTCCGGCATTCACCAGGACGGCGTGCTCAAGCACCGCGAAACCTACGAAATCATGCGTGCCGAGGACGTGGGCTGGAGCGCCAACAAGATGGTGATGGGCAAGCATTCCGGCCGCAACGCCTTCAAGAGCCGGCTGGCCGAACTGGGCATCGAGCTGCCCTCGGAAGATGCCCTCAATGGCGCTTTTGCCCGCTTCAAGGAACTGGCGGACAAGAAGCACGAGATTTTCGACGAAGACCTGCAGGCGCTGGTGAGCGACGAAGCCGCCACGCTGGAGCAGGAACAGTTCAAGCTGGTGTCCCTGAAAGTGTGCTCGGAAACCGGCGAGACCCCCCACGCCACCGTGGTGGTGGCGGTGAACGGCGCGGAACAGCAGGCCGAAGCGGACGGCGGCGGCCCGGTGGACGCGGCGTTCAAGGCGATCGACTCGATCGTCAAAAGTGGCGCCGAACTGCAGCTGTATTCGGTGAACAACATCACCAGCGGCACCGACGCGCAGGGCGAGGTTACCGTGCGCCTGTCCAAGGGCGGGCGCATCGTTAACGGCCAGGGTTCCGACACCGACATCGTGATCGCCTCGGCCAAGTCCTACCTGCACGCGCTCAACAAGCTGCACAGCAAGCTGGAGCGCGCGCACCCGCAAGTTTGAGCGGGAAGGGCTTTTTTGCCACGGAGGACACGGAGAGCACGGAGAAAAGCGGGCGGGGATCAACGCCGGGCCGTCGTTGTGCAGCATGGACGTTTCTCCGTGCTCTCCGTGAACTCCGTGGTTAATCGTTTTTTTGGATGATGGCATCTTGATCTACCAGCTCGACCTGATCGGCACTGCCGTGTTCGCCTCGGCCGGCGTGCTGAGCGCCGGCGGCAAGCGCATGGACCTGTTCGGCGTGGTGGTGGTGGCCATGGTGTCGTCGCTCGGCGGCGGCACGTTGCGCGACGTGATCCTCGACGCCAACCCGGTGTTCTGGGTGAGCGACCCGCTCTACCTCTATGTGGCTGGACTGGCGGCGCTGGGAACCTTTTACGCGGCGACCCACGTCAGCCGTATTCCGCCGGCGATTTTCCTGGTGGCCGACGCCATGGGGCTGGCGGTGTTCACCATCATCGGTGCCAACAAGGCGTTCGACTTCGGCGCGCCCTATATCGTGGTGATCATCATGGGCATCATGACCGGCGTGGCTGGCGGCATCCTGCGCGACATGCTGTGCGCGGAAATCCCGCTGGTGCTGCGGCGGGAAATCTACGCCACCGCCTGCCTGGTCGGCGGCGTGATGTTCGTCGTCCTGGCGCACCTGCACGCGCCGCCCAGCCTGCTCGTCCCGCTGCCCGCCGCGACCGTGCTGGCGGTGCGCCTCGCGGCGATCTACTGGCAGCTGTCGCTGCCGGTGTTCGACGACGAATACCCGGAAGAGTGAAGCTGCCCGCGCGTCGACAGTAGCTCAGAGCTCGAATACCTCGCCCTGCCTTACCTCTCGCGGCCGCCATTTTCCTGCCGCCGCCTGCACTTCCGCCATGGCCTCCTGCTCGCGCCCCGATTCCATGTGAGCAATCAGCAACTGCACCGGCCGCTGCAGGCTCGCCAGCCCCTGGGCCAGCAGTTCCGCCGTCATGTGGCCCGATTCCGCCGCTGCTTGCCGGTTGGCGTTGAGGAATGTGACCTCGATCATCAGGTAAACCAGGTTGTCGATGGCGTTGAGCGCCTTCCAGAACGCGGGGCACAAGGTGGTGTCGCCGCTGTAAACGAAGCTCGCGGCGCCGCTGTCGATGCGGTAACCAACGCCGGGCACCGCGTGCAGGGCCGGCAGCGCGGTGATGCGGCGTTCGCCCAGCGTGATCGTTTGTCCCACGGTGAGGGGGTGAAAACGCAGGTATGGGTTTTCGCGGCTGGGCTTCACGCTGTAGTCCGGCCACAGGATCCCGTTCAGCATGTGCTCGTGCAATGCCGCGATGGTCTGTTCCTGGGCATGAACTTCCAGCGTGCGCTGGCGCAGGAATGCCGCTGCATCGGCCAGCAGGGGCAGAAAACCGGTGTGGTCGAGATGGGAGTGGGTGAGAAATACATGGTCGATGCGCGCCATCTGTTCCAGCGACAGGTCCGCCAGCCCGGAACCTGCGTCGATGGCGATTTCATCATCCACCAGCAACGATATGGTGCGCCTGCTTCCACCGACGCCGCCGCAGCAGCCCAGAATTTTGACCTGCATGATTTCCTCCTTGCACGCCGGGATACCGTGGGAAGTAAGAAGCCTTAATCGACGGCAATCATCTCAAAATAATGACTGAGAGAAATCACTTTGCCACGCTGGCGGACACGGTGCAACTGTGCATGAGGTCGTGCTGGTGCGCGCTGCAATCGGCACCTATTCAGTGCTTCGCCACCACGTCGAAGCCGGTCCTGACGTAATCACCGCCGCGTTCTCCCTCGTTCTGGAGGCGGATGGTATAGGCCTTTCCCTGCGCCTTGAGTTGCACCAGCTTGCCCTGGGCGTAGATCCTGCAGGGGAGCAACAGGCTGCGGCCCAGTTGTAGTTTTGTCAGCTCGGGCAGGTAAATGGCGCTGGCGGGCCTGCCTTTTTCTCCCGGCAGGGGGTGCAGAGACACCAGCACCGGGGTCTGGCTCAAGGTCTGGATGCCCGCGTGCACCTGGCGCGGCGGTTCGTTATTGATGCGGCGCACGATCCCGATGGCGAGGTTGGGGGTAGTTGCTTCCTTGAGGCTGATCAGGGCGCCGATTTTGAGTTGGGCGGCGCCGTTGCTGTGGAAGGTAACGCCATAGCCGCTCAGCGATTCGTTTTCCACCTGCCATTGCTGGGCTTCTTCGAACAATTCCGCCTCCTTGCTCGGCGGGATGATGGTCTGGCCGTCCAGGGCATTGTCCTGCGTGCGGTATGTTGCGGTCATGCCCGCTTGATGCCGCCCCTTCAGGTGGGCAACGATATTCCCGAGTCCTTGCACCGCCAGAAGCGTTTTCTGCGCTGCTGTCCTTTCGTGCTTGCGGGTGCCGCCTTGTCCGTTCCAGCGCCGGGTGACTTCGTCGATCAGCTCGAAGCAGCCCGGCAGGCGGCAATCTTCGCTCAGTTTCAGGCGTGCCGGCATTTCCCCCTGTTTCAGGCGCTCGACAACCTTGGTGATGGTGATCAGCAGCATGCCCACGCCCCAGTAGCGGTATTTTTCCCCCAGCATGTTGCGCCGCAGCTTGCGCGCGGGTTTCGTGTCGCCGAGGTTGATGGCAAAGAGCTGGCGGTGGGGGCGGAAAGCGCTCTCGATCACCAGGCTTTTGGCCCACGTGTCGAGCCAGAAATCTACCATCTCGATCTGCGCCGGAAGCAGGCTGGCAGGATTGGCCAGATGCAGCATCATCGGCTGCAGGTATTCTGCCGTGCAGGTTGTCTCGTCCTGCTGCGGATAAAGCTGTACCGGGGTACGGTCGAAGTTTTCCTGTTCGGCAAACTGGTAAAGCCGGTGCAGCTTGCGCCAGACGCCGGGGTCGACGGGCAGGTAGCGCAAATGACACCATTTCGCCTGCATGGCACAAAAGTGGATCGCCTTGGCGGTGAGGAGCGGTATCTGCTTGCGGATGTCCCCATTGCCGCCGGTCTTGGAAAAGATGCGGATACACAGGCGGTAGCCGTGCGCCATTTCTTCCCAGAACTGGAGAATGGTGTGAATCTGCTGATGCGCGGACGAGGATGGTTGGTCCATGGCGGCGAGGTATTCGCGGCACAGCGTTTCCTGCAGGGAGAGCGCTTTTTCGTCCAGGTAGAGCAGGACGCGGATGCGTTCCTTGAGGCCGGTGGCGGGGTTGGTATTGAGGCTGCCCAGCGCCTTGATAATCTCCTGCTGCGCCTGCCCGATGTCGCTTTTCGGCAGTTCCTGCACCCAGATGGTGGCGGATTTCAGGTCGCCGACGGGATCGTCGTTTTTCTTGCGCAGCAAGGCATTGATCAATCCCTTGAAATAGAACATGGTTCCCCCTGAGTTGAAATTAACTAAGCGGACATGATAGTCCGCTTATCGGGGTAATGCAAAGGGCATAAAACGGGTGATAAAAGTCAGTCGGTGTCCCGCCGTTCGAACTCCGCATAGCTGCCGCTGCCTTGTCCCACCACCATGTCCGTGACCTGCGCCATTTCCGGCCCTCTCCGCGCCCATTCCAGCATGCGTCGCACGGCTTCCTCGTCGCCCTGAACCATGGCTTCCACCGTGCCGTCGCGGCGGTTGCGCACCCAGCCGGTGACGCCGAGTTCCGCCGCTTTGCGGCACATGGACTCGCGGTAAAAGACGCCCTGCACCCGGCCGTAAAGCCGGAGCAGTTTAGTGACGCGCGCTGACTCGGACATAAAACACCGCGCTGAGATAAAAGACCACGCTGAGAACCGCCTCGACGGAAGCCAGTGCGGCGCCCAGGCCGTGGTCGGACCAGGCGCGCACTGCGCCTTCGCTGAGGTACAGCAGGATCAGCATCGAGGACCACTGGTAGGTGTAGACCTTGCCGCGCAGGATGCCGAACAGGGGCAGCAGCAGGGGCACGGCCTTCACTACCAGCAGCGAGCCGCCCGGGCGGACGGGGGCGAGCCAGCCTTCCCATGCCAGGCAAAGGACGATCACGGCGATCAGGCTGACGATAGTGCTGTAGTGCAGCAGGTTTTTCATGCGGAAGGGCTTTCGGTCAGGGCGGCCAGGGCGTTTGCCGCCTGGTCCGGGGTAAGGGGGGCAGCGAAATCGCGGCGTTCGGGCAGCTTGCCGCTGCGCAGATCGAAGCCGTCGCAGTCCAGTCCGACCAGGGTGGGGAAGCGCGCGGTAGCGGCGCTTTCCGCTGCTTCCCAGCCGCTTTCTGCGGCCAGGAAATCGCCCGACGCAATCCAGCGCGCGACACCGAAGCCGCCCACGTAGCGCAGTTGTTCTGGCTCGAGGCGGCAGAAGAAAAAGTCCAGCGCGAAGTATTGCTCGGCGTCGGGGAAGTAGCGCAGGTAGCGTGCTTTCAGTCCAGCGGCTTCCGCGGCGCTGACGCCCGATGCCTTGCCCACCACGGTCAGGCGCGGGCTCGCCTGCACGTCGTTCGATGCGCCCTGCACCAGCAGGCTGATGCGCGGGTCGGCGGTGATGTTCTTGCTGTGTTCCGCCAGGCTGCTGATGAGGAAAACGGGCCGCCCGGCGTAATCGGTAAAGTAGTCCACGCCGCTGGCGAAGGGGTGGCCCGCCTGCTTGAGCGACAGGGTGGCAAGGGCGGCGGAGTGCTGGGAACGTAGCAGGCGGCGTGCGGCAAGGATGTCTTCACTCCCGCTCATTTGACCAGCTTCAACGCGGTTTCCGCCACGCGCCTGCCGAGGGCGATGCACAGCTTGCGTTCTTCCTCGGTAAAGGGTTTGTTGCCGTCCGTCCCGGCGACGTGGCTCGCGCCGTAAGGCGTTCCGCCTGCACTGGTGGCGGCGAGCTCGGGGTTGGAGTAGGGCAGGCCGGCGATCAGCATGCCGTGGTGCAGCAGCGGCAGCATCATGGAAACCAGCGTGGTTTCCTGGCCGCCGTGCATGCTGGCGGTGGAGGTGAACAGCGCGGCCGGTTTGCCGACCAGCGCGCCTTTCAGCCACAGCGGCGTGGTGCCGTCCCAGAAGTACTTCATCGGCGCGGCCATGTTGCCGAAACGGGTGGGGCTGCCCAGCGCCAGGCCGATGCATTCCTCCAGGTCCTTGAGCTCGACGTACGGTGCGCCGGAATCGGGAATGCCGTCCTCCACTGCTTCGCACACCATGGACACTTTCGGTACGGTGCGGATGCGCGCCGTTGCGCCGGGAATCTGTTCCACGCCGCGCGCGACCAGCTGTGCCATTTCCTTCACTGCGCCGTGCAGGCTGTAGTAGAGAACCAGTATTTCACTCATCGGTCATTCTCAAGGGGGTTGAATATGGCCTATTATAGCTGACCTCTTTTCATTCATTCCCATGTACGCCCAACTCTCAGAACTGTTCGGCTTCCTGCGTTTCCTGGCGCGGCGCTTCGACGAAGACCGCTGCGTCCAGATCGCCTCCAGTCTGACCTATACCACGCTGCTGTCGCTGGTGCCGCTGATCGTCATTGCCCTGACGGTGATCACGGCGTTCCCGGCGTTTTCCGGGCTGATGACGCAGCTCAAGATTTTTTTGCTCACCAACATGGTGCCGGAAGTCGCGGGCAAGATCATCACCGTGTACATGCAGCAGTTCTCCGAGAAAGCCGCGCGTCTTACCGCCGCCGGCATAGCGGCGCTGGCGGTGACTGCCCTGATGCTGATGCTGACCATCGAGCATGCCTTCAACCTGATCTGGCGCGTGCGCACGCAACGCCCCCTGTTGCAGCGCATTCTCACCTATTGGGCGGTGCTGACCCTCGGGCCGTTGTCCGTCGGCGCCAGCCTGTCGCTGACCTCTTACCTGGTGAGCTATTCCCTCGGCTATGTGGAGTCCATCCCGGAATTGGGCGTGGTGGTGCTGAAAGTCGTACCGGTCGTGATAACCATCGCGGCTTTCTCCCTGCTCTATCTGGCGGTGCCCAATCGCTATGTGCCGGTCAAGCATGCGCTGGCGGGGGGGCTGGTGGCGGGGCTGGGCCTGGAGTTGATGAGCAGGGGTTTTACCGCCTATATACTTCATTTTTCCAGCTATACCCTGGTGTACGGCGCGTTCGCCAGCATGCCGGTATTCCTGATCTGGATATACCTGTCCTGGCTGGTGGTCGTGGCGGGTGCGGTGGTGGCGGCGTCCTTGTCGTACTGGCGCGGCGGTGCCTGGCGTATCGAACGCACGGCCGGGCAGAACTATTTCGATGCGCTGCGCGTGCTGCGCGCGTTGCGTCGCGCCCAGCAGCGCGGTGCGGCATCGAGCCTGCAGCTGCTGCGGCAGGAAACCGGTCTGGCGCTGGGAGAGCTCGAAGACATCCTGCGCCAGTTGCGCGACGCAAGCCTGGTGGAACGCACGGCCCGGCAAGGCTGGATTTTGGCGCGCAATGCAGCGGATATATCGCTGGCGGACGTTTTCCGTCTGTTCGTATTCTGGCCTGAAAGCAGTGTGCCGGAGAACGATGAACTGCCCTTGCTGGAACTGGCGCAAAGGGCGTCCGGTCACATCAATGAAGCGCTGTCCGGATCGCTGGAGGATTTGTGTATCAAATCCGAAGGCCCCTAGGGCTGAATTTGCGCAAACTCGAATAGATCGAAGGTGGCGGACTGTTCCAGCAGCCTGGTGGCGCGTATGTTTTGCGGACGGCCCATGCCTTCGACCATGAATTCGCGCTGTGGCGCGAAGCTGCCGCGTAGCGCCAACAGCGTGGCGGGTTGCTTGAGCGCGGGAATTTCCGGCAGCAGAAGCGCCGGCTGAAAAAGCGTGCCGATGCTGGCGATCACCGGACGGATCAGCGCCGGCGTCGCGGTCGGCGCGAGCATCTGGGCGCCGAGTTGCAGGTGGTTGGGGTTTTCGCTGCTCACCCAGCGCACCACGCCGATGTTCCAGGCTTCGTTGCTCTCCGGGCGCAGGCCGATGATTTCCCCGACCCGCACGTGGGCTTCGGTCTTGGGGTCCTTGACGAGCGCCAAGCCGCCGGCACTTTCGTTGATGATCAGCCAGTTTTTCGATACATAGGTCTGGTGGCTGGTCTTGTCGAACGGCGAGTCTGCCAGTTCCAGGGTGATTTCCGTATCCTGGCCTTGCATTTCCTGGCTGTCCGGCTGATTGTCTGCGCCTGAAGCGCTTTCGCCGCTAAGGAAAAAATGGATGGCGCGGATGCCGGCACAGATGTCCATGCGGGCGCTGTTCTGCATCCTGTTGAACAGCCGCTTGGGGGCGATGCCCCAGTGCTTGAGCATGCGCCGTAGCAGGTTCGGAAAGCCGAAATCGTTCGCGCTGACGGGCAGCAGCAGCGATTTCGGATTGACGCCGGCTTCCAGGCGCTGAATCTGCTGGTGCAGCAAACGCGCCAGTTCTATGGTGTTGAGCAGGATGTCGGTGCGCGCGTCGGTGACGGTGGAGTCGTGAGCCAGGGCGCGCGGCGGCTTGTCGCTGTCGAGGCGTACCAGGAAGAAGCCGGAAGGGCTGCTGGTCTGCATCAGCGGTTGCAGATGGGCGTGGCCGCCGAAGCGGGAGAGGTATTCCAGCACCTTGTTGACCTCGCCCTGCATCAGGCGGTAGGGGTCGAGCAGGGCCAGCAGCAGGGCCTGCTTGTAGGCCAGGTTGACGCTGCTTTGCTGTTCCGCGTTGGGTACGGGCTCATCCTGTATGCCCTGCTCCACGGCGTACATGAACAGGGTGTGCATTTCCGCCCATACGCCGGCAGGGGTCGGTGCGTAGGTCTGGTAGCACACCACCAGCATTTGTCCCAGACTGGCAATGGCGCGTTCCACCACCAGCGGCAGTTGCTTGTTGCTGCCGAAATTAAGGCGTTTGCCGGCGTGTTCGAGCAGGATGATCTTGTATCCGTAAGCCAGTTCGGTATGCAACTGGCGCGCCTGGGCGGCCATGTGCCGGCTTTTTTCCGGCAGCGGCAAGGGCTGGCCGGAGTATTGTTGTTCCAGTGACGGCATCAGGTTGGTGATGCTGGCGCGGTAAAGCTCGAGCAATTTGAGGCGGGTGTCCTCCGCGACCTTGCTGCGGTTCATCGCGCTCAGCGTGTCCAGAATAGCGCGTGAAGCCTCGTTCAGATTGGTGAGCGGCAGCGCCTCCAGCCACTCGGCGACTTGCTTGGGATGTGTTTCTACGGTTAAATTCTGTTCCGGCGCGGGTACGGAAAGTTTGATGGTCATGATGGCGTATTTCCCAGCCTGCTGTTTTTATGTGTTATCAGCATTGATTCTAGAAACTATTACCCGGTTTGTAAAACATTTAAACCGCGTAAAATGGCCGATATAACTCAATTCTCCGGGATTGCCCGCGTTTCCCTTCTGGTCCAGGTAATTAATACATGATGAGTCTGCTCGAAAAACTGTTTGAAGGCGCGCTGTGGCGCAGCCGCTATGTCGTGCTGTTCGCGGTGATCGCCAGCATGGCGGCCGGATTTGCGATTTTCTACATGGCCACGGTTGACGTGGTCTATCTCATCGCGCACATCTTTCACTACGCCGACCCGAGCCTGGCCGTCGACGCGCGCAAGGTGCTGCACGATGAAACCATCACCCACATCGTCGAGGTGGTCGACGGCTACCTGTTGGCCACGGTGATGCTGATATTCTCCCTCGGCATGTACGAACTGTTCATCAGCGACATCGACGAGGCGCATGGCAGCAAGACATCGAGCAAGATCCTGGTGATCGAAAGCCTGGACGACCTGAAAGCCCGTCTCGCCAAGGTGATCCTCATGATCCTGATCGTCACCCTGTTTGAGCAGGCGCTCAAGATGGAAATGAAGACGACGCTAGACCTGCTCTATCTCGGCGGCAGCCTGGCGCTGATCGGCCTGGCGCTGTATCTGACTCATGCGGCCGACGCGCATGGCAGCGAAAAACACGAGGAAGAGAAGGGAGATGACAAACATGGCCACTAAGGTGTTGTTCCGCACCGTTTTCGCTATCGCCCTGCTGGGCATGTCCGTGCTTGCATCCGCCGCCGGGTTTTCGTTCCAGGACACGCAGGGGAAGACTCACACCCTGGCCGGCTACAAGGGCAAATGGGTGCTGGTGAACTTCTGGGCGACCTGGTGCCCGCCCTGCCTGGAAGAAATCCCCGACCTGATCGCGCTGCACGACAAGCACAAGGACAAGGACCTGGTGGTGTTGGGCGTGGCGCTGGATTACCGCAGCCCGCAGCAGGTTAAGGAGTTCGCCGACCAGATGTTCATCACCTACCCGGTGATCCTCGGTACTTACGAATCGGCCGCCCAGGTGGGAGCGGTGAACGGCTTGCCGACCACCTACCTGTTCAATCCGCAGGGCAAGATCGTGGCCTATAACGTCGGCGCTCTCACGCGCAAGGCGATAGAAAACTATATCAAAGCGAAAAAATAGGTGAGGAGAGCGGCATGGCCAAATTCCTGCTGGGTCTGATGCTGTGCCTGGGCGCGTTTGCCGCTCAGGCGGAAACGCGCGACGTGCAACAGTATTTCTTCGACCAGAGCCTGGGCGATTTCAAGGCCGAGTTGGACACGGCGAAAAGGGGAGGCAAGCAAGGCATCCTGCTGATGTTCGAGATGGAAGAGTGCCCCTTCTGCCACCGCATGAAAGAGACCATCCTCAACCAGTCCGAAGTGCAGGACTATTACCGCAAGCATTTCCTGGTATTCAGCGTCGACACCGAGGGTGCCAACGCCCTGGTCGATTTTTCCGGCAAGGAAACCACGGAGAAGAAGTTCGCCCTCGACCACCGCGTGCGCGCCACACCGGCGTTCATCTTTTTCGACCTCTCCGGCCAGCCGCTCACGCGCTTCACCGGCGCGGCCAAGGACGTGAAGGAATTCATGGCGCTGGGCCGCTACGTCGTCGATGGAGCATACAAAACCATGCCTTTCGCCAAGTACAAGCAACAGGTTGCGCAATGAAATCACTCGTGCTGGCATTGTTGCTGTCGTTCGCCAGCATATCGTCGCACGCCGCCAGTGTCGCGGCGTTGACCCTCGATCAGGCACTGGCCGCGGCGCAGGAAGCCCACCCCGATCTCGCCCTGGCCGTGGCCGATCAGGCAGCGGCCGCGGCCGATCGCGATCTCGCCGCGGCGCGCGGTGACTGGAGCCTCAGCCTCGAAGCCGGCCTGCGCCAGGCCAGGCCGACCAGCGGCCCGGACACGGTGAGCGACAACTCGCTCAAGCTCAATGCGCGCAAATCGCTCTACGACTTCGGCCGTACCGCACGCTCTACCCAGGCGGCAGATTCTCTGCTCGAAGCGCGCGCGGCCAGTCTGCTGGATGTCCGCGCGCGGCGGCGCCTCGACATCATGGCGCGCTTCTTCGCGGTGTTGCTGGCGGACATGCAATACGCCAGCGACAACGAATACATGGCCGTCGCCTACGTCAATTTCGACAACGCACGCGATCGCCTTGCAGCGGGGCAGCTCGCTGCCGCCGACGTGGCCGAACTGGAGTCTGTCTACCAGGAGTGGCTGGTCAAACGCAATGCCGCCCAGGCACGCCAGCGCCTGGCCCGCGCGCAACTGGCCAACGCCATGAACCGCCCCGGCCGGCTCGCTGCCGACCTGGCCGATCCCGACCTGGTTGGCAATAATCGTCCCTTGCCCGAATACGAACAGCTGCTGCCGCTGCTGCGCAGCTCCAGCCCGCGCCTCGCCGCACTGCGCGCCCAGCTCGCGGCGGCAACCCAGCGCATCGAGGCGGTGCGCGCCGAAAAGTCACCGGCGCTCGATCTCGAACTGGAAGCCGCCGACTACAGCCGCGAGGCGACCACGCGGGACAACCTGCGGGGCGGCGTGGTGCTGACCTGGCCTTTGTATACCGGCAACCGGGTGAACGCGCTGATGGCGCGCGAGCAGGCGCAATTCCAGCACCTGCAGGCGGAAAGCGAAAAATTGAGCCTCGACCTGGAACAGACGCTGCTGGAAACCTGGCTCGAAATCGGCGAGCTGCAGCGCACCGCGCGCACCGCCGCGCGGAAAAACACCGACTACCGCGATCTGGCGCTGGAGCGTGCGCGCGGCCAGTACGAGATGGAGCTGAAAACCAATCTTGGCGATTCCATGGCGGCGACTATGGCCGCCAAGCTGCGCGAGCGCCAAACCGAATACCGGCTCGCCCTGGCTTTCGCCAGACTGGAGGCGCTGCTGGGCCAGCCCCTGGGAAAAGTCGCCGAGGATAAGATGGCAGGTGAAAACAAGGAGCAAACGAAATGAAACGATGGCTGATCATGACGGTCGCGCAGCGACACTTCGTCCCCCTCGCCCATTTATGGGAGAGGGAAGGGGTGAGGGAAACAAGCATGAAGCGCAGCCTCATGCTTGTTCTGATGGCAACCTGGCTGGCCGCTGCAGCTGTCCAGGCGGCTGAGGTGCCCGCCGTGCTGCAATGGTCGCAGCGGGTGGAGCTCTCCACCCCGGTTTCGGGCGTGGTGCAAACCGTGAACGCGAAGCCGGGAGACCGCGTCAAGAAAGGCCAGGCACTGCTGCAGCTCGATGACCGTATCTATGCTGCGCGCGCCGAGGAGGCCGCCGCCGCCGTGGCGCGTCAGAAGGACGAGGCCGCCGAGGCGCAGCGCGACCTGAAGCGCGTGCAGGAGCTGTATGACCGCAGCGTGATATCCACCACCGAACTGGACCAGGCCAGATTGCGCCAGGCCAGGGCGGCAGCCCAGTTCAGGGAAGCCCAGGCGCGCTACAAGCAGGAAGCGAAGAGCCGTGCCGACAGCGTGCTGCGCGCACCCTTCGACGCCCTGGTCGTGGCGCGTATGGTGGAACCGGGCCAGGCCGTGGCGGCGGGCTTGCAGCCGCAGGCCTTGCTGGCACTGGCCAAAGCCGGGGAAATGATCGCCCACGCCCAGGTGAGCGAAGAACGGCTCAACAACCTGAAAGTCGGCGGAGAAGTGAATGTCACCGTCGGCCAGTTGCACTTCCGCGGCAGCATCACCATGCTGGGCCTGGAGCCCGCCGCGCGCGACAAGAACGGGTCGCCGCTGTACGCGCTGGAGGTGTTGTTCGCGCCCGGGGAAAATGTGTTGCGGGCCGGGGGGCAGGCGTCGCTGACTTTGCCGGGGCGGTGAGTGCGCGTGGTGTGTGGTGCCCCGTTCGCCAGTTATGCGGCTGCCAAAAGACTTTCGTAAGGGATGTGCAAGCCGTCGTGCAGCCGCTTCACCATTTTTAGACTCAACCTGCGCTTGTGATTCAACACTTCGGAAACTCGACCGCTGGAACCGATAAATGGCTCAAGGTCTTTCGGGGTGAGTCCCTGCTGCTCCATTCTGAATTTTATCGCTTCGACCGGATCCACCACGCCTATCGGGAAATGCTTGTGTTCATACGCTTCAATAAGCGTCACAAGGATTTCCATCTCGTCTGCTTCCGGCGTTCCCTCCTGCGCCTGGTAGACGATTTCCAGACGCTTGAATGCGGCGAGCAAGTCGTCGTCGTTGCGGATCGGCTTAATATTCATTGACGGTCTCCACGTTGATCTGGTCGTATTGAGCATGGGTTCCAACGAATTTCACCCACACAATTCCGGCCCGATATTGCATCTCGACGACTAATCGGTATTTGTTCCCGGAAATGTTGAACACCACACGGTTGTTGCCGCAGATGCTCGCACTTCTGTACTGCTCTTTTATGTCCTGCGGAGTTTTCCAGTCCGCCTTAATCGCTTCGTCGTACCAGCTTTGTAAGGCGCCTTTCGAATCCGCACATTCGGGCCGACTCCAATACTTGACCAGCGTGCTCTTGGCAATCACTCTCACGATCAAAGCTCCCATTTTGGGAGATTGTATGGCGATTGAACCAATGGGTCAATCTTTGACATTACAACCTTCATCCGCATGAGCTTCCTTTGGTGGCCGTTGCTGCCCAACAACTTGCACGAAGCGCAGCATCCCGATCCGTTCCCTCGCCCCCCGTGCTAAAATACGCCCCGTTTCAGGTGCCCCTGTCGCCATCCGGCGCAGGAGTTAAACGGGAAATCGGTGAGTCTGCCTCAGGGCGGATCAAGCCGATGCTGCCCCCGCAACGGTAAGCGAGTGCGGGCGTATCAACCAGCCACTGTGTGCAAACATGGGAAGGCGATACGTCAAGACTTGCGAGCCCGGAGACCGGCCTGGAACAGGACGTGGGAATGCCGCGGGGTGACGGTTAGCCAGCATGGCCTTGTGCCATTCCGGGGTATTTCCATTATTTGAGCTCATGGCCTGCGGGGACGCTGGCCGGAATTATGGAAAACCTGAAATGAAGCGAAACATCAAACTGGGCCTGGCATCCCTGGCCCTGGTCACCGGCGCCGGCGCCGAACAATTGCCGGTTTATCCACTCGACGACATCGTTGTTACAGCCACGCGCACGGCGCGCAGCGCGGACGAAACCCTGGCTTCGGCTACCGTCATTACGCGCAGCGATATCGAGCACAGCCAGGCGAACAACCTGATGGCGTTGCTCAATCAATATGCGGGGCTGAACGCGGCCCGTACCGGAGGCGAAGGCAAGGGCACCTCCATCTACTTGCGCGGCACCGCCGCAAAGCATGTCCTGGTGCTGGTGGACGGCGTGCGCGCGGCTTCGGCAACGACCGGCGAATATGACTGGAATGCGCTGTCTCCCGAGCAGATCGAGCGCATCGAGATCGTGCGCGGCCCGCTTTCCAGCCTGTATGGCTCCGATGCCATCGGCGGCGTGATCCAGATATTTACGCGCCGCAATGCCAGCTCTGGCGTGAGCGCGACTGTCGGCAGCAGGGGGACGCAAGCCCTGAATGCCTACCTGGGCGGCGGCGATGACTGGCGTTACAGCGTGGAGGCCGGCAGCGAGTCGACCGATGGGCTGCCCACCTTTTCCACCGATGCCACCGCTTATGGTTTCAAACGCAACCATGCGGCATTCGGCCTCGACGGCAATATCACGCCGGATTTGTCGCTCGGCCTCAGGCTGGCGCAGTCTGAGGGGCGCAACGAACTGGACCCGGCCACCGGCAACAACGATTACCGGAACCGCACCGCCAGCCTGAAGCTCGGCCATCGCATCAATCAGGGCTGGACCCAGACCCTGGTGTTGGGCAACGCGCTGGACAGCTTTACCTCGCATAGCCCGTATATCCCCTCCGGGATCACCACCTCGCGGGACAGCCTGTCCTGGCAGCACGACCTGCTCACGGCGGCAGGCCGGTTCAGCATCGGCGCGGACTACTGGAAGGACCGCGCCACCAAGAACAACAGCGGCACCATCGACAAAAGCGTCGAGAACACGGGCCTGTTCGCGCAATACCAGTTCGCTGCGCTGGGCGGGGACGCCCAGCTGGGTGCGCGCCGCGACAAACACGAGGTCTTCGGCGGCTACAACACCTGGAATGTCGGCTGGGGTCGCGACCTCTCCCCGGCGCTGCGGCTGACCGCCACGCACGGTACCGCCTTCAAGGCGCCCACCGTCAACGACCTGTTCTGGCCCTTCAGCAGCGAGAGCTACAGCTATGCATGGGGCGGAACCACCTACACCGACACCTATGTCACCCAGGGTAATCCCAACCTCAGACCGGAAACCTCGCGCAGCTCGGAATTAGGGCTGCGCTACCGGCAAGCGACCTGGAATGTGGGCGCAAACCTGTATGAAACGCAGATCAAGGAGCTGATCGATTGGGCGCCAGCCATCACCCCGGGCGGCATCGTCGGCGGGGCAGTCCTTACGACCTACAGCTACCAGCCGGCCAACGTCAGCTCGGCCCGTATCCGCGGACTCGAGCTGACCGGCCACGCCCTTGGGCTGGGCTGGGACTGGACTGCCGCATACACGCGTTTGCTTGCGGAAAATCTCGATACCGGCAACCAGCTGGACCGCCGTCCGAAAGACAGCCTGATCCTCGCTGCGTCGCGCCAGTTCGGCGCGCACCGGCTGCGCCTCGAAGGCAGCGCCTATTCCGAACGGCAGGACGTCCAGGGTACGCGCCAGTTAGCCGGCTACGGCCTGGTCAACGCGATCTACGAGTATGCGCTGAACAAGGACACGGCTCTCGGCCTGCGGATGGAAAACGTATTCGACAAGGATTATGCTCTGGCTCGCACTTCCACTCGCCTCTACGCTGCACCGGGGCGCGGCCTGTTCGTGGCCCTGCGTTATCAACCTGTCAAATAAGGAGCATGCCATGCTGTCTTCGATTTCGCGCCGGCAACTCGCCGGCGGCGGCGCACTGGCCCTGCTGATGGCCCTCACCCGCAGCCATCACTGGGCGACGCTGCATGCCCTGCCAGACGCCTCCTGGGCGGTGTTTTTCCTCGCCGGCATCTACCTGCGGCCTCTCTGGGCCGTGCCCGTGCTGATGCTGGAGGCGGCGCTGGTCGATTACCTCGCCATCACCGTGGGCGGTGTGAGCGATTTCTGCGTCTCGCCCGCCTACGGCTTCCTCATCCCGGCCTATGCCGTCCTGTTCCTGGCCGGCCGCGTCTACGCCCGACGCCATCGCCTGTCCTGGTCGGCGCTGCCGTGGCTGCTGGGTTGCGCGCTGGGCGGCGCGGGGTTGGCCGAACTGTTCTCCAGCGGCGGTTTTTATTTCTTCTCCCGTCGTTTCGCCGATCCCGTCCTGGCTGAATTCATCCCGCGTCTGGTGAAGTATTTCCCCGCCACGCTCTCGTCCCTTGCGCTTTACCTCGGCCTGGCCGCGCTGGTGCATGTCGTTGTGGCAGGGCTGCCGGGGCGTCCCTCTCCCCAACCCTCTCCCGCTTGCGGGAGAGGGGGCAAACGTGAAGGGCGATTGTTGTGATTGACGATCTCGACAGCCGCCACAAGGCCCGCATGGCGCGCAAGAAAGCGCTGATCGACGCGAACATCGCGCGCGCCGGCGACGAGCGCGGCCTGCTGATCGTGCTCACCGGCAACGGCAAGGGCAAGAGCTCCTCCGCCTTCGGCATGGTGGCACGCGCCCTGGGGCACGGCATGAAAGTGGGTGTGGCGCAGTTCATCAAGAGTCGCACCGACACCGGCGAAGAGGCCTTCTTCAGCCGCCAGCCCGGCGTGGAATGGCACGTGCTCGGCGACGGCTTCACCTGGGACACCCAGGATCGCGCACAGGACATCGCCACCGCCCGGCGCGGCTGGGAGGTCGCGCAGCGCATGCTGGCAGATGCCTCGTTCGACCTGGTGGTGCTGGACGAACTCACCTACCTGCTGAGCTACGGCTACCTCGACCAGGACGCCGTGCTGGACGCTATCGCCGCACGGCCTCCGATGCAGCACGTGGTCGTTACCGGGCGCGGCGCCTCGCCTGCACTGGTCGAGCTGGCCGACACGGTGTCGGAAATCGCCGACGAAAAACACGCCTATCGCGCCGGGGTCAAGGCGCAGAAAGGCGTGGATTTATGATGAGCGTTGGTTTTAATTGGATTGCTTTTTTCCGGAGCGCTTCCCTCATCCCACCCGCAAGGAGTGTCCCCGCCGCGAGTGGCAGCAGAGCTGCTCACACGGGCGAGACAACCTTCTCCCAGAGGGAGAAGGGGCAATGGTAAAGGACGCTTGTTTTGGAATGGAACTGATTCTTGGCGGCGCGCGCTCCGGCAAGAGCGCGCTGGCCGAACGGTTGGCGCGGGAATCCTGGCTGGCCGTGACCTACATCGCCACCGCCACCGCCGGGGACGGCGAAATGAGCGCGCGCATCGCCCACCATCAGGCGCGGCGTCCTGCCGAGTGGCGCCTGGTGGAAGAGCCGTTGCGGCTGGCCGAGGTCATGAAAACCCATGCCGCCCCGGATAGCTGCCTGATCGTGGATTGCCTCACCCTGTGGCTCAACAACCTGCTCGCCGCGGAAGACGAAAACCTGTTGCGCCGCGAGAGCGAGGCTTTGCTGCACACCCTGCCCGATTTACCGGGGCGCATCCTGCTGGTGAGCAACGAGGTCGGCATGGGCATCGTGCCGCTGGGTGAACTGTCGCGCCGTTTCTGTGATGAGGCGGGACGACTACATCAGGATCTGGCGCGAATCTGCGACCGGGTGGTATTCGTGGCGGCCGGATTGCCGCTGGTATTGAAAGGATCGCCTCTATGAACATGCAATGGCTGGAAACCCCGGCTCAACCGATCGACCAGGCTGTCCTGGCCGCCGCGCAAGCCCGCCAGGGCCAGCTCACCAAGCCGCCGGGCTCGCTCGGCTGCCTGGAAGAAATCGCCGTGCGCCTGGCGGCCATGCAGGGCACGCAGCAGCCCAGCCTGGAGCGGGTGCGCATCACGGTGTTCGCCGCCGACCACGGCATTGCCGACGAAAGCGTGTCGGCCTTTCCCCAGGCCGTCACCGGCCAGATGATCGCCAATTTCGCCCATGGCGGCGCGGCCATCAGCGTGCTGGCGCGCAACCTCGGCGCCTCGCTGGAAGTGGTGGACGTGGGCAGCAAATCGGATTCCGCCGCGATGCTGGGCGTGATCGTCAACAAGGCGGGAGAGGGTACGGCCAATTTCCGGCGCCAACCGGCCATGAGCGAAAGCCAGCTTGCGGCCGCCCTGCAGGTCGGACGGGATGCCGTGATACAGGCACTGAAGGATGACGCCCAGCTTTTCATCGGTGGTGAAATGGGCATCGCCAACACCAGCGCCGCCACTGCAGTGGCCTGTGCCCTGCTGGGGAAATCGGCATTTGAAATCGCCGGTCCCGGCACCGGGCTGGACGCCAGCGGCGTCAGCCGCAAGGCGCAAATCATCGACGACGCCTTGGCCCTGCACCGGTCCGCGCTGACCTCGCCGCTGGAAATCCTGCGCCATGTCGGCGGTTTCGAGATCGCGGCCTTGTGCGGCGCCTACATCGCCAGCGCCCAGGCCGGCCTGCCGGTGCTGGTGGACGGCTTCATCGCCAGCAGCGCCGCCCTGCTCGCTCTGCGCATCCGCCCCGACGTGGCGGACTGGCTGTTCTTCGGCCACGCCTCGGCCGAGCCGGGCTATGTTCACCTCATGCAAGCCCTCGACGCCCGCCCCCTGGTGAACCTCGACATGCGCCTGGGCGAAGGCAGCGGCGCGGCGGTGGCGCTGCCCATCCTGCGCTTGGCCGCCGCGCTGCACGGCCAGATGGCGACTTTCGCCGAGGCCGGGGTGTCAGCAAAACGGGCATGACAACGGACTACCCCTAGGATGACACTCGCCATGCTGTTTTCCCCCACCCCTGCCCTCCCCCGTTTACGGGAGAGGGGGACGCAGGCTCGCTACGCGAGTCTCATATCTAGCGATGGCTGAAACCCTGATCGACCTGCTGCGGCACGGCGAGCCAGAAGGCGGGGTGCGGTTTCGCGGCCATATCGACGACCCGCTCAGCGCGACCGGCTGGGCCCAGATGCACGCCGCAGCGGCAACGGCCGGTGGCTGGGAGGTGATCGTGACTTCGCCGTTGCGGCGTTGCGCCGATTTTTCCGCCGAGCTGGCCTCCCGCCTCGGGGTGCCGCTGGAAAGCGAACCGCACCTGCGCGAAATCGGCTTCGGCGCCTGGGAAGGTCTCACGGCGGAGCAAGTCGCCGCCCGCGACCCGGAAGCCCTGGCGCGCTTCTGGCGCGACCCGGCACAGCACACCCCGCCCGGCGGCGAGCCGCTGGCTGATTTCGAGGCGCGCGTGGCGGCGGGCTGGAACGACCTGCTGCAGCGCCACGCGGGCAAAAGAATATTGCTGGTTTGCCACGGCGGCGTGATCCGCCTCATCATTGCCCGGGTGCTGGCGATGCCGCGCAGCCACCTGTTCCGCCTCAACGTGCCGTTCGCCTCCGTCAGTCGCATCCGGGTGCTGGGCGATCAGGCCCAGAGCGAACTGATGTTTCTCGGAAGAAATCCGCGATGAACCTGAAAAAATCCACTTGTAGGTCGGGCTTCAGCCCGACATGTCGGCATGAATGCCGACCTACAGTCCCAAGCGAGGTGCTGCGATGAAAGCCCTGGTGCTGGCGATCCAGTTTCTCACCCGCCTGCCCACCCCGGCCCTGGCCGAGCTTGCGCCGCGCGACTGGGGCCGCTCGGCGTTGTTCTATCCGCTGGTGGGCCTGCTCATCGGCGCCTTGCTGGCTGCGCTGCAATTCGCCATAGGCGCCAGCGCTGCGTCGCTGCAGGCGGCATTGCTGCTGACTGTGTGGGTGCTGCTGACCGGCGGTCTGCATCTCGACGGCCTGGCGGACACCGCCGATGCCTGGGTGGGCGGACACGGCGACCGCCAGCGCACGCTCGACATCATGAAAGACCCGCGCAGCGGCCCGGCTGCCGTTTCGACCACCGTGCTGGTGCTGCTGCTCAAATTCGCCGCACTGGCCGTGCTGCTCAAGGGCAACGCCTGGCCTGCTTTGCTGCTGGCCCCGCTGCTGGGTCGGACAGCGTTGCTCGGCATGCTGCTGAGCACGCCCTACGTGCGTGCCGGCGGCATGGGTGCGGCCATTGCCGGGCATCTGCCGCGCAAGAGCGCCTTGGCCCTTCTGCTGGCGATTGCGCTAGGCGTTTGCTTTCTGGCGGATGGCTGGAAAGCCGTTCTGGCTGTGCTTGTCGTCGGTTTCCTGCTGCGCCGGGCGTTCCTTGCCCGCCTTGGCGGCATGACCGGCGACATGCTTGGGGCGGCGGTCGAGTTGTCCGAAGCAGCCGTTTTGCTGGCCCTGGCTTTGCGTTTCTGAGCCATGGCCCACGCCCTCACCGCACTCCTCGCCGTGCTGCTCGACCACCAGCTCAAGGAACCGCCCCGCTGGCACCCGCTGGTGGGGTTCGGCTGGCTGGTAAACAGGGCGGAAGCAGTGTTCTACGGCCCGGCCGATTGCGCGTCATGGCCCCGCCGCCTGCGCGGCCTGTTGTCGCTGTCGCTGTTGCTGGGCGGTGTCGTCCTGCCGCTGTGGCTCGGCTTGCGCGCCATGGGCGCTTACGCCTGGCTGGGTGAAGCCGTCCTGCTTTACCTTGCCCTGGGCGCTGCCAGCCTGGGGGAGCACGCCGCCGAAATTCGCGCCGCCTTGCAGGCCGGCGACCTGGAACGGGCGCGGGAAAAAGTCGGCCGCATCGTCAGCCGCGACACGGCGGCGATGGACGAAAGCGCCGTGGCCCGCGCGGGGGTGGAATCGGTGCTGGAAAACGGCTGCGATGCCGTGTTCGGCGCGCTGTTCTGGTTTTTCGTCGCGGGCGCGCCGGGGGCGGTGGCCTATCGTCTCGCCAATACGCTGGATGCGATGTGGGGCTACAAGAGCGCGCATTACCTCCATTTCGGCTGGGCCGCCGCACGCCTGGACGACGCGCTCAACTGGATTCCGGCGCGCCTCACGGCACTGACGTATGCCTTGTTCGGCAATGCGCCCCAAGCCTGGCGCTGCTGGCGCGAGCAGGCGCGGGCATGGGAAAGCCCCAACGCCGGACCGGTGATGGCGGCGGGGGCGGGCGCATTGTCCGTGCAACTGGGCGGAGCGGCCATGTACCACGGCCAGCTTGAGGCGCGCCCCCCGCTCGGTGCGGGTGCGGCGCCGGGCGAACGCGACATCGGCCGCGCGGTGACGCTGGTGCGGCGCGGCATGTGGCTGTGGCTGGCCGTGGCCTTCATCGGAGGGTGGGCGCTTGCTTGAGCACGGCGGAAATGTTCGCCAGGCGGCGCAGCGCCACGGCATCGCATTGCCGGACTGGCTCGACCTGTCCACCGGCATCAATCCCATCGGCTGGCCGGTGCCCGCCCTGCCGGTGGATTGCTGGCAGCGCCTGCCGGAAAGCGACGATGGCCTGGAGCAGGCGGCGCGCCGCTACTACGGCTGCGCCCACGTGCTGCCGGCGGCCGGTTCACAGGCCGCCATCCGCATGCTGCCAAGCCTGCGCCCGCGCGGTCGCGTCGGCGTGCTGCATCCGGGTTATGCGGAGCATGCCGCAGCCTGGGCGCGGCACGGCCACGAGGTGGTTTACCTCGCCAGCCACGAGGTCGAGGGCTGGCTGGAACGGCTGGACGTGCTGGTGCTGATCAACCCCAGCAACCCCGGCGGGGAAAGCTTCGACCCCGCGAGCCTGCTTGCCTGGCAGCACAGGCTGGCGCAGCACGGCGCCTGGCTGGTGGTGGACGAGGCCTTCGTCGACGCGACGCCGGAACTCAGCCTGGCGCAGCACGCCGGACAGGAGGGACTGATCGTGCTGCGCTCGCTGGGCAAGTTTTTCGGCCTCGCCGGGGCGCGCGTCGGCTTCGTGCTGGCGTGGCCCGAATTGCTGGCGCGCCTGAACGAGGCGCTGGGTGCCTGGACGGTGGCCCATGCGGCGCGCTGGGTGGCACGGCTGGCGCTGGAAGACTTCGCCTGGCAGGCTGCCGAGCGCTCGCGCCTGCGTCTGGCGGGCCGCCGCCTGGCGGACTTGCTGACATGCCACGGCTTGCCCCCGAGCGGTGGCAGCGCGCTGTTCCAGTGGGTCAGGACGGAGCGGGCAGCAGAAATTCAGGACTGGCTGGCGCGACAGGGTATCTGGCTGCGTCGCTGGGAGGTGCCGTCCAGTCTGCGTTTTGGCCTGCCGGGGGCGGAAGATGAGTGGCAAAGATTGGAAAATGCATTGAGGAACTTGGCATGAGCGGCAAAGCTTTGATGGTCCAGGGCTGCACCTCGGACGCCGGCAAGAGCGCGCTGGTGGCGGGAATCTGCCGCGTCCTGGCGCGGCGCGGCTTGAAGGTCGCGCCATTCAAGCCGCAGAACATGGCGCTCAACAGCGCCGTGACCGTCGACGGCGGCGAGATCGGCCGCGCCCAGGCGGTGCAGGCGCAGGCTTGCGGCCTGCTGCCGCACAGCGACATGATCCCGGTGCTGCTAAAGCCCAATTCCGATATCGGTGCGCAGGTGATCGTGCAGGGCCACGCCGTCGGCAATCTGGACGCCTGCGACTACCACGGCCACAAGCCCAGCCTGCTGGGCAAGGTGCTGGAGTCCTTCGATCGGCTGAAGCAGGCTTACGACTTCGTGGTGGTGGAAGGAGCGGGCAGCCCGGCGGAGATCAACCTGCGCGACCGCGACATCGCCAACATGGGCTTCGCCGAGGCCGCCGGCTGCCCGGTGGTGATCATCGCCGACATCGACCGCGGCGGCGTGTTCGCCCACCTGATCGGTACGCTGGAACTGCTGTCCGAATCCGAGCAGGCGCGCGTCAAGGGCTTTGTCATCAACCGTTTCCGCGGCGACATCGACCTGCTGCAATCCGGGCTGGACTGGCTGGAAGCGCGCAGCGGCAAGCCGGTGCTGGGCGTGCTGCCCTACCTGCACGACCTGCACCTGGAAGCCGAGGACGCCTTGCCCCAGCCTGCACCGGTCTCCTCCGGGGACAAGTTCCGCGTCATCGTGCCGCGCCTGCCGCGCATCAGCAACCATACCGATTTTGACCCCTTGCGCCTGCATCCCGACGTGGACCTGCAGTTCGTCGGCACGGGCGAAGCAATTCCTCCTGCCGACCTGATCATCCTGCCCGGCAGCAAGAACGTGCGCGCCGACCTGGAATGGCTGCGTGCCAGCGGCTGGGAGGCCGCGCTGCTGCGCCACCTGCGCTACGGCGGCAAGGTCATCGGCATCTGCGGCGGTTTCCAGATGCTGGGGCAGGCGATCCACGATCCGCTGGGCATCGAGGGGCCGCCCGGCAGCAGCCCCGGCCTGGGCCTGCTGGAAATCGACACCGAGCTGCGGGCGGAGAAGCAGTTGCACCGCGTCGGCGGCCATCTAACCCTGGAAAACGCCGCCGTCGAAGGTTATGAAATCCACGCCGGCATCAGCAGCGGGCCGGGCTTGTCGCGCCCCGCTGTGCGTTTGACGGGGCGCGACGATGGCGCGATGGCGCCGGACGGACAGGTGCTCGGTACCTATCTCCACGGCCTGTTCGACGCCAGCGCCGCGAGTGCCGCCCTGCTGCGCTGGGCCGGCCTGGCGGCGCCCGCAGCGCTGGATTATGTCGATCTGCGCGAGCGGGGAATCGAGCGCATGGCGGATGCGGTGGAGGAGTATTTGGATTGGGAGAAACTAGAGGCGATTTTTGATACCCAAAAAAACGCTTAACCACGGAGTTCACGGAGAACACGGAGAAAAACCGCAGAATGTAGGTTGGGCTGAGCAGCTTTACCGCGAAGCCCAACAAATCCGCGCATTCAAAGGCAGTTATTAAAAGGAAGATTGGGTTTGTTGGGCTTCGTGCCTCAGCCCAACCTACATGATCGGTTGTCTCGCATGGACCTGAGCTTCATTTTTTAAGTTAATTATGCTTCTACGGATTACCTTCTTCATGCTGCTGTTCTTCTGGCACACGCTCGCGGCCGCCGTCAGCGTGAGCGACGACAGCGGCCAGCGCGTGACGCTGCCGCGCCCGGCCCAGCGCATCGTCAGTCTGGCGCCTCACCTCACCGAAATACTGTTCGCGGTGGGGGCGGGCGGCCGGGTGGTGGGTGCGGTGCAGTACAGCGATTACCCGGCCGAGGCGAAGAAACTGCCGCGTATCGGCGGCTACCAGCAAGTCGACCTGGAAGCGGTGATCGGCCTGCGCCCCGACCTGATCGTCGCGTGGCAAAGCGGTAACAACGCGGGGCAGATCGCGCAATTGAAGCAGCTCGGCTTTCCCGTCTATATCAGCGAACCGCGGCGCATTACGGACGTCGCTTCGAGCATGGAGCGCATCGGCGCGCTGGCCGGCGGCGGCGAGCAGGCGGCGCGCGCAGTGCGGGATTTCCGCAGCCGTCATGCCCGGCTGCAGGCGCAGTATGCGCGGCGCTCCCCGGTGCGCACGTTTTACGAGGTGTGGAACCGCCCGCTCATGACGGTCAACGGCGCGCACCTGATCGGCGATGTGATGAAGCTGTGCGGCGCGCAGAACGTGTTTGCCGATCTTCCCGTCCTGACCCCGACTGTCAGCGAAGAAGCGGTACTGGTAGCCGACCCCGAAGTGATCGTCGCCAGCGGCATGGATGAAGCGCGCCCGGAGTGGCTGGACGAATGGCGGCGCTGGCCGCGCATGAAGGCGGTGCAGGCCGGACGCCTGTATTTCGTGCCGCCCGACCTGCTGCAGCGCCACAGCCCGCGCATCCTGGATGGCGCGGAGCAGCTATGCCAGCTGGTGGATCGGGCGCGGCAAACGGCGGGCGCGAAGTGAACGGTCAGTTCGGTCCATAGGGGCCGGCGGCTGCATCCAGGCCTGACTGCAACAGTGCGTGCGCCCGAGAATCCTGCAGCCGCTCGGCTATCTGGCCTGACGTCAGCGGGAGGCTGAGCAGATAGCCCTGCACTTCATGACAGTGGATCTGACGCAGAATTTCGAGTTGTGCGAAGGTTTCCACGCCTTCCGCGATTACATGCATATCCAGCCCTTGCGCCAGGCTTCCGATGGCGCTGATGACGGCGCCCATTTTGGGCTGCTGCGCGAGTTCGCGCATGAAAGCCTGGTCGATCTTGAGCGTGTCGATGGGTAAATGGGCGAGGTAGGACATGCTGGAAAAACCGGTGCCGAAATCGTCGATCGAGATGCGCACACCGAAGGCTTTCAGGTCATGCAGCATTTGGCGGGCATGCGCCATGTTGTCGAGGAACACCGATTCGGTCAGCTCAAGCTCGATGCGGCACGGAGCGATTCCGCTTTGCTCGATGATGGATGTCGTTTCCTGGAGAAAATTCCGGCTGTGAAACTGGCGCGGGGATATGTTGACGGCCATGCGCAGGCAGGGAAGGTCATGTTCGTCCCATGCGCGTAGCTGCTGGCAGGCCGCTTGCAACGCCCAGGCGCCCATTTTATGGATCATGCCGCTTTTTTCCGCGATGGGAATGAATTCCCCCGGCGTTATCTCGCCCAGCTGTGGATGGCGCCAGCGCATGAGTGCTTCGACGCCGCGCATCTGTCCGCACTGCATGCCGAACTGGGGCTGATAGACGAGATAGAGTTCCTGGTGCTCGATGGCATGCCTGAGTCTGCCTTCCAGCGCGAGCTGGTTATGCGCGCGCTGATCCAGGTCGGGCGTGAAGAACTGGACGGAATTGCCGCCCACTTCCTTGGCGCGTTCCAGCGCTCGGTCCGCCGCTCCCAGCAGATCCTCGGCCTTCTTGCCATCGTGCGGATAAACGGCGATGCCGATGCTGGCGGTGAGGTAATACGTTTCATCGCCATGCTCGAACGGGGAATCGAACATGCGCAGCAGCCGGTCCCCGATCCTGGCGCAGTCCTGGAGGTGGCTCGCATGGGAGAGCAGCACACTGAATTCATCCGAACCGGTGCGGGCGAGCAGGTCCGTTTCGTACAACTTGCCCGCGAGCCGTTGCGCCACCATTTGCAGCAGGTGGTCGCCGCCGGCCTGGCCAATGGAGTGGTTGACGGTCTTGAAACGGTCGATGTCCAGTTGCAGGATCATCAGCGGTGCGCCATCCGGCTCTTTTCTGCGTTTCGCCAGGGCGCGGTTCAGCGCTTTGTGGAAGTGGCGCCGGTCGGGGAGCGAAGTCAGGGGGTCGCGTCCCACCAGGCTGCGAATATGGGCGCGCGTGCGCCGCCTTTCCGAGATGTCGGAGAAAATCAGCATGACGCCGCTGGGCAGGCCGTGGCTGTCGCTGAACACCGAAGACCAGACCAGCAAATCGATATGCTTGCCGTCACGGCGCAATTGCCCCTGCAGCTCCCTGCCGGACAGGGGCTTGCCTCGCAGGGCATCGCCGGCAAGGGCGTCGAGGAGTTGGTCTGAAATATCCGATGTCAGCGGAGCGTGCTGGCCGAGCACTTCATGATCGTGCCAGCCATATATTTGCGTGGCGGCATGATTCCATAGCGTGATGCGCCCTGCGGTATCGAGCGCGACGATTGCCAGCGGGGAGGACGCAATGATGGTGTTGAGCTGCTTGTTGGATTACAGCAATTGCTCGCGCAGATGGATTTTGTCCTCGCTGTACTGCAGGCTCACCATGAACGCCTGTCCGTCGCGCCAGGGGATGGAAAGCGTGTGCATTTCCGCCAGGCCGCGTGTGCCATCGGCCTGGAACAGGTCGATTTCCACGGTTTCGTCAAGCAGCAGCGGGTGGCCGAACAACTGGCAGCCCGCGTCGCTTTCATCCAGGCACAGCATGTGTTTGGCCACCGCGTTGGCATAAAGGATGGCGCCTTCATGCTGCACCACCAGAATGCCGGACATGTGGTGTTCCACGACGGCGTCCAGCAACCCGGGTGCCGTCGACTGTTCTGAGCGGGAAGCCGGGTGCACGGCAATTTCTTCGAAGGAAAGTCTTTTCATTTCAGGCTTCCTGTATTCAGACCGCTATTTTGCACTGCTGGATATCCAGGGTGAGGATGGATATGTCGTCGTGGGGATCCATGCCATTGAGGAAATGCACCAGCCCGCGCTTGAGCTTTTCCATCAGGAAAAAACCCTCGTGCAGCGGATCGCTCAGCGCTTGCCTGAAATGCCGCTCGCCGAACAACTCGCCGCTGGCGTTTTGCGCTTCCAGCAAGCCATCGCTGCACAACAAAATCTGGGCGACGCCGGATAGATCGACGATCCGGGTGCCGGCATCGAAGCGTTCCGCGTCGACGATACCAAGCGGGAACTTGCTGGCGCCGAGTTCTGCCACCACCTGGTGAGATTCGTCCAGCAGCAGCACCGGCGGATGACCGCCACTCCATATCTCCAGTTGCTGTAGCAGAGGAGAGAAACGCACCAATATGCCGGCACAAAACTTCCCCGTGGGCAGCAGGGAATACAGCTTGCGATTGATTTCGGCGGCGATTTCACCGATGCCGAAGCCTTTCTGGCTCATGGTGAAAAAAATGTCCGTGGTCGGCAATGCCCCGATCGCCGCGGCGAGTCCATGTCCCGTGAAATCGCCCATCAGGATGTACAGTTCGTTGGCGGGGGTGCGTTCATACACCAGCAGGTCGCCGCTGAAATGACCGGCGGCGAGTATCCAGTGCTTGATGGCCGGGATATCCGCCGGGCTGCGGCCGATGAAGGTGTCAAACATGTGCCTGGCGAGCTGGATTTCATGGTGGATGCGCTGCTGGTGGTTTTCGAGCTGCGCGTAGATGTCGCGCATGCGCTCATAGCCCGAGATTTTCGCCAGGAGCAACTGCGCGTCGATGTGGCCGTCAATGAAATCGACCGCGCCGCAGTTCAGGAAATCGTCCAGCGCAATGTTTTCTCCTGTCGCAACGGACAGCAGAACGGGAATGAAGCGGTCATTCGCCAGCGCGCAAATTTTGCGCGTGCAAACGTAGCCGCCCGTGCCGGGTAACCGGACATCCATGAGAACGAGGTCGATGCGATAGCGGCGCAGCTGGGACAGGACGGTCTGGCAACTGGTGGCGCGGATGACGTCGTGCCCATTCTTTCTGAGCAGGTCGGCAAGCCCGTGCATTCTGTCCGGATCGTGTTCGGCAAGCAGCAGTTTCATGGCGACTCCTTGACGTTCTGGCATGCATGCCGCATCCGGCATGCGTGGCGAATGAGCTTGTTGGCATATGTGTTGCAGCGCCCGCTGGGGCGGATGGTGGCGAATCGTTCCTGCTCGCTGAATGAAGCTTGCATGAAATTTTCTCTGGCAACGACGCGTAGTGAAACATCGGGGTACCGACTCTAGCCGCTGTAAATGAACATTTAATGACGTCCGCGTGTTCATTTTGTGGCAGTGGTTCACGCGGTTTGGTCGTTTGAAGCTGGTGGAACTTCGTCATGAGCTTGTCATCAAACTGCAAGACAATCCACGCCACAAATTGTCCAGCCCAAGGAGAACGACGAGTGAATGCCCCGCTGACCCTCACCCTGAATACGGAAGAACTGCTCCGGATCGACGCCTACTGGCGTGCCTGCAACTACCTCGCCGCCGGCATGATCTACCTGCGCGACAACCCGTTGCTCAGGGAACCGCTCCAGCCCGAGCACGTCAAGAGTCGCTTGCTGGGACACTGGGGGTCGAGTCCCGGCCTGGCTTTCGCCTACATCCACCTCAACCGCCTGATCAACAAGTATGACCAGGACGCCATTTTCATGGCCGGGCCCGGCCACGGCGCGCCGGGAGTGCTGGGGCCGGTCTACCTGGAAGGTACCTACAGCGAGATCTACCCCAACAAGGGCGAGGACGAGGAGGGCATGCGCCAGTTCTTCAAGGAGTTTTCCTTCCCCGGCGGCATCGGCAGCCACTGCACGCCGGAGACGCCGGGCTCGATCCACGAGGGGGGCGAACTGGGCTACAGCATTTCGCATGCCTTCGGCGCGGCCTACGACAACCCGGACCTGCTGGTGACGGTGGTGGTGGGCGACGGCGAGTCGGAAACGGCGCCGCTGGCAACGAGCTGGCATTCCAACAAGTTCCTCAACCCGATCCGCGACGGCGCGGTGCTGCCGATCCTGCATCTCAACGGCTACAAGATCAACAACCCGACCATTCTTTCGCGGATCTCGCACGAGGAGCTGGAAAACCTGTTCAAGGGCTATGGCTGGACGCCGTATTTCGTCGAGGGCAGCGAACCGGAAACCATGCACCAGACCATGGCCGCCGTCACGGAGCAGTGCCTGCTGGAAATCCGCCGCATCCAGAGCGAGGCGCGCAGCAGCGGCAAGCCGAACCGCCCGCGCTGGCCGATGATCGTGCTGCGCAGCCCCAAGGGCTGGACCGGGCCCAGGGAGGTTGACGGCCACCGGGTGGAAGGTTTCTGGCGCGCGCACCAGGTGCCGATCGGCAACGTGCGCAACGATCCGGCGCATCTGGCCCAACTGGAAGCCTGGCTGCGCAGTTACAAACCGGAAGAACTGTTCGACCAGAGCGGCAAGCTGCGGCCCGAACTCAAGGCGCTGGCGCCCAAGGGCATGCGCCGCATGAGCGCCAACCTACACGCCAACGGCGGCTTGTTGCGCAAGGCGCTGCGCATGCCGGACTATCGCGATTACGCCATCGCCGTCGCCAAGCCGGGCACCATGTTGGCCGAGAACACCCGCCCGCTGGGCAAGCTGCTGCGCGATATCATGCGCGACAACATGAGCAATTTCCGTGTTTTCGGCCCGGACGAAAATTCATCCAACAAGCTCGACAACATCTATGAAGTGAGCAAGAAGACCTGGCTCGCCGATTACCTGCCGGAAGACGCCGACGGCGGCGAACTGTCACCGGAGGGACGGGTGATGGAAATGCTCTCCGAACACACGCTGGAAGGCTGGCTCGAAGGCTACCTGCTGACCGGGCGTCACGGCTTCTTCTCCACCTACGAAGCCTTCGTTCACGTCATCGATTCCATGTTCAACCAGCACGCCAAGTGGCTCGCCATGTCCAAGGCGGTCCCCTGGCGCGCGCCGGTGTCATCGCTCAACCTGCTGATCACCTCGACGGTGTGGCGCCAGGACCACAACGGCTTCACCCACCAGGACCCCGGTTTCCTCGACGTGGTGGTCAACAAGAGCCCGGACGTCACGCGCATCTACTTGCCGCCCGACGTCAACACCCTGTTGTCGGTTTCGCAGCATTGCCTGGAAAGCACCGACTACATCAACGTGATCGTGTGCGACAAGCAGAAGCATTTGCAGTTTCTCGACATGGACGCGGCGATCAAGCACTGCAGCAAGGGCATCGGCATCTGGGACTGGGCCAGCAACGACGACGGCGTGGAACCGGACGTGGTGATGGCCAGCGCCGGCGACGTTCCCACCAAGGAGGCGCTGGCGGCAGTGGTGTTGCTGCGCGAGAATTTCCCCGCGCTCAAAATCCGTTTCGTCAACGTGGTCGATCTCTACAAGCTGAAGCCCTCCAGCGAGCACCCGCACGGCCTGTCGGACAAGGATTTCGACAGCCTGTTCACGGTGGATAAGC
>JBDKRR010000129.1:0-12563 GCA_039683315.1 Sulfuricella sp.
ACGCTGGCGAGTTCCGCTGGTTTCTTGCTGGGTAAGCGCATTTTCACCGTAAAGCGGCGATTCCAGATACGCCCGTGATGAGCGCAGTGGTTGCGTACGATAGTCAGGTGATGCAGGAATGACACCAACACCTTTTCATCCAGTCCGTCGTATGTGTCAGCGATTGCCTGGCGGTCATGCGGTTTGCGCAAGTTCTGTATCCACCTCGACAGGTGTCCGATGGACATCAGTTCGCAAGAGACCCAGATCGGCGGGGTCACCAAGTGGTTGTAGCGTTCCTGATAATGTTTGGCGAAAGTTTCGTGGCTGCGTTGAAACTCCTTATCCAGCTCATCACAGCAGCGCTGCCATGTTCCCTGGTTTTGAAATATGGAACTGTCGTGATGTGCAAAGGCGCCGTAGTTGAGTGATAGATAGTTCGCCCAACGGCATCGCAATGAAATTTCGATGCGTTCTATCGCGTCAAGCAGAAGCAAGCGCAATGCACGGTCGAATTGGTATATCGCGATAACATCAGAAAACCTGGTGTGGGCGCGGAATAGGTGATCGCCATTCTGACCAGTGACTTCGTACGGAAGCCAATAGGCACGTAGCCGGTAGTAATTGATGTGCGTCAGGTAATGCGTCGCTTGATCGCGGTCTGGAATTTCCATACCACGCTGGACAAGAAGGTTGATCTGGTCGGCAACGGTGAGGGGAGGCTTGTGGAAGGTCATGCGTTTCCGACCCCACAAAAAAGTAACCCGCCTGGTGCGCATCGTGGAGAGGCGTGGCGGGTGTTGTTGGATGCAATTATACCTAAGGTAATAGCCTTGGCAATACCCAGGCTCGCCATGTCAAGGGGGGATTGTGTCCAAATAACCTGGGGCAAGATCATGCGCTCAGCCCCGCAATCATGGTCAGAATCCGGTCGGTGCAGTGCTTCAGATCGGCATCAATTTCCGCCAGCGGGCGCGGTGGCTCGAACACGTAGAAGTGGCGATTGAACGGGATTTCATAGCCGACCTTGGTCTTGTCGTGATCGATCCAGGCATCCGGCGCGTGTGGCAGCACTTCGCGCTTGAAGTAGCTTTCCACTTCTTCCGCGAGCGGTACGTTCTCGGTGTCGCGCAGACTGCTATCCGGCTGCGGCTTGCCCTTCTGCTTGCCTTTCTCGCCCAGCACGACCTTGCCTGCCGCATCGCGCAGCGGTCGTTCCACGGTGATGGTGCGGTAGCCGAAGTCTTCGTTCCTGAAGATGCGTGAGATGGGCATCCCTCTCCCCAACCCCTCTCCCGCTCTTGTGCCCTTCAGGGTATGCGGGCGAGGGGCTTCCTGGAAGTCGCCGAACAGGCGGGTGATCTCGGCGATGTGTTCGTCGGACATTTCCTTGCGCTTGCTGCCCAGGCTCTTGCGCATCTTCTGCCAGCAGGCGGATGCGTCTATGAGTTGCACGAACCCCTTGCGGTGAGCGGGTTTGCGGTTGGAGAGTACCCAGACATAGGTGCTGATGCCGGTGTTGTAGAACATGTCGGTGGGCAGGCCGATGATGGCTTCCACCAGGTCGTTCTCCAGCACGTAGCGGCGGATTTCGGATTCGCCCGACCCTGCGCCGCCGGTGAATAACGGCGAGCCGTTCAGCACGATGCCGAAGCGGCTGCCGCCCTCCACTGCCGGGCGCATCTTGCTGATGAGGTGGAGCAGGAACAGCAGCGAGCCATCCGAGACGCGCGGCAGACCGGGGCCGAAGCGGCCGTTGTAGCCTTGGGTTTCGTATTCCTTGCGGATTTCCTTCTCGACCTTCTTCCATTCCACGCCGAACGGGGGATTGGAGAGCATGTAGTCGAATTTCCTATGCGGGTGTCCGTCTTCCGAGAGCGTGTTGCCCGCCACGATGTTGCCGACTTCCTGCCCTTTGATGAGCATGTCGGCCTTGCAGATGGCGTAGGACTCGTCGTTCAGCTCCTGCCCGAACATGCTGAGCCGCGCCTGAGGGTTATGCTCTTCCAGGTATTCGCCGGCGATTGAGAGCATGCCGCCCGTTCCCGCCGTTGGATCGTAGATGGTGCGGACCACGCCGGACTTGGACAGCACTTCGTCATCCTCGATGAACAGCAGGTTCACCATCAGGCGGATTACTTCACGCGGGGTGAAATGTTCCCCGGCGGTCTCGTTGGAGATTTCGGCGAACTTGCGAATCAGTTCCTCGAACACTAGCCCCATCTGGAAATTGCTGACCGCTTCGGGATGCAGGTCGATGTTGGAGAATTTCTCTGTCACCTGGTAGAGCAGCTTCGCCTTGGCGAGGCGGTCGACCTGAGTGTAGAAGTCGAAGCGCTCGAAGATATCGCGCACTGCCGGCGAGAACGCCTGGATGTAGGCGTAGAGGTTTTCGCCGATATGATCCTGGTCGCCCATGAGCTTCTTCATGTCCAGCGGCGAGGTGTTGAAGAAGCCCTGCCCGGCTTTGCGCAACAGGAAATGTTCGGGATTCAGCCCGGCTTTTTGCTGTTTGGCGTATTCGGCCAGCACCGCTGGCTTGGTGGATTCCAGCACGCAGTCCAGGCGGCGCAGCACGGTGAAGGGCAGAATCACCTTGCCGTATTCGGATTGCCTGTAGTCGCCACGCAGCAGGTCAGCGACCGACCAGATGAAGGAAGAGAGTGCTTGCTGGTTCATCAAAAAGCCTGGGTATTCGTAGTGTGACGCGGGATTATGCCTACTCTGGATGATTTGGGCGAGCCGAAGCGGCAACTCCCCAAACCATGACATCGGCCTTATGGCGCAAGTGCGAGGGACATGTGGACGTGCGGGATGCCCGCATCCATGAATTCGTCGCCCTCCCGAATGAAACCCAGGCGCTCGTAAAACGCGGTGATGTACGACTGGGAATCCAGGGACACGGATGCCAGTTTCAAGGAGCGGCAATACGCCAGCGCCTTCTCCATCATTTCGGCGCCGACTCCCTGGCGCCGGTATTCGCGCGCTACCGCAACGCGGCCGATTTTTCCGACGTTACCCTTGATGACAATCCGCATCACCCCGACACAGTTCTGATCGCCGTCCTGCACCAGCAGGTGATGGGCCGTATCGTCGAGCGCATCGATTTCCAGTTCTTCCGGCACCTTTTGCTCCACCACGAAGACCTCGTATCGCAGGCCTATGGCGGGCTGCCATAGCGGGGACGGCAGCAGGAAGAAGCGGAAACTCAGGTTCTGCATGCCAAGCAATCCGCTATCGATTTCACGGCAAAATTTCCACCGAAACGGTGACTCGGGTTTATCATTTCAAACTTCATCTCGTATTAGTTTCGCCCAGCAACTTACTCAGCATAAGGTACCCGTTCATGCCATCCTCCACCGCGATAACCGACGCCGAGCTCAAGCAGCTTGAAAGCGCGCTGGCGTCCCCTGTTTTCAAGGGTAAGGCGCTTTCGCTAGACCGTCTACAGGGATTTCTCTGCGCCGTTGTGAGTTCTCCCGATACGATTCTGCCCAGCAAATGGCTTCCGGACGCGCTTGGCGGAAGCCCGGAATACGAATCCATGGAGCAGGCTCAAGCAATCATGGGCTTGCTGATGCGGTTTTATAATGATGTGGCAAAAACACTGCTGGAAGGACAGCCGCCCAAGCTGATTCTGAAGCCGCGGGCACCAACCGACTCGCAGCCGGATTATCAAGCCTGGTGCGAAGGTTACATTCTGGGCTGGGCGCTCTCGACGCAGGAGTGGCTGCGTCCCGGGAACGAAGCGCTGAAGAAACTGACCTTCCCTATCCTGTTCCTCTCCGGGGCCTTCCGCGAAGACGTTCAGTCCAAGGGAAAAACCTACATCGCCGACGAAGAAGACCTGAAGATGCAGCAGGAATGCGCAGATACGCTCCCCGGCGCGGTGGCGGCAATCTACAACTTCTTCCTGTCCCGGCGAAGTCCCGCTCCCGTTAAGCGGGAAACGCCCAAGGTTGGCCGCAACGAGCTCTGCCCCTGCGGCAGCGGAAAGAAATTCAAACAGTGCTGCGGCGGCCCAAAGGTCCTGCACTGAGTTGACCGGATGCGGATTGGTGCTCTCGGATAAGGCTTGCTTCGTTTGACCGTATGCGTAAAACTCCGGACATCGAATAAAGAAACGACTAACGATGCGAGCAATCAGATTCAGTCTTGTTTTCTTCTGCCTGATTTGGACCACCAGCGCTCTTGCCGACAAGACGACCGGTTTCGGCTTGTCGCAAAAATACTGCCTGGGGAAAATCTGCCTGGGCGATCCGGCCGCCGATCACCCTGAACTGAACGCCAAAGCCATCTTTGCCGACATTAAACAGGTTTCGATCCCCACCTGCTATAGCTCTACCTTTTCCGCCCCGCTGTACACTTTTCCGGATGGTTCGCTGGGGGAATTCATCATTCAGAACGACCCGGCCAACCTGGATGCCAAGGCTGAACGATATTACCGCGTGCAATCCATCCGCATCCGCTTCAACCCACCGCTCGCCCAGGATGTCGCCAGAAAACTCGAGCAAGACATCGTCACGCGCTACCGTATGAAAAAAACCAGTTACGGCACCTTCATCCTGCAGGACGGCAGGCGCAGGATCTATTTCAGCGACAACGGCTCCACGACGTTCAGCATGCACGTGACGGGCATAGACGGCAGCGAATACGCCGCACAGCCCGGCTGCACCCGCGAAGCTCCGAGACTTTAACGCCCCGTTAACGTGGAACTCGCGCAGCGAGCCTAAGCCCCCCTCTCCCGCAAGCGGGGGAGGGTTGGGGTGGGGGACGGATATGGCGAGTTTCATGATTCTGGGTTGCAGTTTGCCATAACCGTCGGGCGCGTTTATTGCTTGCTAATCAAGCATCCCCTCCTGGGGCAAGGTATCGCCAGATACCTCGTAACCGAATGGAGCAAGTACCATGAACATCTCTCCCGCCTCTATCGCTTTAAACATCGCGACCTTCCGTTCGCAAGCACTGGGCTCGCTCATGAGTTCGGCCGCCGATTCCGGAAAGGACACTTTTGCCGCGCTGATGACCCAACTTTCAAGCGCCAACGATACCTCGACCGATCCTTTGTCGCGGCTAGCTGCAAGCAGCAATGTCGCCGCGGTCGCGGCGCCGGGCCGCAATATGGCGCTGGTCGACCCGGAATCGGCCTACCGGATGATGAGCGTCATCAACCAGGCCGATGTCGACTACAAGGCCCAGTTCTCGGAACTGAGCGAGATGAAAACCTACGTCGCCCGCATGCAGGATGCAGGCCAGAGCCTGGGCAACATCACGCCAGCCACCGGCAACGACAGTATCACGTCCCAGTTGCAGGGCTTCGTCGCGCAATACAACGGCTGGGTTCAGCGTTTCGACCCCGACATGCAGAATGGCGGAATGCTCGCCGGCACCCAGGCGGCGCAGGTTTCCCGCTACGAACTGGGACAGAGCATCGCGAATATTTTCAATGGCGCCAAGAACGGCGTGCATGGCCTGCGGGACCTGGGGGTCAGCATCGACCGCAATACCGGGCTGGCCACGCTGGACACCGCCAAGCTCGACGCGATACTGGCGGGCAACAAACCAGGTGCCGTGGACGCGCTGCAGGAATTCAGTGCAAATTTTGCCAAATCGGCAAATTTGCTCAACTCGACCGGCAATTTTATCCCTAACCAGCTCGACAACCTCAACAAGGCCATCCACTACATTGCCGACAACGAATCGTCCCTGCAGGCGGAATTCGGCGTCGGCGACGTGCCCAAGCCAACCGGCCCAGTCGCACAGGCACTGGCCGCTTATAACCGGACTTACGCCATTTAACCCGCACAATCCATTGGTGCAGTTTCCGAGGGCGGCAAGCGGCATCCTGATGCTCATGCTTGCCGCGCCCGCTTTTGCCCAGCAAATTGCCCTGCATATCGAGGACATCGCTGCTCCCGCCTTCCGGGCGAGCGGCATATCCGCCGAGCTGGAAAACGGCCGTTTTAGCGCGACGATCAAGCAGCTATCCGTCCAGGAGCATAACTGGAAAAACGTACGCCTGACCTGCCCCGCAATCATCCTCGAACGCGACACCATCGCCTGCACGCAAGGCATTCTGACCGAGGCGCAGAGCTGGCCGGTACGTTTTAGTTACGCGCCCGGCGCAAAACAGCTGATGCTGGACCTTTCCCTCCCCGCCAGGGAACATTGGCATGTCGAGGCGCGCTGGGGAAAGCGCTGGGATGTCGCTGCCAGCATCGATAACGGCAAAGCCGCCCATTTCAAAACCTGGCTGCCGCCGGACGTGCCCGCGCCGAGCGCCGGGGTTATCAACGGCAAGCTGCGTTTTTCCGGCAGCGATGCGAGTTTGCTTGCCGCCGATGTGGATTTGCGCCTGACCGATGTTGCGTTCAGCGACGCCAGCGGGCTCCATGCCGGAGAAAAAATCAGCGGCGCAATCAGTCTCAAAGCTCGCCAAGTGAAGCGGGAACTGCTCTGGCAGGGCGAAGCGGCGTGGGATCGGGGCGAAATCGACTGGGACCCGCTCTACCTGACCGGCGGCGCCCGTCTCACCGCGCGCGGGCGTCTCGACCCGCAGCGCATCACCCTGGAGCAAGGCATCCTGCACTGGCCCGCCATCGGCGACATCAGTGCCAGCGCCGCCTGGGACCGGCCCGGCCGCGCGCTGAGCACCGCAGGCTTTCAGGGCACGCAACTGGCGCTCGACGCGCTGTATCGCAGCTTCACGCTGCCCTTCCTGGGAAAAACGGCGCTCGCCAAGTCGGCGGCAAGCGGCAGGATGGACATTGCCGGCCGTTTCGCTGACGGGGAAATTAAGTCGCTCGATTTGACCCTCGACCATGCCGCGCTGCAGGACAAGGACGGCCGCTTCGCCTTGCGCGATGTCCATCTCACCCTGCCGTGGCGCGCTCACGCGGCGACGAGCGCCGATTTCGGCGTGGGCAGCGGTCAGGTCCTGGCCCTGCCGCTGGGCGGATTCACTGCCGCCATTCAGATGCAAGACAAGAAATTCAGCATCGCCCGGCTGGACATCCCGGTCCTGGGCGGAGCGCTGGGCATCGAGAATTTCCAGGCCGCCTCGTCGCCGCAGGGCTGGCGCTGGGAGTTCGAAGGAGGGCTCACGCCCATTGCCATGGAGCAGCTATCCGCCGCCCTGCACTGGCCCAAGATGCACGGCACTCTGGCCGGCGTGGTGCCGCGCGTGCACTACGACGCGGGCAAGCTGACAGTGGACGGCGCGCTGCTGATCAAGGCTTTCGACGGCACGGCAGTCATCCAGGACCTGGCGCTGCTCGACGCACTGGGTCCCGCGCCGCGCCTTCAGGCGGACATCGACATGCGCAACCTCGACCTCGACCTGCTCACGCGCACCTTCTCCTTCGGCAGCATGCAGGGCCGCATCGACGTTTCGGTCAAGGGCCTGGAACTGTCCGACTGGAAACCGGTGGCGTTCGATGGCTCGGTACGCAGCAGTCCCGGCAGCTACCCGCGCAAGATCTCGCAGCGCGCGGTACAGAACATTTCCTCCCTCGGCGGGGCGGGGGCGGCGGCAGCGATCCAGCGCAGCTTCCTGGGAGTTTTCGAGCAGTTCGGCTACAGCCAGCTCGGCCTGTCCTGCGTCCTGAAAAACGGCGTCTGCCTGATGGGCGGCATCGCCCCTGCGCCCAATGGCTACATCATCGTCAAGGGCGGCGGCATACCGGCGATTACGGTAATCGGTTACAATTCCAGCGTCAGTTGGGACGAGCTGATCACCCGCCTGCAACGGGTGACGCAAGGCAATTCCACACCGGTGGTGCAATAGCGAGGAAACCATGAAAACGACAACTTTGGCTCTAGCCCTGCTGCTGGGCAGCGTGGCGACAGGATGCGTCACCATCAACATCTACTTCCCTGCTGCCGCCGCGGAAAAAGCTGCGGACAAGATCATCGACGACGTCTGGCAACTGAAACAGGGCGCCAAGCCCCAGGCGGACCAGCCCCAAGGAGAAACCAAATGAATGCCATTTCACGTCTTTTTTTCTGCTTCCTCCTTGCCGTTTTGTCCTGGGCGCCTTTGGCACAAGCCGCGGCCGACCTGGAAATCAACACGCCCGCGATCTCCAGCCTGAAACAGAGCATGCAGCAGCGCCATGGCGATCTGGCGGGGTTTTACGCCAGTGGCGCAGTGGGCCTGACGCAGGACGGGCTCGTGGCGGTGCGCGACCCTGCTGCCGCGCCGCTGGCGCAACGGCAGGCGATGAATTCGCTGGTGGCGGCGGAAAACCAGGACCGCCAGGCGCTGTATCGCGAAATTTCCCGCGCTAACGGCCACCCGGAATGGGAAAGCGAAGTGCGCTCCACCTTTGCCCAGCGCTGGATCAGCAAGGCTGCGGCGGGGTGGTGGTATCAAGGCCCGGGCGGCGCCTGGACCAGGAAGTGACCCCTACCCTCGTTTTCGACATCGAGACTGTGCCCGATGTAGCCGGGCTGCGCACGCTCCACGGCGTGAGCGCGGACATGACCGACGCGCAGGTCGCCGAAATGGCCTTCCAGCAGCGCCGCCAGTCGAGCGGCAACGATTTCTTGCAGCTCCACCTGCAGCGCGTGGTCGCCATCTCCTGCGCCCTGCGCGAGCGCGACAGCTTCCGCACCTGGACGCTCGGCAGCCCGGAAGACAGCGAAACCGAGATCATCCGGCGCTTCTTCGAAGGCATCGAGAAATACACCCCGCAGCTGGTATCGTGGAACGGCGGCGGCTTCGACCTGCCGGTGCTGCACTACCGCGCCATGATCCACGGCATCCAGGCGCCGCGCTATTGGGACATGGGCGAAGACGACCGCGAATTCAAGTGGAACAACTACATCAGCCGCTACCACACGCGCCACCTCGACCTGATGGACCTGATCGCGCTCTACCAGCCGCGCGCCAACGCGCCGCTCGACCAGATCGCGCAGTTGTGCGGCTTCCCCGGCAAGCTGGGCATGGACGGCTCGAAGGTATGGGACGCGTTCCAGAACGGTGAGATCGTTGCCATCCGCAATTACTGCGAAACCGACGTGGCCAACACCTACCTGGTATTCCTGCGTTTCCAGCTGCTGCGCGGCGTGTTGACGCCGGCACAATATCAGGACGAATGCGCCCTGGTGCGCAGCCAGCTGAGCAAGATCGACGCGGTCCACTGGCGCGAGTTTCTGGATGCCTGGAAGCAACCAGCCTGAACGCAATGAATTACCGCACCGCATGGCTTTTTGCCGGCTGGCTTCTGGTCGCCCTGATCGGCTACTTGTCGCTCATGCCCTCGCCGCCCACACCTTTGCGTTTCCCCAATGCCGACAAGCTGGAACACCTGATCGCCTACGCGGCGCTGATGGGCTGGTTCTGCCAGATCTATTCCGCGCGCCGGCAGCGCCTTTATCTGGCACTCGCCGCGATTGCCTATGGAGGAGCGATCGAGCTGCTGCAAGGCTGGAGCGGCTACCGTTCCGCCGAATGGCTGGACTTACTCGCCGACAGCCTGGGCGTCGCGCTTGGATGGCTGCTTAACACCACTTCCCTGCAATTCCTATTGACCCGTTTTGACGCAAGATTGACATCACTCCATGACCGATAGTGCACTGTACGCCAGCATTGAATCCCTGGATCACGAAGGACGTGGCATTGCGCACGTCGAAGGCAAGGTGATCTTTATCGAGGGCGCGCTGCCCGGTGAAAAAGTCACCTATTCGGTATTCAAGAAAAAGCCCAGCTACGAAATGGCCACCATGAAGGAGGTCGTCCTTTCCAGCTTCATGCGCGTCAGCCCGAAATGCCCGCACTTCGGCGTGTGCGGCGGCTGCAGCCTGCAGCACCTGGAAGAGTCCGCCCAGATGGCGGCGAAGCAGCGCGTGCTCGAGGACGACCTGTGGCATATCGGCAAGGTCAGGGCAGAAGAAATCCTGCCCGCCATCCACGGCGAAGCCTGGGGCTACCGCCAGCGCGCCAGAATCTCGGTGAAGGACATGTCGCACCGGAAAGGCAAGGTGCTGGTGGGCTTCCACGAAAAACGCAGCAGCTTCGTCGTCGACATGCACCGCTGCGAAGTGCTGCCCCCGCATATTTCCGCCCTGATCGAGCCACTCGGCCACCTGGTGGCGCGACTCTCCATCCGCGAACGCCTGCCGCAAATCGAAATCGCCCTGGGGCAGGACGTGAACGTGCTGGTGCTGCGCATACTCGAGCCGCTTTCACCCGCCGACGAAACCCTGCTGAAGGAATTCGCCGACCGGCATGACGTGCAATTCTGGACCCAGACCAAGGGGCCGGAGACGGTGCATCCGTTCTACCCCCTCGATGCGCCGGCGCTCAATTACACGCTGCCGGAGTTCGGCATCACCATGCCGTTCAAACCGACCGAATTCACCCAGGTCAACCCGGTCATCAACCGCCTGCTGGTACGCCGTGCCATCGGACTGCTCGACCCGCGGCCCGGCGAACGTATCGCCGACCTGTTCTGCGGCCTGGGAAATTTCACGCTCCCCATCGCGCACCGCGGGGCCCACGTGGTCGGCGTGGAAGGCAGCGCCGCCCTGGTGGCGCGCGCCATATCCAACGCCGCATATAACGGCCTGGCCGAGCGCACCGAATACCGCCAGGCCGACCTGTTCCAGGCAACGGCACATAGCCTGGCCGAGCTTGGTCATTTCGACAAGATGCTGATCGACCCGCCACGCGACGGCGCGGCGGAAGTGGTCAAGGCGCTCGCAGGCCAGGGGCCGCGGCGCATCGTTTACGTGTCCTGCAACCCCGCCACCCTCGCCCGGGATGCCGCACTACTGGTGCACACACAGGGCTACAGACTCAAGGCCGCCGGCGTGGCCAACATGTTTCCGCACACCGCCCACGTGGAGTCCATCGCACTGTTCGAGAAGTAACAAGCCGCGCACGGGCAATAAAAAAGGGTGGCTCGTGGCCACCCTTTTTCGTCACACCCGTCAGATATTACCTACTCTGACTTGCGCGTTTCCACCTGCATCAGCGGCTCGGCCGCTTCCACCTTCGGCGCCCTCGGGCGCGGCGCGCGCGGCTTCGCTGCAGCAACCGCTTCTTCAGCAGCGGCGGCTTCCAGACGTTGCAGGCGCTCCGCCTTGGTTTCGACCTGCACCAGGCCTTCCGCGCTTTCGCTCGCGGCAGGCTTTGCTGCCGGTCGGCGGCGGCGCGGCGCACGTGTACGCGCCGGTTCCGTCGCGCCTTCTTCGGCTTCGGGCGCAGCAGGGGTTTCTGCTGTTTCTACCTGTTGCAGAGCGGGGCTTTCGGCAACTACTGGCGCTGCCTGAATTTCCGCCTGAACTTGCGGACGGGGCTCTTCTTCCGCCACGGCGACAGGGGCCGCCATTACCTCAGCCTTCGGCTCTGGAACTTCGACCACGGCTGCCGCTTCGACCACGGCTGCCGCTTCGGCCACGGGTGCGGCAACCTCAGCGGAAACGGGCGCGATGGGCGCAACCATTTCGCTCATGATCTCCGCCGCAGGAGCTGCGGTAACTGCAACTGCCTCGACTACCGCAGCAGGAGCCGCCTGTTGCTCGACCATCTGCTCCACCAGCGGTGCTGCGCTTGCCTCGACATTTTCTGATGCTTCCGCCGGTACCGCGTTTGCCGGGCGATGCTCTTCACGACGCTCGCGTTCGCGCTTGCCGCCGCGGCGGTTGCGTTTGGCACGCGGCTCTGCTCCGCCTTCACCGGCCGTGATTGCTGCACCCTTCTCCGCTGCTGCGACAGCCTGTTGCGGAGCAGAGCGTTCGCGTTCGGCTTTGGCAGCCAGTTCTTTCCTCAAATCGCCACGGCCTTCACCGCGCTCTTCGTTACCTCTCTCACCGCCACGGCCTTCGCCACTCCGACCTTCACCGCCCCTGCCTTCGCCGCCACCACGACGCTGCTGGCCGCCGCGACCGCCTTGACCCTGGCCCTGACGTGGCTCGCGTGCTTCACGCGGCTCGCGCGGTTCACGTTGCTGACGATCCGGGCGCCGCTCGCGTTCGCGCTGCTGGCCCTGGGGCTTGGGTTTTGCCACAGGCTTTACTTCTTCTTCCTTGGCGGCGCCGAGTTTCTGCAGCCAACCCTTGATCTTGCCAAAAATCGAAGGTGTTTCCACGACCGGTTCAGCCCGCATCGGTGCAGGCGCACCCGGCGTGATACCGCGCACCGCAGCCTGCTGGCGCGGCGCCTTGGCTTCCTGGGCAGGTGTGGCAGCTTCCGCGCCCTCTGCCGGCGACTCAACCATCTGGTAGCTGGGCGGCGCGCCTTCGACGACATCTTCGTGGCGCAGGCGCACGATGGTGTAGTGCGGGGTTTCGAGATGGATATTGGGGATCAGTACCACGCTGACCTTGTGGCGCGATTCGATGCCATAGATATCGGCACGCTTCTCGTTCAACAGGAAAGTGGCGACATCCACCGGCACCTGGGCGTGAATGGCGGAACTGTTCTCCTTCATCGCCTCTTCCTGCAGGATGCGCAGGATGTGCAGGGCGGACGATTCGGTGCCGCGAATGTGGCCGGTGCCGTGGCAACGCGGGCAGGGAATGTGGCTGGTTTCGCCCAGCGAAGGCTGCAGACGCTGGCGCGACAGTTCCAACAGGCC
>JBDKRR010000130.1:0-1863 GCA_039683315.1 Sulfuricella sp.
GTGCCACCCAAACGCGACCGGCTACAGGTGCATGTGGATGATGAATTCTTCAAAACAGACTAAAATTTTTCCTGCGGCAAACAAGAAAGACTCAGCTGCACTTTAGCAAAGCCAAACGGACCCTGTCTTATGTTGGCAAGGGAGGAAAAAATCAAAAACACTGATGAGCCACTGGCGCGCCTTGGCGGAAGTACTGACCCGCTGATTGCCGGGGCGCCGTCGCTGACGCTGGCAAAGTATGCCGTCGCTGCGGTGCTGATCGGCGCGGTAGCCTCTGTGATGGCGCTGGGTGTCGTCGTACCAGAGGCGAGTGTGCGTACTGTCGGGCCGCTACTGCTGTTCTTGATGGCGGCTTTGGGTTGGTATCTTCTTTCTCGCGGCAGGATTTATGCCACTATTTGTTTGCTGACGTTCGGCGTCTGGGCCGTGATGACAGGGATCGCTGTCTTTGCGGGCGGTGTGCGGGCACCAGTGGTCATCGTCTATCCTGTGCTTATTTTGATGGCGGGTTGGCTGCTCAACGCGCGCGTAGCGCTCCTGCTGACCACCCTTACCGTGCTGGCAACTGTTGGCTTATTCCTGGCCGAATCCTGGGGTTTTCTGCCACCACCGCTGGCCTCACCCGTTGTGATTTACTTCGGCGATCAAATTTTGATGTATCTCCTGTCGGCTGCGCTGGTGGTGTTTGTCTTGCGCGCCTACCAAAATCGCTTACATGAACTGCGCAGAGCCAGCAGCGATCTTGAGCGTCGCACGCTAGCCCTTCAGGAGAGCAAGGCTGAACTGCACCGCGCGCAAGCGGTCGCCAAAGTAGGAAGTTGGGTCTACGACATCACGCAGGAAACAATGAGTCTGTCGGCCGAGACCTGCCGTATCTTCGGGTTGGCCGAAGGCACAAGCGTCAGTCATGCCGCCTACCTGTCGCGGGTTCATCCGGCGGACCGGAACGAGCTGGAACACGCTTGGCAGCGCGCACTGCAAGGCGATGCCTTTGACCACGCGCACCGCATCCTGGTCGGGAAAACAGTGCGGTGGGTTCGACAAAAGGCCGAATCAGGACTGGCCTCCGATGGGCTGAAGCGACGCGCCGTGGGCATTACGCAAGACATCACAGAGCTCAAACAGGCGCAGGCCGCGTTGCAGGAAAGCGAGGAACGCTACCGCACCATGATCGAATGGACGCCCGAATCGATCCTGGTACACCGGCAAGGCCAAATTCTTTATGCCAACCCGGCGGCGATCAAGCTGTTTGGCGCACCAGATGCCTCCAGCCTATTGCTCAAATCAACAGCTGAACTGATTCACCCGGACGATTTGAAAGTGCAGACCGAGCGCATGAAGAACATCAATGACCATGTGCCCATCGCGCCCATGGTGGCGACCCGATTTCTCAAGCTCGATGGCCGTGTGATTGATGTTGAAGTGCAGGGAACCGCCATCGTCTACGACGGCGATCCCGCGATTCATGTTTGTATTCGCGACATCAGCGCGCGCAAGCAGATGGAGGATCAAATTCGTCAATTGGCTTTTTTTGACCACCTCACCCAACTGCCGAACCGGCGCCTGCTCACAGACCGTTTGAGCCAGGCCATGGCCGTCAGCAAGCGCAGCAACTGCTTTGCTGCCTTGCTGTTTCTGGATCTGGATAACTTCAAGCCGCTCAATGACCGGTATGGGCATGCGGTGGGTGATTTGCTCTTGATGGAGGCGGCCGCACGGCTGATGAATTGCGTGCGCGAGGTGGATACGGTGGCGCGCTTCGGCGGTGACGAATTTGTGGTGCTACTCACTGAACTGGATGCGAGGCAAACCGAGTCAACAGAGCAAGCCGGGATCGTGGCAGAAAAGATTCATGCCAGCCTG
>JBDKRR010000131.1:0-7384 GCA_039683315.1 Sulfuricella sp.
GAGGCTGTCGAGATCGCACGGGCTAGGCTCGCCGAGGCCGAATCCGACCGCCGCGCGTACGATGAGGCGAAGCGGGCTGCCGATAATGCCGAAACGGCCACCTCGCGGGCCGCTGCGTTGAACTCTCAGGTAGCAGCCTGGACGGCCCTGGAACTCGCGCTGTCCCCGAGCGGCCTGCCAGCCGAGCTGCTGGCCCGCGCACTCGGACCGCTGAATGCTGCGCTGGAGCGCGTGCACGACGCGAGCGGCTGGCCACTGGTGAGGGTCGAGGACGACATCGCAATCACCGCGGCCGGTCGCGCCTGCGGGCTGCTATCGGAATCCGAGCGCTGGCGTGTCGATGCGGCGCTGGCCTATGCCGCTGCCGAGGTATCCGGGTGCGGGCTGGTGCTGCTCGACCGGTTCGATGTCCTGGACGTTCGGTCGCGGACGCAGTTTATCCGGCTTGCGCTTGCGATGGATGCGCAGACGATCGCCGCTGGGACGCTCAAAGAGACGCCCGGCGCGATGCCTGGCAAGCTGCAGGCCGTGTGGCTGGGAGGCTGATTGGCGAAGATCAAACGGGGGGCTGAACGTGGCTGAGCGACGAAAGCCGGAGAGGATCGCGCTGCGCATCGACAAGGGCTGCCTGCGGCCAGCTGACGGGCTCTCGCAGGAGCGGTTGAGAGCGAAGGGTTTCCATGTCGGGGATGTCGTCTTTGCAGAGTTGAAGAAACCGCGCAACCCCGGATTTCACCGCCTCGCGCACGCGCTTGGTCAGATGGTCGCGGACAACATCGACGACTTCCATGGGATGTCTGCGCATGCCACGATCAAGCGGCTCCAATGCGAAAGCGGCTTTGGGTGTGAGGAGATCGCTTTCAGGGTGAACGGAATGTCCGTGATCCAGAGAATCCCAATGTCTCTCTCCTTCGAGAGCATGGATGAGGGCGAGTTCAGAGAGGTGTTCAGCGGAATATGCCGGCACATAGGGAAAAACTATTGGGGCGGCCTGAGCGCTGAGGAAGTGCAGGCCATGATCGAATTGATGCCGACGGAGGTTGTATGAAAGGCCGCACCCCCACCGCAGCCGAGCGCAGGCACATGGAAAAGGTCGCCGATATGGGCTGCATCGTCTGCCGTCGCGAGTTTGGCCTGTTCAGTCCGGCCGCGGTTCACCACGTCGACGGCAAGACCAAGCCGGGCGCCCACATGCGAGTGCTACCACTGTGTGGCGCGCACCATCAGACTGGCGGATATGGGGTCGCCCTGCACGCTGGAAAGGCTGAGTGGGAGCGGCGGTATGGGAAGCAGGAAGAATTACTGGAGATGCTGTGATGCTAGACCCAACGCTCAGAATCAAGATGTTCGGCGGCCGCACGTTCCTGGACCTGCTGGATGCTGGCGAGCTGCTGCCAGATCACATCAGCGCCGTGATCTGCGATGCCCAGGCAGCGGACGCGGCATACAGGAGGCTGGGGCTGTCGAAGGCCAAGCCCACAAGCGACTGGCAGTGCGAGATTTCGATTCCGGGGGGTGGTGAGTGAAGCGCTATCCCATAACGCCATGCCCAGCCCCGCGCATGACCAGACGGGACGCCTGGGCAAGGCGCCCATGCGTGCAACGCTATTTCGCCTTCCGCGACCAAGTCCGCCTTCATGGCGTGACGATACCGGACCGGGCTTGGCTTGTCTTTGTGATCCCAATGCCAAAATCGTGGAGCGAGAAGCGGCGGGCCGAGATGGATGGCAAACCTCATACCGTTCGGCCCGATGCGGATAACCTCGCCAAGGCGTGCGGAGATGCCGTTTTTTCAGAAGATTCACATATTTGGGACCTTAGGGCGACAAAGATCTGGGGACAGTCCGGCGCCATCTGGGTTGGCGAACTCACGGGAGAAATCGAATGATCTACGAAACATGGACCGACACCGACCCCACGCCACGCCAGATCGAGGCGTCGTCCAGCAAGTGGGCGGCCCGCAAATGGGCCAGGCTCTATCACGAGGGCAGCTACAAGACCACCGTCCACGTCCGCCAGCCCGGGGGTCTGTCCACATCGTGGACGGTCTGGCCTGAGACGATGCTGGTTTACCGGGTGATGGTGGCATCTTGAGCGCCGTATCCGTCCTGGAATTCTTCGCGCCCACAGACACAGACTTAGTGGATGGGGTGATTGCAAGCTATCGAGACGATCTGGCCAAGATCAATCGGGTCTGCCAGTTCCTGCATGGAGACGGATTGGCCAGCGTGGTCCATTTCTTCATCACCGGCAACAGCGACAGTCGGCAGCGGTTTTCGTGGTCCGTTGACAAGCTGTTCAGCCATGATGGCGCTATTGCTGCCCTCAATGCGCACTACTGGCACCGGATCATGCAAATGACCGATGTCCTGGATTGCATGCCGGCCAAACGCCGGGAGGAGTGGTTCGAGCATATTCAGGCGATGACGACGCCTGAGTTCGAGGAGGAGACAGTCCGCGCTACCCTCAGCGACCTTTTGGCCCAGCGTGGAAAGTTCCTGGCCGAACGGGTTGACGGGATATTCAGGGCCCTGAGTCGAGAACACGTCACCAATCGGCCGGAGGGATTCAGCAAGCGCATGATCCTCACCGGAGTGACCAACGACTGGGGAGGCTATGCCCGCAGTCAGACGGGCCAGATCAACGATCTGCGCTGCATCATCGCCAAGTTCATGCACCGCGATGAACCTGATTGGGACGCCAGCAACAGGATGGTCGAGGTTGCCAGGCAGTACCACCGCGGTTAATGGATGGATGTCGACGGCGGCGCGCTGCGATTCCGTTGCTACCTGAACGGTAATGCGCACATCGACGTGCATCCTGACATTGCGTGGAAGTTGAACCAGATTCTCGCCCTGCTGTACCCGAAGGCGATCCCGTCTCAGTTCCGCACCGCTCCCAAGCGAGAAGCTCGGCGGGCATATACCCTCATGGAGCGTCCGTTGCCGTTTGCCGTGCTGCGGATGCTGAGCGACATGCGACAGGTTGATCGTGATCCATGCCGGTTGGAGTTCGGCTATGGCGACAAGGATAAGCACGTACTGGCAGAGGCCGAGAACGTACTCTCGGCAATCGGCGGTGTGCGCTCTCAGGAAGCCCACCGCGCCATTTGTTCGTTCAACTATGACCCAAGCCCAGTGATTCGCCAGATCATCGTCAGCGGCTGCGTGCCTGACCACAAGAGCCATCAGTTCTACCCTACGCCTGCCTCACTTGCCGCCCGGGCGATCGACCTGGCCGAGATTGGTGATGGCCATTCGTGCCTTGAGCCAAGCGCTGGTACTGGATCGCTCGCGGATCTGCTACCAAAAGGGCGCACAACCTGCGTTGAGATCAGCGCGCTGCACGCCGTGCTGCTTCGGCAGAAGGGCTTCAGCGTCATGGAAGGCGACTTTCTTGAGTTCGCCAGGGACTGGCCAGAGCGCTACGACCGGATCGTCATGAACCCGCCATTCAGCCAGGGGCGCTGGCGGTCGCACATCGAAGCGGCTGCAGGGATGCTTTCGAGCGACGGCCGGCTGGTCGCCATTGTCCCAGCCAGCGCAATCGGTAAGTTCTGTCTGCCAGGACTCAACGTGGCCTATCACGGGCCATTCGACAATCAGTTCAGCGGCGCGAGCATATCGGTAGCAGTTTTGGTGGTAAAAAAAGGCGAGCTTGACCGGGACGCCACCCACGCCGAACTGTTCCGCGAGGGCGAAAAATGAGCGCAAAACTCACCGCGTCCCGAGCCCGCGAGCTGCTGGCCTACGACCCGGAGACGGGCATCATCACATGGCGCGTGGCAAAATCCCCCCGCGCACCGGCTGGTGCTGCCGCCGGGTATGTCCAGGATGCTGACGGGCAGATCAAGATCCGCATCGACGGCAGGCTGTACCAGGCCAGCCACTTGGCGATCCTGCTGGCCACCGGGGTGATGCCGGTCGGGGTGGTGAAACACCTTGACGGCGACAACGGAAACAACCGGATCGGGAATCTGGAGTGGGATGCGTGGCTTGCTAAACAGGAGAACGGCCATGGGTAAAATCTACGTTGGCGGGGACTCAGAAAACGCATGCGGCGCTTGCGTCGCCAACAGCGTTAAGGAGGCCAAGGCTTTGTTGTGGAACGACTCAGACGTCCGCGACGCCTGCGATGGGGATTACTACAACCTGCGCGTCCGCAGAGAGCGCCAGCACGACATCATCGCCAGGGCTTGGAACTTGGAAACGGGAGTAGTGCGCAACAGCGCCGCGCTCCGGGCCATGGGGTTTTGTACTGAGGGTGACCCGGCTTGCGTATCCTGCGGCCTGTACACCATGGACGGGGAGTTCCCGCTTTGCCCAGACTGTGAGCAGTGCGCGGATTGCGGTCATGCCGAGGATTGCGAGGAGGCATCCGCTTGACATCCTCCACGCCCTGAAGGACGGGGATTCCCAACCTGGAGGTTGAGATGGTTGACGCTTCATCGACAGATGCACCAAGGAGCCGAGGCTCAATGTTGACTGAAACTGTCTCCACGTCCTGTCACCGTGTGCCCCACGGCGAGAATATTACGGGCGGCGTTTTCGTCTCTATCGTGGGACGCGCCGCACGCGCATGTCCATTCACGGATGCTCAACGGCATCTGTTCTTGCAACGCACCGCACTCGCTGCACATCTTGCTGCTCGGGAACCAGCGGTCGATCTTGACCACGGTTTTGCCGTGCATGGCGGCTTTGGTCTCAATCATCCTGATGGCGTTACCGATTCCGGCATCGCTCAGGCTGCGGGCAAGGTTTTGGTTCTTGACCATATTGCGCAGGCTGAGGTCTTCGACGCAGATCACATCGAAACGGGTTACAAGGCTCCACGCCAACTTGGCGGCGGTGTCCTTGCGGGAGTTGGCGATCTTTTCATGCAGCACAGCAACCCGCTGTTTCTGCCGCTTGTAGCGGTTCGATCCCTTCACCTTGCGGGCCAGCGCTTGCTGCTGGCGCTTCATGCGCCGCTGGTAGCGGTTCAGGTACTTCGGGTTGGCGATCCGCTCGCCGGTGCTCAGCGTGGCCAGGCGGCTGATGCCGAAGTCAACGCCGACGGACTGCCCGGTTTCTGGCAGCGGCGCGGGCTGTACATCAACCACCAGCGAGACGAAGTATTTTCCGCTTGGCTTGCGGATGATGGTTACCGTGGTCGGATCAACCGGGATGTGTTTGGACCACTTGACCTTCAGCGGGCCGAGCTTCGCGATCAGCAACCGCTGATTCCCAAGCTCGAACTTGAAGGCCGATCGGGTGTATTCCGCCGACTGCTTGCCATCCTTACGCTTGAAGGACGGGTATCCGGTGCGCTTCTCGAAGAAGTTGGCGAACGCTGCCTGCAAATTGCGCAGCGCCTGCTGAGTCGGGACGCTGGAGACATCGTTCAACCAGGCTGTTTCGGGCTGCTTCTTGAGTTGCGTCAGCGCCGCACTGGACTGCGCGTAGTTCATGCGCTCGCCGCGCTGAAACGCTTTGGTCCGCTGATCAAGGCCCCAGTTCCAGGTAAACCGCACGCAACCGAACGTCTGGGCAAGCGCCTTTGCCTGCTCATCGGTGGGGTAGCATCGGAATGCCCATCGCTGTTTCATGTCTTACATGCTACCATAGAATCTTGTAAGCCACAAAGGAGGCGCGCTTTCCTCCCCGGCCTGAACGCCGGGGTCTCCAGCGCGAAGATACGATGAGCGCGTATTCACTGATGAGCGATGATTACCTGATCACCACCGCCTATGCCCGCGACGTACTCACCGACCTGGAGGCCGAACTTCTGAAACGGCTTGAACGTGCTGTCGACGCGGCGCGTGGCATCGAGCCTGCACCTCGGCAGCTCAAGACGGGACAGAAGCCGGATTGGCGCGTCGACTTCAGGCTCTGAGCCACAGGCCCCGGTCTTATGGCCGGGGCTTTTCTGCGTTCCGCTCATCGCGCAGCGCGTTGTACCACCGCTGCAGCTCCGTCAGGCGCTCGGCGCTGTCGCGGGCGGCCTAGGCGTTGGTGATGTGGTTTTCCAACACGTCGGCCGTTGTCACCGGTGCCAAAAGTCCGGGCGCATCAGGCTGCGGTCCTGCCTTGGACTCTCCAGCGGCACCAGCGGCATCGGCGGCGCGGCCAGTGAGCCCGGGATCGGCGGCAGGGGCGGGCAGCTCAAATCCAAGCGCGGAGTTGTAGATGCGCAGCCACTCAGGACCAACAACAGGGACAGTGCCATCAGCGTTTTGAGAGGCATCACGTGCCCTCCGGGTGAGTTGTTTGGCGAGTGCCGACCGCTCGCGCTGGGCTGCTACCACTCGGCGGTCACTGTCTGCGGCACGTGCGGCGGCGGATTCGGCCAGCCTGCGGGTGCGTTCGGCCTGTACCCGTAGCGCCTCGGCCTCGGCCATGGCGGAGTTGAGGCTGTTGGACAGGGCGGCCTTTTCGGCATCGGCCCGGGCCAGGGCCTGCGTGTGGCTGACGCGCTCCTTGGCACGATCGAGCGCCCCATAGCCGACTCCGGCAGTGGCACCGGCGAGCGCGATGAGCAGAATCATGGCGCCGGCCGCGTTGCTGTCGGCCGGTGTGTCGCCGCGACGCAGGCGCCGGGCGATCCAAACCACGAGCGCCAGCGCGGCGAGGATGATGGCCAGCTTGGACAGCAGGCTGCCGGCCAAGTAAGTGACGGCTGATCCGAACAGAGCGGCGATCATCTCAGTTCCACCGAAGTCGGGATTCAGGGGGTGGCACTGGGCCTCTGTCGCTCATGATGGCGTAGTCCCCGCACGCGACCACCTGAAGAGCGAACGACAGCGCGGTTTGGTGCTCAAGCAGCGGTGAGGCGCCAGCCAGGCAGTCGATGCAAATTTCTTCCCCGTTCGGGCCGTACGGGCGTGTTTCGCACTCGGCGTTGCAGACGTGGCAGGTGCGAAGCTCGATGTCACCATCACAGATTGGGCAGGACATGATCAGACCTCACAGCGTGCTGAAGGGGTGAAGGCGGCGCTTGGCTTGGACGTAGGCGGCATGGGCCTCTTCGGGAGTCGCGAAACAGCCCCGGATTCGCAAGTACCCGTGTGTGTGGGTGGTCCCCGCGACATCGCCCACTTTCACGCTGTTGGCCGTCCGCACGCGCCGCGTGAAAACACCGGTGGCCGGGTCGTAATCGAGAAGCTCGCGCAGGCGATCGGCGGTCAAAGACTTTTCAGTAGTCGTCACAAGATGTACTCCCCCAGTCGTTGCGCACGTACACAGGCGCCAGACGTATCAGAATCCGCACCGGATACTGCCTGTTCTCCTTGAAATTCGCAGCGGACCGGCCGCTGTTGAAACGCTCCATGTGGCCCCAGTAAAACCGAGGGTCCAAGCCCGCGGCGGCCGTCAAGCGCTCTTCCCTCGGGATACGCGCGGGGCCT
>JBDKRR010000132.1:0-2247 GCA_039683315.1 Sulfuricella sp.
GATGCCATCCCACAGCTGCGGATGAGCGCGATCTACGAGGAGATGGTGCCGATGCTCTCGGACCCCGCGCGGTCGCATCCGTATACGGCGCTGTTTGACAAGAGCGGCCAGCTCTCGCGGTACCAGGGAGGCAGCGCGGTGCCTTCGCGCTTTGACGACGAGGACGTAGCGATGCTGCAAGCCGCGTGCTCTGCTCGAGCGGTGGATCAGGAGGCAGTCGAAGAGAGCAGCATCCGACGGTTGGGAGCGCAGCCGCTGTGCGTGAATCGAAGGCCAGCCCCCCTGATGTAAGACATAGAGCGTGGCTCGGTTGCACTGCCAAATCGACTTTAGGCTGTTTGCGGTTGATCAATTTTTGAAGCCGAACGACCGTCAGGTCGGGAGCCTGTCATTCGTGTTGTGAATGCTTGGTAGCTTGCGATGCTAACTAAATCGCTCGCTCGACCAGATGCAGTCGCCGATGCGTCACGGACCGAGCGCTCTATCCCCCAACAAAGCGCATCGCGCATCTGGCTCGCCGGCAATGACGTGGTTTACGATTGGACACACATTAGAAGACTCGTTCAGCCAATCCATTGGGAGAACCTGTGATCCGACTAACCGTGCCGTCCGTCAAAGGCGTCGATGCCAAGACTTTGTGGGGTTTTATTGGCCAGCTCGCTCATCCCTCTGTTGCTGTCGAAGGCACGTTGACAAAGTTCACGGTGCCCTCGCGGACGGGATGGAAGCTAAGCGTCGCTGACGGCCGTGTCTTGTATGTTTTCGCTAAGGAAGATCTGCATAACACCCGCCGCAGCGTGAGTTGATGCACTCGATTTCGGATGGCGACGATTTCAGGCTTGCATGGTCGGTTTGAAGGCCGATTTCGCCCCGATTCACGGCTCTCTGGCCGCATTTGGACGCACTCATCCCCGCATCTCCTGCAGCAACGTGCGCCGCACCATCCACAGGTTGGACAGCGCAAACAGCGTGTGCAATTGCGCCGTGTTCTTGGCCAGTCCGCGGTAACGCACCTTCACATGCCCAAACTGGCGCTTGATCACCCGGAACGGGTGTTCAACCTTGGCCCGGATGCTCGCCTTGGCCCGCTCCAGCTGATCCAGGATCGCACCCATCGGCGTGCTCTTGTCCAGCACCTTGCGCTTGCCCGGCCGCATGGCCACGTGCCAGTTGACGTTGATCTCTTGCGTTTCATCGCGCTTGCCCACGCCTTGGTAGCCCGCGTCGGCAAAGACGTCGGTTTCCGCTCCGTGCACCAACGCATGGGCCTGCGTCACGTCGTTGACGTTGGCCGCCGTGCCCACCACGGTGTGCACCAAGCCCGAGTCGGCGTCCACGCCGATGTGCGCCTTCATGCCGAAATGCCACTGGTTGCCCTTCTTGGTCTGGTGCATCTCGGGGTCGCGTTCGCCGCTGCTGTTCTTGGTCGAACTCGGTGCGGCGATCAGCGTGGCATCGACCACCGTGCCGCTCTTCAAGAGCAGACCCTTGGCTGCCAGCGTGGCGTTGACGGTGGCCAGGATCTGCGAGCTCAGGTTGTGAGCTTCGAGCAGGTGGCGAAACCGAAGAATGGTGCTCTCGTCGGGCAGGTTGTCTTCCCCGGCATCCAGCCCCACGAACTCACGGAACAGCGCCATGTCGTACAGCGCCTCTTCCATGGCCGGGTCCGAGAGGTTGAACCACTGCTGCAGGAAGTGAATGCGCAGCATGGCCTCCACGGCAAACGGTGGGCGTCCGCCCTTGGCGCCAGGAGCTGGTGCGTGCGGCGCGATCAACGACACCAGCTCGGCCCAGGGCACCACCAGGTTCATCTCGTCCAGGAACTCGCGCTTGCGAGTCCTCTTGGTCTTGCGCTCGAATCCGCTCCCACCCAGGCTCATTTGCTTCATGTCGTCACTGTCTCACATCGGGCCATGGCCGCCGGGGTTCTGCAGACCTTCCCTAGAGAACTACGGCGCAGACATCAGCTACCAAGTGCTGATCAACCGCATCAACCGAGGCTCATTCAGCTTCGCTCTCGCACTTCAGATCTTGGCTGCGCTTGGGGAAACGCAGATCCAGATCAAGCAGCCGCCATCTGGCATCAGGAAGGCACCAACGCGTTGGGTGCGGAATTCCTCAAACGATGCGTGATACTGTTGTTTTATACAGATTTTTAGGCATGGTGTCTGGTACCCAATTCTTCACGGGGGTGTGCTGTATCTTGATGGCGTGCAGCAAGTAAGAGGACGGCAGAACAAGGAGCCA
>JBDKRR010000133.1:0-5987 GCA_039683315.1 Sulfuricella sp.
GAGTGCTAATAATAGGGATAGCCCCTTCCGATTTCAAGGGAATTCAGATGAATTTTTATTTCGTGCGCATGCACGGAAATGAAAAACGACTACTCCGGCAACGCTTGAGGTTGGGACCGGCGCCTGGGCTTGCAGGCGCCGGCGATCAGGGAAATATGCTTTAAATCAGTCGAAACGAGCTTACGCGGAAGCCCGTTTTTGCCACTTCTCCACTTCCTCATCCCATTCATCCATGCGGACATAGGGATTCGATCTCGGATGGGCAATCATTTCCGGGCTGATCTCGACCCCGATGCCTTCGAGGAAATTCACCAGGCCGATGCGTTCGATCATCTCGCCGGTACGCTCGTGTTCCAGCGCGTTTTCGGCGAAGAAATCCAGCACATTGCGGGAGAGTTCCTGCAGCTTCTCGAAGTCCTCTTCCGTTTCCAGCTTCATGAACGGGATGATCACGGTCCCCATCGTCGCGCCGATCTTCAGCACGCCTTTCCCGCCCGCCAGGATGGTCACACCCTTGTCCTTTCCCGGCAGCAGTGCGCCGGGCATGACGTTGAGGCAATGCATGCAGCGTACGCAATCGTGGTTCTCGATCTGCAAGACGTTCTCGTCGTCCACCGCCACGCTGGAAATGCTGCTTCCGGCCATTACCTCATCTTTGCTGACCAGCGTGATGGCCTGGGTTGGACATTTCCTGATCACGTCGTTGACCAGTTTCTTCATGCCGTGCGTATTCAGGTAGTCGCGCGCCAGGGCTTCGTTGACCTGGATGTTGTCCCGCCAGGTGCCGATGGTGGCCATGTCCGAGCGCTGAATGGAATTCACGCAATCGTTCGGACAGCCGGAAAACTTGAACTTGAACTTGTAGGGCAAGGACGGGCGATGCATGTCGTCCAGGTTGCTGTTGATGACGGTACGCAAGGCCTTGGCTTCATCGAAACAAGACATTTCGCAACGCGCCGCGCCGACACAAGACATGGAAGTGCGCAAGGCCGGCCCTGCACCGCCCAGATCAAAGCCCATGGCATTAATCGCTTCCCAGGCGGGCTGAAGGTTCGCGCTGGTAATGCCCTGAAACATGATGTCACCCGATTGGCCGTGGAACGCGATCAGGCCGGAACCGTATTGTTCCCAGATGTCGGCGAACTGGCGCAGGGTCTTGGTGTCGTAATGCATCCCGGCCGGCGGCTGGACACGCAGCGTATGGAATTCGGCCGCATCCGGAAACAGGGGCTTGTCGTTTTCGTCCTTGAGCTCGGTGAAGCGCGGAATCACGCCGCCGCCATAACCGAACACGCCGACCGTTCCGCCCTTCCAGAAGCCTTTTTTTGTCTGGTAGGAATGTTCGAGCTGCCCCAGCAGCCCCGACGCGATGGCATTTTTCTCGGCCAGCCGCTTAATCCCGGTAACGAAGCTGGGCCAGGGCCCAGACTCCAGCTCATCCAGCATGGGGGTATCCGATTTTTTCTCGCTCATTTCCTTTCTCCTTACCTCGTCCGGTGACCGAAACAACACCGCCATGGCGCCATGAATGGTGTTATCTGCCTGCGATTCGCAGCAGCAAATGAAAACAACTCTCATCCGCAACATAAAGCAAGAATAGAGTGGGGATAGTGGGCATGCCATACAGCCAATGCTGTATTTTATGGCTACAGATTGGGTAGCCTGCCGGACGCGAAACAATGGCGGCCCCGTGTTGAGCGGACGCCGGAAGGGGTGGGCGCAGCAGCGCCCTTTCAGAGTTGCTCTAGCGCTGCCGCATACGCATCCTGTCTTCGTTGTCGCGTCCAGGCTGCTCTTCTTTTGGGCTTCCTTCGCGCTTTTCTCCACGCCCCTCGTCGCGCCTGCCTGCTTCAGGCCGACCAGCGGGGCTGCCGACTTCGGGGGGCGCGCGACGTTCCTGCGGCGCGACCGGCGCCGGTTGCTGCTGAGGCATAGGTTCCCGCACCCGGACCGGCGGCTGCGGCGCCGGACGGACTGCTTCGGGAGACCGCTCCTGCTCGCGCGGTGCAGAGATCATGCGGCGCTCCTGCGGCGCGACTGTTGCCGGCTGTGGCTGAAGCACCTGCTCCCTTGTCCGGACCGGCGACTGAGGGACGGGGCTAACCACTTCGGGTGCCCTCTCCTGCTCGCGCGGCGCGGAGATCATGCGGCGTTCCTGCGGCGGAGCCGCTTCCGGTTGCACCTGAGGCAACTGCTCCCTTGCCCTGACCGGCGGCTGAGGGACCGGGCGAACCACTTCGGGCGCCCTCTCCTGCCCGCGAGACTCGGGTGGAGTGCTGCGGCTCGGTGGCAGACTTTGCCTGTCTTGCCGCCTGACTGCGGGCTGCTGCACCGGCGCTACAGATGGCACGCCCTCGCGCGATGGGCGCAGCAACCTTATTTGAGGAGCATTTGCCGGCGCGCGCTTCAGGCTGCCAATCGTCGCCTCGTCAAGCGGATGACCGGGCTGCCCTTCCAGCATTCTTCTCTTCTCGGCGAACGGGATGGGCGCGGGCGGAGGCGGCGTTCTCGCCAGCACCGGGCGCACCAGCACGTCCCGCGACGGCCGCGCCCCCGGCGTGGCGGCGCCGGTCAGGCTAACCCGGCTTGGCGCCAAATTCGCTGATTGCATGACAGCCGCAGCCCCGATGGCGCCCGGCGAGAGCCTGACTGCCGCTCTCCCGACCGGCCGCGACTGCTCGAATGCGGACGCGGACACGGCGACGACCGCGCCCGGCACATGGCGGTTGGCGTACTTGATATTGGCGACATTCTTGTTGTCGTAATAATCGCCGATGCGCCGGGCATCGATCCGCGTGTTGCTGGCGTTGATTCTGGTGAAATAGTCGCGGCTCACGCGATAGGACGGCCGGTACACTTCTCGCGGCGCAAGCGGAAACCAGCCCACGCCGGCGACCATGTTGCCGACGGAAAGCGACAGCCGGAAATTGCTGCCGCCGACGAAGGCCACCAAGGCCGGCGCATACACCGGCCGTACCGCGATCGGCCCCGGCACCCAGCCCCACCGGCCGCGGATATGCGCCCAGCGGCCGTAATGCGATACCGCGAATCCCCACGGCGCATCGTCCACCCAGGTCCATCCCCAGGGGTCGATCCATATCCAGTGCCCATAGGAATATGGCGCCCAGCCGGCCACGACGTAGGACGGCATCCAGACGTTGCCGTATTCCGCATCGACAGACCAGGAGCCGCTTGCGTCCAGATCTTCGTAGCCGATGGTGTCGCGCGACACGTAACGCGCAGAAACGGAATTGTCGATGAGGCGGTCGCGTTCCGCGCTCCAGGCATCAAATTCGTCGAAAGGGGGCTGTCCAACATAGAGGTAATCGCGCAAGCCGGTTCCGCCGAAGCGATACGACAGACCCTCGTTGATGACCCGCGATGCCTCTTCGCCATAGGCTTCAGCCTGCCCCCTGCGCACCGAAACCGTGGTCGCATCGCTGTCGGGGTCGACGTCGATGCGGTAATCGCCGGGCTGACGCAGCACCAGCGCCAGATTGGGCGTGTCGATTTCGAACATATCGTCCGGCCCGAGTTGCCACACCCTTACGTTCAGCGTGCCCTGCGTCAACTGCACCTGCGCCAGACGCTCATCGAGATTCAACAACGTGATGCTGGTATCGCCGCCCATGCGGAGCGCGGCGTTGCCGATCTGCAGTTCATCGCGCGCACCGTCATCCGCCCACAGACGGTCACCGCTGACAACCGGACGGTTCAGCGCAGCCTGCACCCACTCGTCGGAACCCGCAGGGGAAAAACTCACCGCGCCGCTGATGTAGCCCAGACGGGCCACGCGCACCGGCGGGTCGGCCTGGACCAGGGCGCTGAATAACAGCGCGAAGGCGCCGAGCAGGAGTACCAGGATGCGGGACACAGCTGCGCCTCCACGCAGAACAGTGCAGGCGCGGGCTAATTTTGCAATGGCTTCCATGGTTGCTCTCCGATTTATCCCAGATACTTCAGCCCGCGTGGCCGGGCATGTCAAACGGCAGATTGCGCGCACCGCACATTCGCGTCATTGCGCAGAAATATTTAGTTTGAGCTTACTCGCGCTGTATATCTATCCACGCGGCGCAAGAGAAATGGTTGACAACGAATCCGGCCTGACAGTTCGTTCAGGGCGCAAGGTCGCAGGCATCCGCAGCGGCCCTGCGGCCCTCCGGAACTAGAAACAAAATCACGACATCTAACGCACATAGTTCGACGAACGGCCTTATACGAAGCGCCCGTCGCGCAGCTTCATACGCCAGCCATCGGTGCGGTTTGTCACAAGGCCATATGCACAATCTGCTTTCAGGAGACGATCATGCAATTAGCACATTTACCTCACATGCCAAGCGGCCTGCATCTCGAAAACGTGGCGCGCTGGATACGCCAGCAGCACGTGCCGACAGCTGCCTTGTTTTTATTCTATGTCGTGCCGCTCTCGGCGCTTCCGCCGCTGATGTTCTATTACGCGGGAACCCACTTCGACATGCAGTTCAGCGGGCTCAACGAAAAGCAGATGGCCATCATCGCTTCGGTGTTCTACGCCGCCGAACTGGTGATGTCGTTCATCCTCGCCGGGTTCATCGAAGCGATGGGCAACGCGGCTTTCAGGATCATGCACACGCGCTATGAGATGCTGGAATACCCGACGCCGGAACAACCGAGCGAGGGCATCCTCCTGCAACTGCGCAAGGTCGATTTCCGCGATGCCTACACGCTGGCGGCAATTTCACCGACGCCGCTGTGGCTGGTGTCGCTTACCCTGTTCATCCCGAACCTCGCGGTTGTAGCGACCCTGGGCGCCTTCGCATTGATCCTGTCGCTGTACATTCTCTTTTCGGCGACGCCATCGGTCCTCAAGATCGAGGAAGAAGGCGAAGGCATCCTGATGGGCTGGGTTCTGCTGACCGTCGGCATGATTGGCTGGGCAGCCATGATGTATCTGACCTTCCTTACCTGGGGTTATGTCACGGCATTCGCTGCTGGCTAACTTCCAACCGGCGGGCACGCCGCGAGGCGAGTCCGCCCTCTCCTTCCAGAAATCCCGGCACAAATTCCATGCGCCGATAAGCGGGCCGCGGCGTTGTGCGATTGTCCGCCGATAGCGTAGACTCCGCGTTTACCGAAACGCCGCACATTCCCTGAAAACCCGCGGCAAATCGATCAACGTCGTCCCTATCTCACATGAAAAATCAAGACTTCCTGCAGCGCAGCCGCGACGCCGTATGGCACCCCTGCAGCCAGATGAAACATTTCGAAACGCTGCCGCTGGTGCCGATCGCGCACGGCAAAGGGGTATGGCTGTACGATTTCGAGGAACGGCGCTACCTCGACGTCATCAGCTCATGGTGGGTCAACCTGTTCGGCCACTGCAACCCGCGCATCAACGCGGCAATCAAGGACCAGCTGGACACGCTGGAGCACGTGATCCTGGCCGGCTTCACGCACCAGCCGGTAATCGAGCTTTCCGAGCGCCTGGCGCGCCTCACCGGCCTGGGGCACTGCTTCTATGGTTCCGACGGCGCGTCGGCGACCGAGATCGCGCTGAAAATGAGCTTCCATTACTGGCGCAACAGCGGCATGGCGGAAAAAACCCGCTTCATCAGCCTGCAGAACAGCTACCACGGCGAAACCATCGGCGCGCTATCGGTCACCGACGTGGCGCTGTTCAAGGATACATACGCCCCGCTGCTGCGCCACAGCACGCAAGTGCCGACGCCGGACTGGCGCCACGCCGATGCCGGCGAGTCGGCGCGGGATTTCGCCCTGCGCTGCGCCGCGGCATTGCGCGCCCATCTCGAACAGCACCACGCCGAGACCGCCGCCCTGATCGTCGAGCCGCTGGTGCAGGGCGCGGCGGGCATGGGCATGTACGACGCCGAATACCTGCGCCAGGCGCGGACCATCTGCGACGAATTCAAGGTTCACCTGATTGCCGACGAAATCGCGGTAGGCTTCGGGCGCACCGGAACGATGTTCTCCTGCGAGCAGGCCGGCAT
>JBDKRR010000134.1:0-4822 GCA_039683315.1 Sulfuricella sp.
GGTGACGCGGTAGGAGTAGATCAGGCTGGCCGCATCGCCGGGGACGAGGTCCGAGCGGTGGAAGGTTTCCACATATTCGCGCGCGGTCTGCAGGGACTCGCGGATCAGCGGATCGTCCGAGCGCTCCACGCGGTTGTCCGGGTCGAGCTGGATCAGGACGTTGCCTTCCGTGTCCAGCAGGATGATGTTGTTGTACACCGAATATTTTTGCACGTATTCGTGGAAGCGCGCCTGCAGGCGGCAGGTGAGGGCGTCGAATTCCGCTTGCAGGCGTTCCTTCTCGCTGCCGTAACCCTGTTTGAGCTTGCGGATATATTCCGGCGCGCGCGCGGCGTAGTCGCGGATGTCGTCGTCGGTGGCGAGAAAGCCGATGTCCGCAGTGCGCTCGAACAGGTTGCGGATCATGATGTCCACCGCCACCTGGGCCTTGGACTCCATTTCCAGCACGACCTTCTTGAGCGTCTCGTTGCCCAGGTTGTCGAGCAGCCCCACCGTCAGCTTGTGGAACGCCTGGCGGGTCGCGCTCATGTCCGCACCGGTGCCGGACAGCTGGCCCAGCAGGGTGAGGTTGTCCCACACCCCCTGCAAACCCTGCAGGGTTTCGCGGTATTCCTCGGCGCTGCTCATGTGGCGGATAAGCCGGCACAGCTTGTCGTCCAGCTCGATTCCCTTGTAGAGGGCCATGTCAGGTCATCCCGGTTTTAAATTGTGCGAACCGGCGGACGCCAGCTCTTCTTCGAGGCAGCCCACGATCATCATGCCGGGAAACTCCACCATGTAAACCGGGGTGCCGCTTTCGACGTGCTGCCCCACGTTGACGATCTCGCCGACCGTCCCCGCCGCAGCGAGGAGGGCGTCCGGGTCTCTTTCGGGATGGCTGCCGTCGTTGAACAGGTCGATGCTGCAGCTCACGCGCTGCTGCACGCGAAAAATGGGTTGGCGCGAATCAGACATGCGATTTCTCCTCTATGGGTTCCAGTTCCTTGGCCTTCATGCCGACGACGTTCCCCTGCTCGTAGAAATCCACGCCGTAGATGTAGAACTGCTGCAGGAAAGTGCCGATGCTGGTGACGTAGCCGACATCGCCTTTCTTCACCAGAATCTCGCCGATCTCCCTGCCGCGATAGGTGCCGTCGTTGCGGATGTTCTTGCTGGAACGGACTTTCTGCCCGTAGTCGAACACCGGTTCCTTGTCGATTTCGATCACATCGCTGTCGCGGCTGATTTTCATGATGTCAATTCCTCGCCTTTCAATCTCGAACGTGCCATTTCGCGTACCAGTTCATCCGTGTCATCGAGCAGTGGTAGCACCCGCTCCGTCTCTCCGCGGCTCGCTACCTCGTAGCGCACGCGCCAGTCGGGGTCGTCCAGCCAGGACAGCAAGGCTTCCCCATTCAGGCGGCGCGCCGCTTCCAGCCGCACGTCCGCGTCGCTATCGGCGGCCAGGGTGTTGAGCCATTCCACGCCGATGCGCTTGGCCACCATCAGCCTGACTTCGCGGTCCGTGTCGTGCAGCAGCAGGTGCAGCGATTCGAACGGCAGGTGGCGCGCCACCACCAGCCGCACGTAGTAGTCCGGGTCGGCGCGCATTTCCAGCAAATCCGTGCCTTCCAGCCGGTAGGCCACGCGGATGCGCACTTCGCGGTCCGGGTCGTGGCGCATTTTCAGCAAATACTTGCGCGGCAGGCGCAGCAGTGCGGAGAAGCGCACCGTTTCGTCCGCGTCCTGCAGCAGCGGCGGCAGGTGGAACACATCGGCGAATTTCGCCGCGATGGCGCGCACCTCGAAGTAGGGGTGCGCCAGGTATTGGTTGGCCAGTTCGCGGTTCCAGTAAAAAAACCGGTCGATGCGCCGCGCGTAGCGGTCGTGCACGCAGGCGCGCCGCAGCTGGCAGCGGCCTTCCGCCAGCAGGCTGCGGTGCTCGCACGCTTCGCAGCAAACCGGCTGGCCTTGCCAGTCGAGCGCTTCGTCGATGTCAGTCATCGTCTTCCTGCCCCATGCGGTTCAGCACGTCCAGCAGCACCGCTGCGCCCACCCGGTCGGCGGGATCGAGCTGCGTCACTTTCGCCACCGCCAGCCGGCCTTCCTCCAGCTCGCCCAGGCGCAATTTCAGGTAGCCGTAGGCCTTGAGGCTGAAGAGGAAAAAGCGCGGCACGAAAGCGGAAAAATCGCCGAAGCTGGCGTCTTCGCGCTGAACCTGGCGCCAGTCCTGATTCAGTTTCAGTTCCCGCGCCGCCAGGCCGAGGCACAGCTCGGCGTAAGGCAGCGCCTGGCGCACGCGGTTGCGGTAAAAATGAAAGCGGTAGAACGCGATGTATACGGCGGCGTGCTGCGGCGCCAGGGCCAGCGCCTCGTGCAGGTGTTTTTCCGCTTCCGGTTCGTCGTCGTAGCTTTTGGCCGCCAGCTGCAGGCAAAGCTCGGCCGCCGGCGGCAAGGTCTCCCCATGGCAGTCGCGCTCCAGCCACGTCAGGTCGTCCGCGATGGCGCCCCCGCTTGCCATGCTGTTCTGCTAGGAAGAACGCCGGGCGATGCTGGCAATGTTGACCGTTGCCACAGTCGGATCGGTGTCGCCCGGCGCGCTCGTGCCGCAACCACATACGCCGCGCGCATTGGGGTTGAAGAACTTGAGCCCGGTTTCCATCATGGTGTCGGCGAAGTCGATGGTGTAGCCCTCCAGCAGTTCGCGGCTGGGTTGCGGCAGGAATACCTTGAGGTCGTCCTGCTCGAGCACGTAATCGCCGAATTGCGGATTCGCCTCGATGCTGAACTCCGAGCTCAGGCCGGAACAGCCGCCCGGGCTCACGATCAGGCGGAAACCGGCACTCGCGCCGGCGTGGCCGAAGCGCACCATGCGGCGCATGAAATTGCCTGCCTTGAGGGTAATGGTCAGATCCATGATGTTTTCCTTTTAGGTGTTAGCGGTCAGCTATCAGCTGTCAGCGGTTTTGTGCGGCTGCGTCGCGTTTTAGCTGATGGCTGACGGCTGAATGCGCTAGTCGATTACATCACGTAGCGCGGCAAGCTCTTGTCGACCACCACGCATCCGTCCACCGGGCAGACCTCGACGCATTGCGGGTCCTCGCCCTCGCATTCGGTGCATTTCTTGGGGTCGATGACGTAGGTGCCGTTCTTTTCCTTGATGGCAACGTTGGGGCAGACCGGCTCGCAGGCGGTGCATGCGGTGCAGGTGGAGGAAATGATCTTGTATGGCATGGTGTTCTCCTGATAAAAATTCAAACTAAAAAACTTGGTTCGAAACCACGGAGGACACGGAGAACACGGAGAAAGGCCTTTTTTGACTCCCGCAACAGGGGTACACCAAACCACATGCAATCCATTTTTTTCTCCGTGTTCTCCGTGTTCTCCGTGGTTAATCGGTTTTCCCGATTTAAAAATTTACGCGGCGATGTATGCGCCCTGGCGCAACCGGCCTTCACCGCGTTCGGCGTATGTGCCGCGGGCGAGGTATTCCTTGAACCAGGCGATCAGCGACTGCTCGATGTATTCGTGGGCGTAGGCGTCCACCGGTTCGATGCCGGCTTTTTCCAGGTCGCCTTTCGGGCAGCGCCCGATCTTGGCGACGAACACGGCGGCGCAGTCGTTGATGGCGGAGATGACGGTTTCCAGCACTTCGTCCTCGCCGTAGCCGCCCTCGCAGTAGTGGTCCACGCGGCGGTGGCCGACGAACTTGGCGCCTTGTGCGGACAACTCGTAAATCTGGAACTCGCTGGCGTGGCCGAAGTGCTCGTTGATGCGCCCGCTGCCCTTGGTCGCCACCGCCACCAGCGCCTGGACATCGCTGCTGCCCAGCCCGGCAAGTTCTTCCTGCAGGGCGGCCTGCTGGTCCTGGCGCTCCTTCTCCACGAAATTCTGGTAGGCCTGGCGCGCTTCGGCATCGTAATTCACTTCCATCTCCGCCACTTTCTCGCTGGTGAATTCGGCGCTGCGATCCTCTCCCAGCAGGCCGACCGCATCGGCGCGGCACTGGCGGCAATGGCGCATCAGGTTCATCTCGCCCTCGCAGTCGTCCTGCAGCTGTTTCAGCTCCTGCGGCGAGGGGCCGCGCTGGCCGTTGAGGCCGTAGTAAGTGCCGTGCTCCGCCTCGGAAATCAGCGGCATGATGTTGTGCAGGAAGGCGCCCTTGGACTTGACCATGCGGTTCACTTCCACCAGGTGCTGGTCGTTGACGCCGGGGATCATCACCGAGTTGACCTTGACCAGGATGCCCCTGGAAGTCAGCATTTCGAGCCCTTCCATCTGGCGTTCGGCGAGGATTTTCGCCGCATCGCGGCCTTTCCAGCGCTTCCTGTTGTAGTAGATCCACGGGTAGATGTGTTCGCCCACTTCCGCGTCCACCATGTTGATGGTGATGGTGACGTGGTCGATGTTGAAATCGCAGATGGTCTGCACGTGATCCGGCAAGGCCAGGCCGTTGGTGGACAGGCACAGTTTGATGTCGGGCGCGGACTTCTGGATCAGTTCGAAAGTCTTGAAGGTCTTGGCCGGGTTGGCCAGCGCATCGCCCGGCCCGGCGATCCCCACCACCGACAACTGGGGAATTTCCGCCGCCACCGCCAGCACCTTCTTCGCCGCCAGTTCCGGGGTGAGCTTCTCGCTCACCACGCCGGGACGGCTTTCGTTGGCGCAGTCGTATTTGCGATTGCAGTAGTTGCACTGGATATTGCATGCTGGCGCCACGGCCACGTGCATGCGTGCGTAATGGTGATGCGCCTCCTCGCTGTAGCAGGGATGGTTTTTCACCTTTTCCCACACCGCCGGATCCATGTCTTCCGGGGCAGTGGATGAGCCGCAGCTGGCTTTC
>JBDKRR010000135.1:0-1725 GCA_039683315.1 Sulfuricella sp.
GTCAGCATGCTGCCGCACTTGGAGAAGCAATGCAGCGCATTGCCGTAGCCGCAGGCATCGAGCTCATGCAACCCAAAGAGATTGCAGACATCGTTTGCGGCCGACTTCGGGAAGCGGTAGCGGCAGCCTCCGCTGAGCGTGAGGCGTGTGCGAAGGTGTGCGATGACATGACAACCGGAGATCGGGTGTCATTTGACTGGGAGCGAGGGGCTGCTGACTGCGCTCACGCCATCCGCGCCAAAAACCAACCCCCGAAAGGCAGGGATTGCACGAAAGGAGAACAGCAATGAAAAACCTTCCTTATCGCGACACTACGAAGCCCGCCGAGCAGCAGGGCATGTTCCGCAAGTTTGAGGTGCGTCGTGTTGACGGCTCAGATAAGCCGGGCGGCAAGCATCACGGCTGCCGGTATTTTGTTCTGGATCTTGACCACGACCCGCACGCCGCTGCGGCGATGGCTGCCTACGGCGAGGCATGCAAGGGAACCCACCCGGCGCTCTCCGCTGAAATCTCCGCCGAATACCCGCAGTTTTTCCCAAGATGGCCGAATCATGCCGCTGCGATGACTGACCGTATCTTTCACGAAGCGCGCGGGATTATGGGTACGGAGAACTATGGACAGGAAGAGGCGCTACGGATGGCGATCTTGCATGTGATGCGCGCCTATTCTGGATCGAAAGGCGATTGACCATGCCTTGCATCCAAATAGACGGCGGAATCGTCTGCGTGCAGCCGGAGTTCAAGCCCGGCGATCAGGCGCCGGAAGGCTACCTAGCATGGCACGAATGGGCCGAGGTGCAGCACAAGGCCGGGCTGCGACAGAAGGAGTGCGGACGGTGCGGGAAATGGAAGTATCCGCAGGAACTGAGCAGCAAGATCGACAGGCACGAAATGCAAAGCCGGAAAGGCCCGGTCACAGTTGAGGCGGTCGTGTGCAACAAATGCGCCGAAAACCAACCCCCGAAAGGCAGGGATTGACTTGATCCACTACCACGGAACCCCCATCGGCGGCAGCCGGCAAGACGTGGCCCGCTTCCTCGCGGGGCGCCACGCCCTTGTGCCGTTCCCGCGACAGGACGATATGGGCGTAGTCGGCGAGGTCTGCAAGACGTTCGTCTTTGACAACGGCGCATTCAGCGTCTGGAAGCGCGGCGGGAGGCTCGACATCCCAGGCTACATGGCGTGGGTCCGCGACTGGTGCCGCCACCCTGGCTTTCAGTGGGCGCTCATTCCCGACGTGATCGACGGCACCGAAGCCGAGAACGTCTCGCTCGTCAAAGCGTGGCGCGATTCGGACATCGGCGGGTACGGCGTACCGGTATGGCACATGCACGAGAGCATTGAATGGCTGGAGCGCCTGTGCGCAAACTGGCCCGTGGTCGCCCTCGGCAGTTCCGGCCAGTGGGCAACCCCAGGCACCTCGGCATGGTGGGACCGCATAGGTGTCGCGCTCAATGCGATCTGCGACGAGCACGGACGCCCGCCCTGCAAGCTGCACGGCCTGCGGATGCTTGACCCTGAGGTGTTTTCACGACTTCCACTCGCCTCCGCCGACAGCACGAACGCCGCCGTGAATTGCAGCGCCTCCAACCGGTTTGGAATTTACACGCCCGCAACGAGCAGCCAGCGTGCAGCCGTGATTGCGGACCGCATAGAGGCCCACAACAGCACCCCAATCTGGATGGCCCAGCCTGAACAAATGGCCTTGGCCTGGGCGATTTAACC
>JBDKRR010000136.1:0-12515 GCA_039683315.1 Sulfuricella sp.
GAAAAGTTCTCGATTCTACCCAGAACTGCCTCCGCCATCAATAAGTTCGCGTTGCTTCTGGAAATTGTGGCGGCCAGACCCATCTAGGAATGACGCCTCCGGGCGCCGCTGCATGATTGGCGCGGCACCGGTTCTCGGTTATGATTCACCCCAATGTAAAGGAATGTTTAAATGAGCGGCTTAGATCAAAACACCCCTCGCCCCACCGAAATCAAGTTGCACCAGAAATCCCGCGAGCTGGAGATCGCCTTTGCGGACGGTAAGACGTTCCGCCTGCCGTGCGAGTTCCTGCGCGTTTACTCGCCCTCCGCCGAAGTGCGCGGTCACGGCCCGGGGCAGGAAACCTTGCAGGTCGGCAAGACGGACGTCGAAATCACCGGCATCGAGCCGGTCGGCAATTACGCCGTAGTGCTGCGCTTTTCCGACGAGCACGACACCGGGATCTACTCCTGGGACTATCTCTACGACCTGGGCGTGAACCACGATGCCCTGTGGCAAAGCTACCTGGCCCGTTTGCAGGAAGCCGGCGCCAGCCGCGAATCCCTGGTGCACGAAGCCATTGCCAAGAAATCCGGCGGTTGCGGCTCGGGTGGCTGTGGTTCGGGCAGTTCCGGCGGTTGCGGCAGCAAATAACAAGAGCGAAATATGAGCGATAAAACCACGCACTTCGGCTTCGCGACCGTCGCCGAGGAAGAAAAGGCGAGCAAGGTCGCGGAGGTATTTCATTCCGTGGCCAGCCGCTACGACCTGATGAACGACGTCATGTCCGGCGGCCTGCATCGCCTGTGGAAAATATTCGCCATCGAACAAAGCGGTGTGCGCACCGGCGGCAAGGTGCTCGACGTGGCCGGCGGCAGCGCCGACCTGTCGCTGCAGTTCGCCAAGAAGGTCGGCCCGACCGGCCAGGTCATCCTCACCGACATCAACAGTTCCATGCTCACCGTTGGCCGCGACCGGCTGCTGGACGCGGGGTACAACCCCACCGCGGCGCAGTGCGACGGCGAGAAGCTGCCCTTCCCGAGCAACTACTTCGATTGCGTCACCGTGGCTTTCGGCCTGCGCAACATGACCCACAAGGACGCGGCGCTGAAGGAAATGTACCGCGTCATCAAGCCGGGCGGACGGGTGCTGGTGCTGGAGTTTTCCAAGGTCGCCGCGCCGTTGCGCCCCCTGTACGACCTCTATTCCTTCAAGCTGCTGGCGGTCATGGGCAAGCTGATCGCCAACGACGAGGCGAGCTATCGCTACCTGGCCGAATCCATCCGCATGCATCCCGACCAGGAAACGCTCAAGCAGATGATGGAAGAAGCCGGCCTGGAGCGCGTGGAGTATTTCAACCTCACCGGCGGCGTGGTGGCGCTGCACAAGGGCTTCAAGCTCTGATTTTATGGAGTCGCCAGCCGAACCGCATCTGCCGTTGACCGCGCAAGCCTTTGCCGCGACCTTCAACCACCTGCTGCAAACCCAGCCGTGGTCGCGCGAGCGCTTGCAGCGCCATGTCGGCAAGACTATCCGGGTCAATCTGCCGCCCCTGCTGTTGCTGCTTGCCATTGAAGCAGACGGCATGATTTCTGCAGCGCAGCCTGGTAGCGAACCCGATGCCACCCTGGGCGTATCCCCGCTCGCACTGCTCCATGTGTTGTCCTCGCGACCATTACCGCAGGAGTTAGTGCATACTGCGGGCGATTCCGGCCTGGCGGTGGATTTCGGCAACGTGATGCAGAATTTGCGCTGGGATGCGGAAGAGGATTTGAGCAGGATTTTCGGTGACGTTGTGGGCCATCGCATGGCCCGGAGCGGATCGGGATTGTTGTCGCTGGCGCAGCAGGCGGCGGAAAATTTCGCTGCCAACCTGACGGAATACTGGACCGAGGAGCAACCGCTGTTGGCAAAAAGACCGGATATCGAACGTTTCGTCCGCGAGGTCGACAGCGTGCGCGATGCGGCGGCGCGGCTGGAAAAGCGGGTGGAGCGTCTGATGCAGCGCGCGGCTTCATAGCATGCGCATCCTGCGCCTGATCAAGATTCTGCACGTGGTATTCCGCTTCGGCCTGGAGGAGTTTTTCCTCGGCCACGATCGCGTGCGCGCCTTGCGCTGGGTCGCCAAGGCGGCCCTGTTCTGGCGTCCGCTGCACGAACCCCGGGCGGTGCGTCTGCGCTTGGCGCTGGAAGCCCTGGGGCCGATTTTCGTCAAGTTCGGCCAGGTGCTGTCCACCCGGCGTGACCTGGTTCCGCTCGATATTGCCGACGAACTGGCCGGCCTGCAGGACCGCGTGCCGCCCTTTCCCACCGCGCAGGCGCTGGAAATACTGCGCAAGGTATATGGCAAGCCGGTGGAAGAGGTGTTTGCCGAATTCGACGAGACGCCCATCGCTTCCGCTTCGGTGGCCCAGGTCCATCGCGCGGTATTGAAGGACGGGCGCCGTGCCGCGGTGAAGATTTTGCGCCCCGGTATCGCTCCGCTGATCGACAAGGATATTTCCCTGCTCTATGTCGGCGGCGGGCTGATCGAAACGCTGTGGGCCGATGGCAAGCGTCTCAAGCCGCGCGAAGTGGTGGCGGAATTCGAAAAACACCTGCACGACGAACTGGACCTGATGCGGGAGGCCGCCAATGCCTCACAGCTGAGGCGCAATGTCGAGGGTTCCAACCTGCTGCTGGTGCCGGAGGTGTTCTGGGATTACTGCCACACCGAAGTGATGGTGATGGAATGGATGGACGGCACGCCGATCAGCCAGATCGAACGCCTCCGGGAGCAGGGCATCGATATCCCCAAGCTGGCCAGCGCCGGGGTGGAAATCTTTTTCACCCAGGTATTCCGCGACGGTTTTTTCCATGCCGACATGCATCCCGGCAACATCCTGGTGGCGCCGGACGGGCGATATATCGCGCTCGATTTCGGCATCATGGGCACGCTGACCGACGTGGACCGCAACTATCTGGCGCAGAATTTCCTCGCCTTTTTCCGCCGCGACTACAAGCGCGTGGCCCAGGCTCATATCGAATCCGGCTGGGCGCCCAAGGACACCCGCGTGGACGAGTTCGAGGCGGGGATACGCGCGGTATGCGAGTCCGCCTTTGACCGGCCGCTCAAGGAGATTTCCTTCGGCCGCGTGCTGCTCGGACTGTTTCAGGCTTCGCGCCGCTTCAACGTGGAAATCCAGCCGCAACTGGTGCTGCTGCAAAAAACCCTGCTGAATATCGAAGGGCTGGGACGCGAGCTCGATCCCGATCTGGACCTGTGGCAGACCGCCAAGCCTTACCTGGAGCGCTGGATGTCGGAGCAGATCGGCTGGCGCGGGCTGGTCCGCATGCTCAAGGTGGAAGCGCCCAACTGGGCCGGCATCCTGCCACAGTTGCCGCGCCTGGCGCATGCCGCGCTGGCGCGTGATCAAGGTGCCGAAGTAACGCGCCTGCACGCCGCCCTGGAAGACCGCGACCGCCGCGAGCAGCGCCGTTTCTGGTTGCTGGTGGTGCTGCTGGGATTGATTCTGCTGGTGCAGGGGCTGCCCTGGGCCTTGCTGTTGTTGGAATAGACTTGCCCTGCGGACGCTCCGTCCGCGTTTCCCGGCTACGCCAGGTAGCCTGCCGCCTGCAGGGTGCGGACGATCCGGGCTACCGCCTCATCCACGCCTACATCTCCAGTGTTAATGCTTACTTCGGGATCGTGCGGCGCTTCATAAGGATCGCTTACGCCGGTGAACTCCTTGATGATGCCTGCCCGCGCCTTGACGTAAAGTCCCTTCGGATCACGCGCTTCACATACTTCCAGCGGCGTTGAGACATGCACTTCAAAAAAACCGCCGACAGGCTCGATCATGTCCCGCACCGCCTGGCGGGTTTCGCGATAGGGAGCGATGGGCGCGCAGATGGCGATGCCGCCGTGGCGGGTGATTTCGCCGGCGATGAAGCCGATGCGGCGGATGTTGAGGTCGCGATCTGCCTTGGAGAAGCTCAAGCCGCTGGACAACAGCGTGCGCACGACATCTCCGTCCAGCAGCGTGACCGGTCGTCCGGTCAGTTCCATCAGCTTGAGGTTGAGGGCTTGGGACAGGGTGGTTTTTCCCGCGCCGGAAAGGCCGGTAAAAAACACCGTAAACCCGCGCAGCAGGCGCATCGGGCGCAGCTTGTGCAGTTCCGCCACTATTTCCGGAAAAGAGGCCCAGGCCGGGATGTCCTCGCGGCCATCGTCAAGGCGTTGGCGAAAATCCTGTGCAGACAAGACCACGCTTGCCTGGTCGGCGGGGAGATACTCTTCCGGCAGGTACTGTGCCAGGGCGGGGACATAGACCATGCGCGGGAAAGCGATGGCTTCCACGCCGATGGCCGCGAAGTGCTCCGCCAGGGGCAGAATCCGTTCGGGCGCGAGGGCATCGCTGCCGCGCCGCATCGCGCCGCTGCCGGCATCGCCGCCGATGATGAAATGCGAGCAACCGTAATTGCGCGCCACGATCGCTTGCCACAGCACCGCGCGCATGCCTGCGGGACGGGAGGCGAGGGGCAGCAGGGAAAGCGCTGCGAGTCCGGCCGGGTAATATGGCAGGAGGGCCTGATAGCAGCGCATGCGGGTGAAATACTCGGGTGTCGCATCTTCGTCGGCGATGGCCTGGATCAGCAAGCCGGCGTCGTTTTCCGTGGCGCAGTGGCGCGTGAGTTCGAACTGGGCGCGGTGCATCGCGTGATAGGGCTGGAAGGCCACGACGCGACGGCGTCCCGCTCGTTCAAAGCGCTCGCGCAGCATGGCGGGAGACAGGTGCAGCGCCGCGAAGTCGGCGTGGTGCGGCAGGCTCAGTCCTTCAACGCCGCCGCCCGCATAGTGGCTGCCAAGGCTTTGCAGAAACGCCATGCCGGGGTGGTCGGCGTGGTCGGTGCCGTATACCTGGCGCGCTTCCAGGGTTTTGTCGGCTGGCCAGCATTCGCTCACGGTGAGCACGGCGAGGGCGTTTCCGCCGCTGTCGCGCAGCACGACGCGGCTGCCGGGCGCGAGCGCTTCCGTCACGTCGAGGACGATGGGCATGGGCCAGAAGCTGCCGTCGGCCAAACGCATGTCCGTCACCACGCCCTGGTAATCGGCGCGGCCCATATAGCCCCGCAGCGGGGACAGCGCGCCGTTGAGCAGCAACTCCAGGTCGCATAGCTGGCTCGGGTTCAGGGTGAGAGAGGGAAGGGTGGTGGCTTCCTGCAGCAGCGTATCGCGGCGCGCGCTTTCGACCATAAGGCCGATCAGTTCGCCGCCATAGGGAGAAATCAGTTCGCTCAAGACGGGCTCCCGCCAGTAAATGCGCTATTGAAAAGCGCCAGGAAGCGTTCCACGTCACTTTCCGGCAAATGGTTGATGCCGGCGGCGCTCTTTCGTCCGCCGCCGCTGTCGAATTGGCGGCACAGTTCGTCTGCGCCGCGCGGATTAACGAGCGGGGCGCGGACGCTGACGACATAGCCGCCATCGGGTTTATGCGTCAGCACCGCATGGGCGAGGAATGTTTCGCGCTGCGCCAGGTGGTTGCCGAATACGCCGCTGACACGGCGTGCCCAGGGCAGGTCGGGGAGCAGGTAGACCGTGCCGCCGGGGTAGACCCAGGGCGGCACGAGCGCATGTACCATGTCCATATCCGCGTGGTAACCGCGTTTCAGCGTGGCGAACGCCGGGGCCTCGGAGATGAAGCGGAACGGGTCGGCATAGCCGTGCAATTGCCGGTACAGCTCGGCCGGGTGAAAGTGAAGATCCTCCACGCTGTCGCCGTAGGCGTTGTAGTTGAGGCATTCCCCCAGTTCGCGCAGCGCGGTCAGCTGGACTTCCGACAGGTTCAGGGGTGCGGCGGCGCGCAAGGCGCTCTCGGCCTGATTGTCGCCGAATGCCGCAGCCACCGCCCAGGCGCGGTAGCGCCCCGCCAGCATGGCGTCCACCAGCAGGCTGGTGCAGGTGCCGGACGCCGTGTCGATCACGGCCCGCAGCGCGGGATGCGCGGGAATGTCTCCGGCGAAATGGTGGTCTACGTAAGTGACTTCCGCGCCTTGCGCCAGCAGGGACAGCAGGGCATCGCGGTTCTTGTCGAGGGAGATGTCGAGTGCGGTGACCCGGTCGCCGGCTGTAGCCGGAACATTTCCCAGCAACGCAATATCGCGTTTGACGCCGGTGACGAGCACGCTGTCGCGCGGCTCTGCAAGCCGCAACTGGTGCAGGGCGCAAATGCCGTCGGCATCTCCGTTGAATACGTCAAAATTAGCCATAGGACTGCTATGATACACATTTTCCCCGAGACGAATGGCCATGGAACAGCGTTCACTGGAAGCCTTGCGCGACGAGCTGCGGCAATTTGCCAGGGCACGCGACTGGGAGCAGTTCCACACCCCGAAAAACCTCGCCATGGCCCTGATCGTCGAGGCTGCGGAGCTGGTGGAACAGTTCCAGTGGCTCACGCCCGAGCAGAGCCAGGACCTTTCGCCCGAAAAGCTGGAAGCGGTGCGCCAGGAGTGCGCCGACATCCTGATTTACCTCACCCGTTTTGCCGACATGTTAGGCATCGACCTGCTCGATGCCGCGCGCGACAAACTGGTGATCAACGCCGCGAAATATCCGGCACCAAAATGAAAGAACAGACATGAGCTATTTCGAGAAACACGTATTTTTCTGCACCAACCAGCGCGACGACGGACAGCCCTGCTGCGCCAACCACGACGCCCAGGCGATGCGCGATTACGCCAAGGGGCGGATCAAGAAACTGGACCTGAACGGCCCGGGCAAGGTGCGCATCAACAGCGCCGGCTGCCTCGACCGCTGCGGCGAGGGACCGGTGCTGGTGGTCTACCCTGAAGCGGTCTGGTATACCTATGTCGATCAGGCCGACATCGACGAAATCGTCGACAGCCATCTGGTCGGCAACAAGGTCGTGGAACGGCTGAAGATTTGAGCGTGCAAGCGGTTCTTTCCGCAACCGGTCTGCGCAAGCGATACGATGCAAAGGAGGTGGTCGCAGGCCTCGATCTGGCGCTGGCGCCGGGCGAATGCTTCGGCCTGCTGGGGCCCAACGGCGCGGGAAAAACCACTACGCTGCGGTTGCTGCTCGGCCTGACCCGGCCCGATGGCGGGATGATCTCACTGCTCGGCCTGCCGGTGCCGGATCAGGCGCGCCAGGCCCGCGTCAAGGTGGGCGTGGTGCCGCAACTGGACAACCTCGACCCGGACTTCAGCGTGGCGGAAAACCTGCAGGTGTATGGCCGCTATTTCGGCCTCAGCGATGCTGCCGTCGCGGCCCGCATCCCCGAATTGCTGGAATTCGCCGACCTCACCGGGCGGGCGGATGCCAAGATCGAGACCCTGTCGGGTGGCATGAAGCGGCGCCTGACCCTGGCGCGCGCCCTGGTCAACGACCCCGACGTGATCTTTCTCGACGAGCCGACCACCGGCCTCGATCCCCAGGCGCGCCACATGATGTGGCAGCGGCTGCGGCGCCTGCTCGGAGAGGGCAAGACCATTCTGCTCACCACCCATTTCATGGAAGAGGCGGAGCGCCTGTGCGACCGCCTGCTGATCATGGACCGGGGGGCCGCGATTACCACCGGCGCACCGCGCGACCTGATTGCGCAGCATATCGAGCCGCACGTGGTGGAAATCTACGGCGATCCGGACACGGGAGGCAGGACGGCGGTTTACAAGGCGTTGTGCGAGCGTCAGGAGTTGGTGGGTGAAACCCTTTTCTGCTATTGCGCCGACCCGCACGCGCTGCTTGCCGCGTTGCAGGCACAGTCGCACTTGCGCTACCTGCATCGTCCCGCGAACCTGGAGGATGTATTCCTGAAACTCACTGGCAGGGACCTGCGCGATTGATGTCGAATTTTGATTACAGCCTGCCAAAACTGAGCTGGCGCTTCGTCCCCATCTGGCGGCGCAATTTCCTGGTGTGGCGCAAGCTCGCCATTCCCTCGATCCTGGGCAACCTTGCCGACCCGGCGTTCTACATGCTGGGGCTAGGCTACGGCCTGGGCAGCTTGCTGCCGCAAGTAGCGGGCGTCCCCTACATGACCTTCCTCGCCGCCGGCACGTTATGCTACAGCACCATGAACAGCGCCACCTTCGAGAGCCTGTACTCCGCCTTCTCGCGCATGCACGTGCAAAAAACCTGGGACGCGATGCTCAACGCGCCTCTCGAGCTGGACGACGTGATGATCGCCGAACTGGCCTGGGCGACGAGCAAGAGTGTGCTCTCCGGCGTGGCGATCCTGGTCATCATCCTGGCGCTCGGGCTGTCGCACTCCTGGCTGCTGCTGTGGACGCTGCCGCTGCTGGTGCTGATCGGCTTCTGCTTCACCGGCATGGCGCTGGTGATGAACGCGCTTTCGCCCAACTACGACTTTTTCATGTACTACTTCACCCTGGTGATTACCCCCATGGTGCTGCTGTGCGGCGTGTTCTACCCGGTCGCGCAGCTGCCGGCCTTTTTGCAGACTGCCGCGAACTGGCTGCCGCTGACTCATGCCATCGAGCTGGGGCGTCCGCTGGTGCAAGGCGAGTTGCCGCAGCACGTCGGACAGCATGTGACCATGTTGCTCGCGTACGGTAGTGTCGGGTTTTACCTGGCCTTGGTGCTGGTGCGCAGAAGGCTGCTAAAATAATCACCTGTAATTTTTGCGGAAAAAAATAATGATCCTGGTCACTGGCGGCGCCGGTTTCATCGGCTCGAATTTTGTGTTGGACTGGATTGCCGGCGAGCAAACGCCGGTGGTCAATCTCGACAAGCTGACTTACGCCGGTAACCTGGAAAACCTGGCCACTTTGCAAGGGGATCCGCGCCATGTTTTTGTGCAGGGCGATATTTGCGACGGTGAACTGGTCGGCCGCCTGCTGCACGAGCACAAGCCGCGTGCGATCGTGCATTTCGCCGCCGAGAGCCATGTCGATCGTTCCATACACGGCCCGGCCGATTTCATCGAAACCAACATCAACGGCACTTTCCGCCTGCTCGAAGAAACGCGGGCCTACTGGCAGGCATTGCCAGAAGCGGAAAAAGCCGGCTTCCGCTTCCTGCACGTTTCCACCGACGAAGTGTATGGCTCGCTGGGGCCGAACGATGCGCCCTTCAGCGAGACCACGGCGTATGCGCCCAACAGCCCGTATTCCGCATCCAAGGCCGCTTCCGACCACCTGGTGCGGGCCTACCACCACACCTACGGCTTGCCGGTGCTGACCACCAATTGTTCCAACAATTACGGCGCTTACCAGTTCCCCGAGAAACTGATCCCGCTGATCATCCTCAACGCCTTGAGCGGCAAGCCCTTGCCGATCTATGGCGACGGACTGAACGTGCGCGACTGGCTTTATGTTGGCGACCACTGCACGGCGATTCGCGAAGTGCTGAAAAAGGGCCGCCTGGGCGAAACCTACAATGTCGGCGGCTGGAACGAAAAAACCAACCTCGACGTGGTGCATACCGTATGCGCCATTCTCGATGAGCTGCAACCCGCAGCCGACGGCCGACCCTATGCTTCGCTCATTACCTACGTCAAGGACCGGCCCGGCCACGACCGCCGCTATGCTATCGACGCGCGCAAGATCGAGCGCGAACTGGGCTGGAAGCCTGCAGAGACCTTCGAAAGCGGCATGCGCAAGACCGTGCGCTGGTACCTCGAGCATCAGGACTGGGTGAGGAATGTGACTAGTGGAGAATACCGGGAGTGGGTGGGAAGGAATTATGGTGAGCGGTGATCGGCAAGCAGTGAGCGGGAAACCCCATACCAGGCTTGAAGCCTGGAAATCCGCGATGGATCTGGTAGAGGGGGTTTATCGGATTACCGCTACTTTTCCTGCAAGCGAACAATTCGGCCTGGTTTCGCAGATGCGCCGGGCGTCGGTATCTGTCCCCAGCAATCTTGCCGAGGGAGCGGCCCGAGATGGCGCAAGAGAGTTCGCACACTTCCTGAGCATTGCCAAGGGGTCACTGAGCGAACTGGATACGCAATGTCAATTGGCACAAAGACTTGGGTTTATCAAGGAGGGTCATGCCGACCTTGCGGGCCTGATTGAAAAGGTAAGTAAGCTCGTTGCCGGATTACACAAGAAGGTCAAGGAAGGGGCCAACACATGACCGCTCACCGCTCACCACTTACTGCTCACCACACAAAAGGCATTATCCTCGCCGGCGGCTCCGGCACCCGCCTGCACCCGGTTACCCTGGCAGTTTCCAAGCAACTGCTGCCGGTGTACGACAAGCCGATGATCTACTATCCCTTGTCCACGCTGATGCTGGCGGGGGTGCGCGACATCCTGATCATCTCCACCCCGCAGGACACGCCGCGTTTCGAGCAACTGCTGGGCGACGGGAAGCGCTGGGGCCTGAACATTACCTATGCAGTGCAGCCTGAGCCGGAAGGCATCGCCCAGGCCTTTATTATTGGTGCGGATTTTATCGGGAACGACCCCTGTGCCCTGGTGCTGGGCGACAACATCTTTTACGGCCATGAGTTGTCGGAAGACCTGCAGGCGGCGGCAAAGAAAACAGAAGGTGCGAGCGTTTTCGCCTACCCGGTGAACGACCCCGAGCGTTATGGCGTGGTGGAGTTCGACGCAAAGCGCAACGCCGTCAGCATCGAGGAAAAGCCGCTGCAGCCGAAATCCCGCTATGCCATCACCGGCATCTATTTCTACGACAACAAGGTGGTCGAAATCGCGCGCAACATGAAGCCCTCGCCGCGCGGCGAGCTGGAAATCACCGATGTCAACAAGGCCTACCTCGCCAAAGGCAAGCTCGACGTGGTGGTGATGGGGCGCGGCATGGCCTGGCTCGATACCGGTACGCACGAATCCCTGCTGGAGGCCTCGCTGTTCATTGAAACCATCGAAAAGCGGCAGGGCCTTAAAATCGCCTGTCCCGAAGAAATCGCCTTCCGCATGGGCTATATTACGGCGCAACAACTGGAAGACCTGGCTGCGCCCCTGGCCAAAAACGGCTACGGCCAATATCTGCTAAACGTGTTGCGCGAAGAGGTGTACTGATGCAAGTTGTTGCGACAGCCATTCCCGATGTCCAGATCATTGAGCCCAAGGTTTTTGGCGATGAGCGCGGCTTTTTCTTCGAAAGCTACAATGCGCTCAAATTTACCGAACTGACTGGGATAAAGGCTGAGTTCGTCCAGGACAATCATTCCCGTTCGGCAAAGAACGTGCTGCGCGGGCTGCATTACCAGATCCAGCAGCCCCAGGGAAAACTGGTGCGGGTGGTGGCGGGCGCCGTGTACGACGTGGTCGTGGATCTACGCAAGAATTCACCCACTTTCGGCAAGTGGGTAGGGGTTGAGCTATCGGCAGAAAACAAGCGCATGCTGTGGGTTCCGCCTGGGTTCGCGCACGGTTTTCTCGTACTCAGCGACTATGCGGAATTTCTCTACAAAACCACCGATTACTGGGCGCCCGAGTATGAGCGCTGCATTCTCTGGAACGACCCGGATCTGAACATTGCCTGGCCGATTCAGGAAGAGCCGCAGCTTTCAGCCAAAGACCGTCTCGGCGTGGCTTTTTCGGCCGCTGAGGTTTTTTGACATGAAAATCCTCCTCACCGGCAAGAACGGCCAAGTCGGCTGGGAGTTGCAGCGTACTCTTGCGCCGCTTGGCGAAGTGGTCGCTGTCGATCGCCGGACGCTGGATCTGGGCAACCCCGATTCGATCCGCTCAGTGATTCGTGAAGTAAAGCCCGACCTGATCGTCAACCCCGCTGCCTACACCGCGGTGGACAAGGCTGAAAGCGAACCTGAACTGGCCATGGCAGTCAATGGCGTCGCGCCGGGGGTGATGGCGGAAGAGGCGAAAAGACTGGGCGCAGCCATGATCCACTATTCCACCGACTACGTATTTGACGGCACCAAAACCAGCCCCTACACGGAAGAAGACATTCCCAACCCCATCAATGTCTACGGCAAGACCAAGCTGGCCGGCGAGCAGGCCATTCAGGCTGCCGGTATTCCACACCTGATTCTGCGCACCAGCTGGGTGTACGGAGCGCGCGGCAAGAACTTCCTGCTCACCATCCTGCGCTTGGCGAAAGAGCGCGACGAACTGAAAATCGTGGACGACCAGATCGGCGCCCCGACCTGGAGCCGCATGATCGCCGAAGCGACGGCGCAAATTCTCGCGCAAAGCGTTTTACCCCTCACCCCTCACGCCTCACTCCTCACCCAATACAGTGGTGTTTACAATTTGGCGGCGGCAGGCCAAACGTCCTGGTGCGGTTTCGCTAAAGCCATCCTTGAATCAATGGCACCTCAGGGCGCTTACCCATCACTCATTATCCATCACCCATTACCGAAGTTAATTCCTATATCTACAGCGGAATATCCCCTGCCTGCACCACGGCCGTTGTTTTCCCTCCTCGCCCGCGACAAACTGTCGAGAACGTTCGGTATGAAGTTACCGAATTGGGACGATTCCCTGGTTCTTTGCATGGCTGAAACAGGTCAGGTTTCAGTGGTTTCAACGACGTAAATATGTTTACCCGTTACCCTTTCCGGGGGGGGGGGGGGCGCAAACC
>JBDKRR010000137.1:0-11531 GCA_039683315.1 Sulfuricella sp.
CATCACCTCGCCGCATCCGGCAACTTTGGCCAGGTGATCCGCAAGAACTATCCCGTGGTAGTTGGCAACCGGGTGGCGCCCGAAGGCGACGCGGAACTCGCTTCGGTAGTCGGGCCGCTTTGTACGCCGCTCGATGTGTTGGCGGACAGGATGGCGTTGGGGCACGCTCGCGAGGGCGATCTGATCGTGGTGTTGCAGTCTGGGGCATATGGGCTTACAGCGAGCCCCACGGTGTTTCTGGGCCACCCCGCGCCAGTTGAGGTGTTGGTATAAGCTACACGCGATTACAGAAGGGGCTCAACTGGCGTCTTCGCAAATTACTGGGAAACCACGCAGTAGACCGTTTTCTGATTAAGCTTGCCCAACGCTGGCGACACGTGCTCAAAAAGCCGGTATTCATTGGCATCACGGGCAGTGCCGGCAAAACCACGACAAAAGAGCTCTTGCTGGGGATGCTATCCCACAAAGGGAAAGTGATAGGTAACTCCGAATCTTTAAACAAAGTCGAAGAAGTTGCGAAAACGATTCTAAGCGTGCGCCCAACGCACGATTTTTGCGTGTCCGAGCTAGGTGCCGACAAACCAGATTCACTGAGCGAATCACTTGTTATGTTGCAGCCCGGCATTGGAATCGTCACATTGATTGCAGATGATCATTTGGGTGAATTTAGCTCACGCGACGCAATTGCTCAGGAGAAGGGCAAACTCGTCGCCTCCCTACCGGCCACGGGGACGGCCGTCCTAAACGCCGACGACGAGCTTGTCTGCGTCATGGCAAAAAACTGTGCTGCCAGCGTCATTACCTACGGTGTTTCAGCCAACGCCGATATCCGCGCTGAGAATATCAGCGCCGTATGGCCGGACCGACTGGAATTAACTCTTGTACGTGGCGCTGAGCGCAAGAAGGTCCAAACCCAGCTTTGCGGATCGCATTGGGCTTCCTCGGCGCTGGCTGCGATTGGAGGCGGACTCGCTGCAGGTATGACCCTCGATGAATGCGTCGAAGGAATTGCGAGCGTTGCACCGTTTGATGGCCGCATGCAACCCGTGACGACCCCGGATGGGGTGACATTCATTCGAGACGATTTTAAAGCGCCTCTCTGGACTATGGACGCCTGCTTCGGATTCATGAAAGCGGCGCGAGCCAAGCGGAAAATCATCGTCATCGGCGAACTTTCAAGTGTCGGTCCCAAAAAAGAGTTGAAGTACGCCAAAACCGCGAAACTCGCCCAGAAAATCGCGGATGTAACGATATTCGTTGGCCCATGGGCTTCTGGCGCTCTCAAGGCGCGCAAACCTGGTGAGGAAAACGCGTTGCGAGTGTTCTGCCACGTCAGGGACGCCGCCGACTACGTCAACTCCATCACGCGCGAAGGTGACCTAGTCTTGCTCAAGGGTACCAACAAGCAGGACCACTTGCTTCGCATCATCATGGCGCGCACAGGGGAAATCGCCTGCTGGCGCGACGACTGCAAACGCGATTCATTCTGCAATCAGTGTCTCGACAGAACAAAACCGTGTGGTGCGCCTGCCTCGGCGCCGGCCATAACCGCCACGGACACGGCGCTCCAAGTTCCGCCATCTGACCTGTACACCGTCGCCCCCAACGAGCAGGTGATTATCGGCCTGGGCAATCCCGGGGCTGAGTATGTCGGTACGCCGCATAACATCGGCTATGAGGTGGTGGACCAGCTCGCTTCCTCATTGGGGCTCTCTTGGGATGATGCCCCCGAGGCACGGATCGCACGCGGTTGGGCGCAAGGCCGAAGCGTTTGTCTCGTCAAAATTCAGATGGCCATGAACCTTACTGGCACGGGGCTGAAGCGGCTTTCCGCAAATATGGCGTTCGGCCCCGAACAGTGCATTCTCGTCTACGACGATCTCAACATGCCGCTCGGCTCCGTCCGCACCCGATTAAGCGGCAGTGCCGGAGGGCACCGTGGCATCGCCTCCATACTGGAGGCATTCCAAACCGACGCATTCCGACGGGTAAAAGTCGGTGTGGGGCAAACAGGGACAAAACTCAGTCGCCTTGAATATGTTCTAACTGCTTTTGATGCAACGAGCCGTGCAGCCGCTGACTTGGCGATCACGGCTGCCCATGCGCGCGTAATCGAAATGGCGGCAGCTCACGCTATAACGCGTTGACCCACGGGTGAGTCTGCCTGTTGGCGTGGCGTTTAAGGAATTCACGCGTCTCCTCCGTCAACAATCCGTGGCCGTGAACCTGGGCGATTTCCGTCCCCCCCATGTCATTCAGTTCGAGAATGAGGGGCCCTTGGTCGGTCAAGGCGAAATCCCAATGTTGTATCTTCATCAACGGAAAAATGGCTCCGCCGTGGCGGCAGGCTTCCAGAACCTTGTTCCAGCCGGGTAGACGAAACCCTTCGACAGACCGGCCTGAGATCGGGTGTTTCAGCAACACTTCGGTTTTGGGCCAGAATCCACCGATCATCCTGCTCACCTCGCCGGTAGCAAGATCGACGTCTGCCAGCATATTTCCGTATTTCCCGAGACTGAAGTTGTCCACATGATTGGGGGGAACGGCGATTTTCCAGATGGCACGGATCGGCTTGACGCCATCTGCGCCGTTGAGACATATAACCCGCACACCACAAATCGCCGACCAGTTCGTCAGTGCATGGATTTCTGGCGCGAGCTTGAAGGAATCTTGAAACAAAAAACCACATTCGGGTTTGTGAAAGCGATGATCGACGGTCTCATCCAGACGCTTCAGGAAACTATCGACCGGCATCGAGCCGCCATCGAGAAGGTTCAGGCTATCCGTCGCCGGGTCATAGCCGGCGAGATAAGCAGATCCAAACCCTTGCTGCGAGTACGCCGGCTTGCCAAACAGCGGAAAAATAGAAGGGTCACGGAGAAAAGCGCCCGCCGCTTCCTTGCTCTTGAGATGCAGGCCGAGCGTCTCTGAAATACGTTCCGCACGATGGAAACAGGCCCGAACGGGTGCGACGGGCAATCCTGCCGATCCAGCGGTCACCATGAAGATAGATTTATCCCAAGCCGGAAGGACAGCAATCCTTGGGTTTAGGGCGAGACTGAATTTCTGTTGCAAGCGCCAGCCGAGAAAATCCTGGGCGCCGCGCCCCATCAGGTAGTCGTCATCGTACAGTTTGTACCAGTAGTAATCTGATATTCCGCACTGTCCTCCGGTGTGCTTCAAGGCCCGAATTTCGCGAAGCTGGGTTAGAAAACTCTTGCCGGTCTGTTGTTGTGCCAGAGATGCCCATTCCCGGTACTCGGCGAGACTTTGCGTGAGACGGCTCAGCCTGCTTTCCTTTTCATTTTGCATTGGTCATCCCTCAATACGGCACAAATAATTCCGAACTATCGTTTCTGAATGATGCGTCAGGCGTTCGCAAATAATTCTTTGATGGTCGCATCAAAGAATGGCGTTCGTCCGAGGAATTGCGGTACGCCAAGATCCGCTTCGGTATTCAATTCCATTAACACCGGACCTTGGCGGCAGAATGCAATGTCCCAGTGCTGTAATTTCAAGCCCGGGAAATGCACTGCGGCCGACAAACACATACTCGTTGCTTGTTGCCAGTCGGGCAGATTTTTGCCGAGCAACTCCTGTTGCGTATCCGGGTGGCGGGTCACTTCGGTCCCGTTTGGCCACAGGCCAGACACAATGCGCTCAATGGAACCGGAATTCTTGTTCACCCAAGCCAGCAGATTTCCGGATTCACCCATGCAGAAATTGTCGGTGATGTTGTGCGCACGCGCCATCTTCCAGAATGCCATATGTATCTTCGGTCCCTCATTCGTCATCGCAACGATGACCCGGACACAACTGGTGGTGTTGCCAATCATTGCTTGAACCTCCTCATGAGGTTGCAGGCATTTTTGAAACAACATCCCGCGATACTGCTTGGTCAGGCAACTTTCCAAGAGATCGGCAAAAAATACTTTTTCCCCCCGGACATCAATGAAACACCTTGACGCGGCATCGTAGGAAATGAGTGAGTAAGTTCCACGCCCAAAACTGCCATGTATCGGCTTTATGAAGACAGGAAACCGGATGGACTGGAGAAGAAAATCCTCAAGTTCCTTTTCGTTATTGAGCGATAGCTCGCTACCTATGCAGCGCCTGTTCGGTGAGTAGGTGGCGAAAGTCTCAGGTATCGGGAACCCGTAATGCTGAAGCAACGCATAGTTAAGAACTTTGTCATTGGCAGTAGCTCGCCAGTAATCGTGGTTCAGATTCTTGTCGATTTCAGCACTTGCCTTCCAGCCGACACAATCGAATTTTTTTTGGCCGGAGTAACTTTTGTCGTCGAAGACTCCAAGCTCGTAATACTCCTCAATACCAAGATGACGTTCATGGGAAGACAAGCGCGCGATTTCTGACAGCTGGCTGAAATACGATTTCCCGGTCTGTTTTTTTACCAAAGACGCATAATTCAGTAACTTTCCAAGCTTAGACATCTTCATCACATCCCCCACGTAGCTTGCATCCGGTTTTTTCTTGTCGAAGCTTGAATCCAAATAGATTCCTGAGTCTGTGCGCAACCGCACACTGTAGCCATGTGGTGCCGCTGTGAAAATTACCGGGCAAGCGGATGAGTGACTGGTTCATGAGTCCTATTTTTCATCAGGCACAGCGACGCAGATTGTCCAGCAGTGCAGGAACGTAACGACTGGGGTTTAGGTGCCATGGTGTAAAGCGGGGCAATTGAAATAGATCGCTAGTCTGGGTGGCAACCCCGTGTTGGGTCGATACTGCTGCGTCGAAGCCAAGCTCACGCACGATGGAGACTTGCCGCGGCAGATAGTCCGTGTCCGGTTTGCCGTTTGGGTAGGCAAACAACGCCATTCTTTCGCCCAAGGTAGTTTCAAGAAATTCTTTTCCTTCGGCGATTTCCTGGCGCAAGGCTGCGTCGTCGAGAGTAGCCAGTATCGGATGATGCGAGGTGTGGCCGCCGACCCCCATGCCTGCGGCGTGCAGTGCCTTGAGTTGCTCGGTGGTCATCATCAGGTCGTTTGCTAACGGGATGTCGCTGACCATGTGTGCCAGTTCATCCACTTTGTCCTCACGCTGGTTCAGCGGCAGGTATTTCAACTTGGGCAATATCTTGTTGATGGCGTCGCGCTTGGCCTGGGGATTGTCCACGTCATACCGGCCCAACCCCAGCGTACTGAGATCGATCTCGTCGCTGCTGCTATGGCGAATAGCCTCGATCACGGTGTCGTTGAACATGCGGCCACCGTTGAGATAAGCCGTAGCGATAAAAAATGTAGCGTGCAAACCGTGTTTTTTCAGGATGGGCGTGGCGAGCGTAAAGTTGTCCGCATAACCATCGTCGAAGGTAATGCAGGCGGCACGTGCCGGTAGCGTGCCTGCATTCAATTTGTTCACCGCTTCTTGCAGCGGCAACACGTTGAACACTAACTTGAGTCGAGCCATTTGCGCGTCGAATAGTTGCGCCGTCACTTCATTTGGGAAGATCGGGTCGGTCTCCGCAAGCACGCGGTGGTAGATGAGTATGCTCAAGCGGGCACGAGTGCCCGCCGGCGAAAGCCGATTTCCGATGAATTTATAGACGCTGTTAACAAGCATTACTCTCAAGTCCGTTTAAGCTGGATGGCACATTCATGGTGCAGGGTCGTTAACCGGGGTTTACTGAGTACCCCATTTATCAGATGGCCTAGTGACACATTTGCATTCCCACGCCCATGCATGCTCAATGATTGAGTCCAGGCTATCGAACCGCGGCTGCCACCCGAGTTCCGCGCGCGCCCGTGAGGCATCCGCAACCAAACGCGGCGGATCACCTTCACGGCGAGCTGCAGCAGTGACGGTAATCTTATGCGCAGTCACACGCTCCGTTGTGGTGATAACTTCTGCCACCGAGAAACCGTTGCCATTACCCAGATTATAGGCGGCGCTGGACGCGCCTTTCATGAGGCGCTCCATGGCGAAGAGGTGCGCCTCACACAGATCGACAATGTGCACATAGTCACGGATGCATGTGCCGTCCGGGGTGTCATAATCGCGGCCGAATACCTTGATGTCCGGCGCACGCCCCGAGGCTGCGCGCAGGATCAGCGGGATCAAATGTGTTTCGGGTTCGTGGCCTTCGCCTAGCTGCCCATCCGGGTCGGCACCGGCGGCGTTGAAATAGCGCAACGACACTGATTTAAGGCCATAGGCGCGGTCGTAATCTTCCAGAATCTGCTCCACCATCCATTTGGTACGGCCGTATGGATTGATCGGGAGCTTTGGGTGATCCTCGGGGATCGGCACGGCGATGGGGTTGCCGTACACAGCGGCACTGGAAGAAAAAATGAAACGCCTGACGTTATGCGCCACCATCGCATCCAGCAGATTCAGCGTGTTGACGACATTATTTTCATAGTATTTGGCAGGGTTCTGCACCGACTCGCCCACCTGAATAAAGGAAGCGAAATGCATCACGGCGCCGATCTTGCGTTCGCTGAACAGCTTGTCGAGAAGCGCGCGGTCAGCCAGATCGCCAAGAACAAACTCACCGCCCAGCACCGCGTCCCGATGGCCGCTAGAGAGGTTGTCCAGCGTCGTTACGGCATATCCTCGCCCGAGCAGCATTTTGACCATGTGCGAACCAATATAGCCCGCGCCGCCGACTACGAGTATTGTTTCTTCTAGATTCGCCATCTGTCTCAATCTTGACCAACCCTCACCCAGTGACCATTGCATAAATAACACCGGCTCGCACCCGTACCGCCGAAATCGAAGCTATCTTCATGGCAATGCTCCTTTGCGGTGCATTTGCGTCGCAATATTTTCAATTTCAAATCCGGGAACATTTTCGCTTACCAAGCCTGCAACCGGTAATTAATTGCCGTTTTTAGGACAAATCGGCTGCAGTTCCGGGGACAGACCCTGCGCAAACTCCGCAAAGAGTTCAGGATGCTGTCGCCGAACACCTTCTTCCATCTCCGCGATTTCGGCCAAATATGGCGTAACCGGGCCATAGTAGTCGATCTCCGGGCCAATGGGCTTGAACCCGAACTGGTAGCGGTGCAGCAGCCTCAGCAGCGTTTTTTCCATTGCGGCAAGCCAATGGGTAACGCCTTCGCGTTTGCTGAACTGGTACATCGCCCGGTAAAGGCCCAAAACAAGCTCCGGCCTGCTCCTGCGACGGGGCGTCTCACTCTCCTTCGGTAGCGTTGCAATCACGTCTTCGGCCCCGGAAAGGCCATAGAGACCGTCATTTGCGCGCCGCCGGTACGATTTGGAAACAGCGAGCCTGGAAATCTCCACAGAAGCGATTCGCGCCTGGTTGGCCGGGTCGGCGAGATATTTGTACTCGTCAAACAACTCACAGTGTTCCAGCAAGGGGAAACCTTGCGCGGAAGGCAATACCAACCTAAGCGTACCCACCAGAATCCCTTCCCGGTTTATCGCTCCGACATGAATGGCATGGTCATCGTAAGGATCGATTTCCAGCCTGGACGGATAGTTTTCGGGAGAGAGGAACTGCTGTTCGTTGCAGTAAACTTCGTAGCGCAACCCGTAACTGTCTTGCAGATAACGGGTATGGTCGATGACGCAGAAATCGAAATAGGATTGGGGCGCATCACTTCGGGATGCTTCGGAATTCTGCATATTCTTAAATCTCCCAGCCATCCATCATTACATCGCTGCGAATTTCAGAATATCCGACTATCATGCTCGGCGCAAGCGATCAAATCATGATTGACCTAGCCTCCTGACCCAGTCAGGGCGGGGAGTAATAGTTGAACTTGCGCTCGTAATCCAGAGTCATTCCGTAAGGAAACTGCTCATACGGCCAGACTCTGATCTGCTCGGATGAAACGGACCCGGGAAACTCTGCAGCAAGGCGTTCCTGCAAGTCGCCAGCGTCCTGAATGCCGCGCCGCAGCTGAACATGAATCACCATCTGACCCTCTTCATATTCCAGGCGGAACGCCCCGGTCAGCCTGTCTGCAACATCTCTTTGTGCATAAAGTGCATCCTTGTATTGCCCGACATGGCTTCCGTCAGGCAATCGATCCTTCGCGCGACCTTTCAGCGCGATAAGCGGAAGCGTCAATTTTCCCGGCGGCGGGAGGCCAGTGCTCTCACAGGCTCGCGCGATGTCCTGCGGCGAAACCAGCCGCGCGATGTCCCCAGTCTGATAACGCAACAGCGGCAGGGGGGTCTCAAGATCATTCATGGACACGGTCAGTTCTCCATATCCCATCTCATCAGTGCCGACAGTCTCGACGTGGCAACGCAGCGGATTGTAGACAAAAAGCATCGGAAGCGGCGCCGCTTCCGGCAAGAGGCCGAACAGCACTGTGAAGAACTCTGGATTTGCATGCGCAAGGCGGCGCAGCCCGATGGTTTGAGGTGTTTCGTAAAAGAGATTCAAACCGAGTTCGCCCACACCCATGGAGGAACCGATCATGCCACCCGCCGGGTCGTCAGCATTGAGATGAAAGTGATCGGCAAGATAGTCCCGGTAATGTTCGCCGAACGTTTCCTCGCCGATAATCAGGTGCACCCGCTGTTTTCCCCAGTCGACGCCTTTGCCCCGCGCATAATCCGTGACCAGTTTGAAGAACAAGGGGTCGCCGACGAAGATGATCTGTTCAAAAAACGGCCCAATCTCGGTAGCAAGGGATACCGCCATGTCCTCGCGCACGCTGGTTTCCGCCACGGTCACGCTGTTCGACGAGAAGCGCACGCCCATGGGCAGGCAATTGATAAGCAGGGTCTTCTTGCTGTCTACCTGAAATGCGTATTCAAGGCCCAGATCAATCGCATCGCCGGCATATTTGGCCTGAGCGCGGGTACTGAGGCCGTAACCGAAGCGTGCGCCGTGTCCGGAACTCGTCAGCACTCCGACCAAGTCATTCAGCGCACTTGCCACGCACAGTTCAGCCAGGCGGAAACGGGCGAAGGTATTGGTTTTGTTCAGCGGGGGGCAACGCGACTGAAAATCGGCTATTGAGTGAATATCGCGAGGATCGACGCCATGCTCAGCCAGAATTTCCCGGTATGCAGACACATTCGATGCCGCTCGGCGGAATGCGCGCAAAACTTTTTCCTCGCCCTGGCGCAGCAATGTTTCAGGGCTCGACCTGGCCAGTAGGGCAAGCATTACCCGCCGCAGAATTTTCTTGTGCCAAGTCATCGTTCGCGCCGTTTAGCTCGTTATTTCATTTTGTTGGGTAATGATCACACGTCGGGCGTGAATTCCACAACATTTGCACCTTTCGTTGCGCTGGAGACATTGTGAATGCGCAGTGAATGTTCGCGCCAGTTAGGCAACACCCAGGTTAGAAACCGATCATTTATCCACTTTTTCTCTGGCGATCGCCGGAACCAGTTCGGGCTCAAGCCCCTGAACAAACTCCTCAAGCATATCCGGGCATCGCTGGCGGACACCCGCTTCAATATCGGAAATCGCGGCGAGGTACGGTATGACTGGGCCGTAGTAATCCAACTCCGGGCCGATGGGCTTGAAGTCGAAATTGTAACGTCGCAGCAGCCTCAGGAGCGTTTTCTCCATCGCCGCAAACCAATGAGTAACGCCCTGTCGCTTGCTGGCCTGATACATGGCTTTGTACAGGCCCAATATTATTTCCGGTCTGTGCCGTTGATGCGCCGCCTCATTGCTGTTGCGCTCGAAAGCACCACCATCTTCCTCGCTCGCAAGATCATAGAGGCCGTCATTTTTTCGCCGCCGGTACGATTTTGACACCGCCAGTCTGGAAATCTCAGCCGCGTAAAATTGCTCCTGCCGGTCAGGATCGGCAAGGTACTGGTATTCAGGAAATAGCTCGCAATGCTCGAACAAGGGAAAACCAAGCGGAGATGGCAGCACCAGCCGCAACGTACCCACCAGCACCCCCTCCTTGTTGACCCCACCCACGTGCATGGAATGTTGATCGAAGTAATCCGTTTCCAATCTTGAAGGGTAATTTTCGGGCGCAAGAAAGCCCCGCTCGTGACAATAAACCTCGTAGCGCAACGCATAACTGTCGCGCAGGCTGCCGGCATTATCGATCACCGAGAAATCGAAATGCGATTGGTTGACCGCTTCGCTATTGACCATTTCGTGTCTTCGCTTTGCCGTTGCTATACGTTATATGAGTTATATCGAAAGATATATGTTTATTGACAGTTCGCATCATGCCCATCTCAAGAGAATACCTTCGCGTATGCAAAGTGTGGCGAGTTGGGAAAGAGGTGAGTCCAATCTCTTAGCATTCCATTGTAGCGTGACGATCCCCGTGGATAGATGACAGCAATTTAATTAGGCATTTCCTTTTACTGCCACTTCCCTATTGCGTTCTCTGATCTCCACCTTGCTTGCAAACCGAGTCAGGACGCGCTTACAACCACGGAACCGCCTTCATACCACTCGCCGCAGTAGAGCTCGGTCAACTCGACAATACAATTCAGTAAGGGCGTCTATTTTTTGCGCCCAGCATAGCCTGTCGAATTTACTTACACTTCCCCCTTCGGAATACCCTTCAGAGTGGACATGCATTATTTGTTCCACCAAGCCTTTCTAGTTTCGACCCTGCGCAGAGCCCAGTTTGCGCCATACCAAAGACATAAATTCACATCAAAAATCCGTCGACTTTTCTTACACGCCGCATTAAAACAGAAATAGATAAAACAATCATGTTTTTTAAATACAGCATGTTACATAACGTGGCATACCAGTTGCTTTGGCTACAAGCGTAAGCAGAAGGCAAGTGCATTACAGACCGCTGCACTTTCGTTAGAAAACTTGGCGAACTAATTTTTTAGGAGAAGGAACATGAAACTCAAGACACTTCAAAAAGCCTTGGTAGTAGGTGTGTTTGCAATGACCTCGGGCTACGCAATGCAGGCTAGCGCTGATCCGATCTTTTCATTCACGGAATACGGTGGTTTCTCGCCGGATGTTGCTCCTGGTGTAGTTTATTCTGGTGCGGTTAACGACCCGCTCAGCCATCCCACTACAGTCTATAACACGATGAGCTGGGTTGCTGGTCAAACACCTCAAAGTTCACTGGTCCTCTCGACAGTAACAGGTCCTGCCGCTTTGCCTGAAAACACATGGACGACCATTTCAACATTGACGCATAACAATATCGTTATTCCAAGCGCGTTCAACTGGAGTGACCAGGATGTATGGGGACGGTTTATCATCACGGATAGCAACGGTGGCCCCTCCGTAAGGCTGGACAGCGATGACGCCATCACGCTCTCTTTCACTGAGACGCCAAATGCGGCTCCATGTCCCTTTCCAAACCCCAACAGCTCTACATGTGATGACTATTTCGCGTTTACAGCCTCTGGTCTTGACAGCCTGGGATTTTCCGCGAACGATGGCAGTCACTGGGTAGCCGATTTCCGCCTGGCGGATCTAACCAACGCAATCCAGATTGGAAACACAGTCTACACCGCTGAAGGCCAAACAAGTTTTCTCCACGTGCAAGCCCTGGTCCGTCAGGTTCCAGAGCCTGCAACACTGACATTGATGGGTCTGGGTCTGCTTGGCCTCGGTTTTGCCAAACGTC
>JBDKRR010000138.1:0-1522 GCA_039683315.1 Sulfuricella sp.
AAGATGGCTTGGTCCGCCGGAGAGATTCGCGCTACGTCTGCTACGGCGCGCTTCTCCATGTTTGCGGACTCGTCCCGAGGGGGCTCAGCCGACATGCAGCATGCGGTGACAAACGCAGCAACGGCGAGGATGAAGGTCTCTTTCATGATTCTGGCCAAGGTTAGCGCTGACAGGTCGGCGAGACGCGTGCAGGCTCGCACGAACCGGCCTAGCGGCTATTGAGACTTGCATAAGTGGGTATCAGATGATACCCTGTATCCATGAATGGTGGAACGAAGACGCACAGGGACTTCGCGGGCATGGAAGCGCGGCGGCGGGAAGGTATGCGCTTGCTGGCCCAGGGGTTGAGTCAGTCCGAAGTAGCGCGCCGGTTGGCTGTCAGCCGTACGACCGCCCTGCGCTGGAGTCGGGCGCGGAAGGCGGCACGCGGTGCCGTGTGGAAGCGGCGTCCGCTTGGGCGACCCCCAAAGATCACGCCAAAGCATCTGAAGCGGCTGGCGGTAGCCTTGGAGAAGGGCGCACAGGCGCACGGTTTCTTGAACGATCTGTGGACGCTGCCGCGGATCGCACGGGTGCTGGAAACGGAATGTGGCGTGACGGCTCATCCAGCGCACCTGTGGCGCGTATTGGCGCGTCTGGGGTGGAGTTGCCAGCGCCCGAGCGGCAAGGCCGAGGAACGCGACGAGGAAGCGATCGCCCATTGGAAGCGGTATACGTGGCCGGCTTTAAAAAAAAGGCACGGAAAGACGGCCGAACCATCGTGTTTGTCGACGAAAGCGGACTGAGCGAGCGGCCTTCGGTCACCCGGACGTGGGCACCACGAGGCCAGACGCCGCAGCTCACCTTTCATTTCAACTGGGGCAAGTTGGCAGTCATCGCCGGCGTCACTTGGTGGCAGTTCTACTTCCGGCTCTACCCCGGCACGATCCGCTCGCCGCAAGTGGTGGATTTTCTCCGTCGCCTGCTGCGCCAGATCCGCGGCAAGCTGCTGGTGATCTGGGATGGTCTGGCCGCCCATCGCAGTCGCCAGGTTCGCGACTTCCTCGCCACCGTTGGCGACCGTTTGTGTCTGGCACGCCTGCCGGCATACGCCCCCGAGTTGAACCCCACCGAGTACGTCTGGGGTCACCTCAAACGGCATGCCTTGGCCAACTTCTGCCCCAAGGACTGGCAGCACCTGTCCGAGGAGGCCCGTCGCGCACTCCGACGGGCGCAGCGTCGGCCGACGCTGGTGCGTGCCTTCTGGAAGCAGGCGGAACTGGCACTGTCGTGACACGTTACCCATTTGCGCAAGACTCAGTAGACGCAGGACAGGCAGGCGTTGTCCGTCGTGGAAATACGAGGCGTAGTCGTCTGGAAGAACATGTGCAATGCTGACTTGGTTCGTCGGCACTACAGAGTCCAGAAGCCCCACCGCGAAATCCGGATAGCGGGTCTTGTCGTCATAACTCGGATGCCGCATCTTCGCCACCAGCGTCCGCGTGATCACATTGTTCTCACGGTCAACGAAGGTCAGGGTGCT
>JBDKRR010000139.1:0-6938 GCA_039683315.1 Sulfuricella sp.
TAACCGGCATGCGCCGATCCATCCAGATGAAGTGCGGACGAAAGCGCTGAAATAACTCAACGCCCAACGCGCCGTTCTCGGCCAGTGCGACCGTAAAACCCACGCCTTCCAGAATGCGCTGCAACAGCAGCCAGTTCTCCTCCTGGTCCTCGACAATCAGGATGCGGTATTCGGGCTGCCCCGGCGCCAGACCGATGACCCACCCGGTCAGGTTCTCGGCAGGTTTGATATCCGCTCCCGCTGCGCTTTGCACCACCACCTCCGCCCGGAACAAGGCGCCTTTGTCCGGTGTGCTTTCGACACTGACAGTGCCGCCCATCAATGCCACGTATTCCCGGACGATAGCGAGCCCCAGACCGGTGCCCTTCTGGTTGGCAGCCGACTTGCCCACTTGCACGAAGGGCTCAAAGACACGCGCTTGGTCCGCCGCGCTTATTCCGACCCCGGTATCTTCGACCTCGATGACCAGTTGCATCATTTGGCCCACCGGCGCGAAACCCAGGCGCAGCGTTACGCTGCCGCGGTCTGTGTATTTGATGGCATTGCTCACCAGGTTGACAATCACTTGACGCAGTTTTTCTGCGTCCCCGTAAATGACGCGGGGCAGGCCCGACGGCCGCTCGAGCAGCAGTCGCAGTCCCTTCTCATCGGCGCGTGCGCGCAGCATGGCAATGACGTCGCCCACCATGGCGCCGAGGTCGAACGGCCTGATATCCAGGGTGATTCGCCCAGCCTCGATCTTGGCCATGTCCAGCACGTCGTCGATAAGGCTGAGAAGATGCCTGCCGCTGCGGTTGATGATGTCGAGATTGTCGCGCTGCGACACGGAGATGCCGGCGTCCGCACGCATCAGGGCGGAAAATCCGAGAATGGCGTTCAGCGGCGTACGCAGTTCGTGGCTCATGGTGGCGAGGAACACGCTCTTCGCCCGATTGGCGGCCTCTGCCTGCGCCTGCGCTTTTTTGGCGCGTGCCTGCGCGCGCAGCATCGCTTCGGCCAAAAAGGAAATCATGGTGCAGTTCACGAGAAAGACGTCCATCCCCAGCCAGTCGCCGCTATCCTTGATAAAGGGCTGCCCGGTGGGCGACCAGAATAGGATCGTCAAGGCCGAGAGCGCGGTGGTGAGCAAACCGACCGGCAGGCCGCCATAGAGGGCCGCCACAATCACCGCCGGGTAGAACGTCACATAGGGGATGCGCAATCCAAGGTCTTGCAAGGGCCACAGACGCAAACCCGCCGATGTCATGACCAGAACAATGGCGACGACATAATGCAGCCAGACACTACCAAATATCTGCTTGAGGCTCATGAGTCGTGACTCGTGGACTTGCGGGGCTGAAAAATCAAGCCGTTAGCGTGGAAACATTGCCCAGCTCAACCCAGACGGGGCAATATGGGACACCATTTCAACGAAGGTTTGTTATCTGTTCAAGAAGAACGCCGGCAAAGGGTTGGCTTTTTGCTGATTCGCTGAATTTTCTCTCCGGGCGACACTCGCACCGTCGCGCCTTCAATGAACCGCCATCCGGTCGCATGGGGCAAGAAAACGATGGCGCCACGGGAAGAAACAGAGAGGCTGTAATTTCACCGAACATCGTTCCGCCAACTCGCATGCAAATTTCTTTCATGGCGACGCGGTCTCCCTCGATGACGCACAGGGCGCTATGGGGTCGGTTCGGGTTGCACACGAAGTCAGTGCTTCTGACTTTAAGGCCGCCGAGGCGCTGCTCGACCCATTCCTGCATCTGGTCCCTGCTCGCAAACTCAGGCAGATCCATTGTCTTCATACGGCCCCCACACTTTTCTGATTTTTTTCGCCTGTTGCGTTGGCTCGCCTGATGCCAGGATTACTTGAAACCTCACCCGCTCAGGCTCGCTATGCCTAGTAAAACATGAAGGCTTTGGCTGTTGTATACGCGCTACCACGTAGGCGGAGGATCGAGCGCGGGAGAACAGCTGGCCATGTGGTCAGGACGCGACTCAGGGAAACGCGGACGGATCGGGGCGGCAAGAGCAAACCGGCGGCAGACGAGCCTGGTCGCTATTCCTGATGGGACACAAATAGCCTGGAGTCAGAGACAGGAACACCATAACGTCATCGCCGAAAGTCTGCCCGCCGATGCTCGCGCAGGCTGCCGCGCGGGCTGCCTGATCGGTTCTGATCAAGCACAGCGTTTCGCTCGGCGTATCGGACGAGCAGATAAATTGAACCGCGCGGGCCGACGTTTCGCCCAGTTCTTCCTTGAGCCACTTACACACACTGTCACGGCTGGGAAAGAGCGGGTTTTCAGTCTGCCGGGATGTTGTCATGCGAAATCTCCACAAGTAACGCGCAAACACCCGGAGCTTGCCTAACCTGGGCGGGTATTTGGTTTGCTAGTGGAACATTAAAGTGGAATTGCATCTATACGCGCAAACACATAGGCCGCAGCGCAAATTGAGGGCGAAACCGCTATTCGTCTGAAAAAATACCGCAGCCCTCGGCTATGCGTGCAAGTTCGAGCAAACCCTGGGCCCCGGTCTTGTGATAGATATTTGAGCGGTGAAGCTCCACCGTGCGATAACTGATGCCCAGGCGGCTTGCAATCTCCTTGTTGGGCATGCCGGACGCTGCAAGCGCAAGGACTTCCCGCTCCCGCCTGGTCAAACCGGCACATCTCTCACGCAATTCCTGCGCCATCTCCTGCTTATCCTGTTCCTGGTCGCACAGCCTGAGCGCCTCCCGCACGCGCTGAAGCAGCAGCGCAGCGTCTACCGGCTTGGTCAGAAAGTCCATTGCGCCGGCTTTCATCGCCTGCACCGTGGTGGGGATATCGCCATATGCCGTGAGAAAAATGACCGGCAGCGTAATGTTCCGCCGGATCAGTTCCGCCTGAAGTTCGTTGCCCTTCATGCCCGGCATGCGCAGGTCCAGCACCAGACAACCCCAGCAATCCGGCTGACAGGCAGAAAGGAATGCCTCTGCGCTGTCAAAGGATTTGACGGTGTAACCCGCGGTCTCGAGCAAAAGAGTAAGCGAGTCGCGCACGACGAAGTCGTCATCGATGATAAATACGCTTGTCTTGTTCATTGCGCAAAAGGCAGGGTGAAGTGAAAACTTGCGCCCGCAGCAGTGGGCTCATGCCACAGCCGCCCGCCGTTCGCTTCGATCAATGTGCGGCTGATCGCCAGGCCCATTCCGATGCCGGTTGGCTTGGTGGTGAAAAAGGGATCGAAACTGCGCGCCGCCAGGTCTTCACTCAAGCCTGGACCGTTGTCGTGCATCGTCACCCGAGCCTCCCCTTCAGTTGATGAAGTGCCGATTATGATGGCGGCGCCCTCTTTCACGTCGCCCATGGCCTCCTCGCTATTGCGCAGCAGGTTGGAAATCACATTCTGGACCTGGAGCCGGTTCGCGTAAACGGGGGGCAAGTCCGGGGCGAAATCCAGCGTCACGCTGGCGATGCCGAACCCGTCCGCATGAACGACGGCGAGCGACTCCTGCACCAGTTTGTTGAGGTCCAGCTTTTCGCCGGTGGTCTCTGCCTTGTGAAGGAAGCTGAGCAACTGGCGGACGGCGGCTCCGGCTTGCTGCGACGCTTTAGCGCCAGCCTGCAGCGCGTGGGCGAGCTTTTCCGGGTTGGGGTTGCCGGCCTCCAGCATGAGCAGGGCGGCTTCACTGTAGGCTGAAATTCCCAGGAGCGGCTGATTAAGATCGTGAGCCAGCGCAATGGCGGTCTGCCGTGCCACGTGCAACTGCAGCAGTTGTTCCAATTCCGTGTGCAATTCGTGCCGTTCCAGTTCGGCCTGCTTGCGCTCTGAAAGGTCGCGAAAAAAAGCAAAATGTTTTCCGCCGGCAAGCGGGAGAAACGACGCAACGATCTCGACGGGCCAGACGCTGCCATCCTTGGCCCGATGCTGGCTTTCGAAACGATCGTGGCCATCGCTTCGCATTTTTTCCATGCGAAGCGATGTTTCTTCCGGACTCTCTTCGACATCCAGGTCATTGACCCGCATGTCGAGCAGTTCCTCCCGGCTATAACCCGATCGGCGCACGTAGCTATTATTGACTTCGATCAGTTTGCCGTCGGGACTTACCATCCAGAAGCCGTCCGACGTTGTCTCGATCACCCCGCGATATTGCGCCTCGCTTTCCCGCAGGTTCTGTTCTACACGCTTGCGGCGCTGGATATCCTCAATCACAGCGATGAAGTAATCCGGCTCCCCTTTCTCATCGCGCACCAGGGACACTGTCAGGTTGATCCAGACCAGCTGGCCGTCCCTGCGAATATATTGTTTCTCCCGCGCAAAAGTCTGGATCGCACCGCTGAGCATCTGGCGCCGATAGTCCAGCGTGACATCCAGGTCATCGGGCTGGGTGATATCCAGGAAAGTGAGCTGGAGCAGTTCCTCGCGGGAGTAGCCCAGGATGCTGCATAATTTCTCGTTAACGCGCAGCCAGCGCCCGTCGAGTGCCACATGGGCGAGGCCGACCGCGGCCTGTTCGAAGGTTTCGCGAAAACGCTCTTCGCTCTTCCATAGCTGTTGCGCCGCTTGCCTGCGCTCCGCGATGGTGCGCTCCACCCTGGCGAGGAGTTCACCTGCGACGAAGGGTTTGTCGATAAAATCCTGAGCACCCTCGCGCAGGAGCCGTACGCGCAAATCATCGTCGGCCTTGGCGCTGAGGATAACCACCGGAATATCGTCAAGCTCGTGGTGCTGGCGCATCGCCTCGACCATCTGCTCGCCACTCATGCCCGGCATCATGACATCGCTCACGATCAGGTCTGGGCGCGTTTCCAGCGCCTTGTTCAAGCCTTCTCGTCCATCGAAGGCGGAAATCACGCGGTAATGGGCGCTGAGCGTATCGGCAATGAAAGCGTTCATGTCGCGGTTGTCTTCAACCACCAGAACAAGTGGCGAATTTTGCGGCGCGCCGAGTTGCCACGATCTGGGCACGGTGTCGCCCCGATACGAAGCATCGCTCGCCTGCAGGTCCATCCATTCGTCCATGGCGCTCGGCGTCTGGTAAATCGCGGCGCCGGCGGGCGCGGCAAGAGGGAGGGTGACCGTGAACAGCGCCCCGCCTCCCGGCGCATCCGCCACCTCGACACCGCCCCCCTGAAGTTTGACAAATTCTTCGACGATGGCAAGTCCCAGCCCGATTCCAGCGTAATGGCGTGTGGCACCGCCATCACCCTGGCGGAACCGTTCGAATATCGATTCGCGCAGGCTTTCGGGTATCCCCGGGCCGCTGTCCTGAACGCTGATCAGCGCGCGGTCTCCATCCATGCCCAGCGTCACGGAAATTTCACCACCATCGGGCGTGAACTTGAATGCGTTGGACAAAAGGTTGATCAGGGTGCGCTGGCATTTTTCCGCATCCAGTTGTGCGGGAAACGCATCGGGCGAGTGAATCGTGTAGTGCAGATGCCGGTCATTCGCGAGATTCTCGAAATGCGAGGCGACGAACCGCACCAGATGGGCAAGGTCGATTTCGGCATACCTCACGACCATGCGGCCCGCTTCGAGTTTTGCCACGTCGAGCAGATCGCTGACGTGGCGGTAGAGCAATCGCGCATTGCGATCAACCACCTCCAGGTCGCGGCGATCCCCGTTGCCAGGATTCCTGGCCGCCAGCAACTTGCGCACCGGCCCGAGGATCAGGGCGAGGGGTGTACGCAGTTCGTGGCTGACATTGGCAAAGAACTGGGTCTTGAGTTCGTCCAGTTCTAGCGTTTTCTTATACAGTTGGGTGATCTTCTCGTGCGCGGCCCAGGTTTCAACCAGAGTCGCTTCGATTTTTCGCTGCGCGCGAAGCAGCCGCTCCTGTGCATCGCTGAAAAGATAGCCCATGACGAGAAACATACCCGCGGCGTAAACATTGGATGGATTGCCGATCGCCCAGCTCAACTGCGGTGGAATGAAGAAAAACCACACGATGACGATGCTGAGCGCAGTGCTGGCCAGCCCGCCCCAGAAGCCGGCGAGTCGCGCGCTGAAAAAAACCGCGGGGAAAAACAGGAACCATACGAAGGGGGATATCCAGTGCCACAACATCCATTGCAGAGCCAATGCCAGGAAAGGCAGCACGACTGCCAGGCCAAAACGCACATTCATGACTCGTTTTCCTTCGGATGCAGGGAACTACTTGCAAGAATATGCTATCCCATGGATGTTGTACGAAAACCGTACGTAAATTTCAGTGGGTTGAAACAAGTACTTTAATACTTGAACGATTTACTGTACTATCACTCTCATGCATCGAGTGCTAAAATGTTTTCGCAAGGAGGAAAAAATTCATGACCCATGCTCTTAGTTTTCCCGTACCCACTTCGGTAGGGAGCCTGGAAAGTTATATCCAGTCGGTCAAGGCGTTGCCCATGCTCACCCCCGAGGAGGAGCATGACTACGGCGTGCGCCTGAAGCAGGACAACGACGTGGAAGCCGCACGCATGCTGGTGATGTCGCATTTGCGAGTGGTCGTGAGTAATGCGCGTGGCTATCTCGGCTACGGCCTGCCCCAGGCCGACCTGATCCAGGAAGGCAATATCGGACTGATGAAGGCGGTCAAGCGTTTCGACCCGGACCGCGGCGTGCGTCTGGTTTCGTTTGCTGTGCACTGGATCAAGGCCGAAATTCACGAGTACATACTGCGCAACTGGCGCCTGGTCAAGATCGCCACCACTAAGGCGCAGCGCAAGCTGTTCTTCAATCTGCGCAGCCTGAAGCAGAGTCTGGGGACGCTGAACCCCGATGAAGTACGCGCCATGGCGGGCCAACTGGGTGTAAAACCGCATGAAGTGGTCGAAATGGAAACCCGCCTGACAGGCCAGGATATCGCCCTGGAAGGCAACAGCGCTGACGACGAGGACAGCTTCAGCCCGATCGCCTATCTGGTCGATCCAAGCGCCGAACCGGCCGTCAAGCTGGAGCAGGAAGACACCGCGCGGCGCCAT
>JBDKRR010000140.1:0-20494 GCA_039683315.1 Sulfuricella sp.
TTGATGAGCCTTGAGGTTCGCCCGCAGGTTGGGTTAGTGGGCGCTTCCTGTCACTCCGCCGATGAATTGGCGCGGGCAGCAGAACTGGGCCTCGATTACGTGCTGCTGGGGGCAGTGTTGCCGACCCTGAGCCATCCCGGTGCGCCCGCGCTGGGATGGGAGGCGTTCGCTGCATTGATCGGCGATTATCCGCTGCCGGTCTATGCGCTGGGGGGTATGTGCCCGGACCATCTTGAAACGGCGTGGTCGGCCGGTGCGCATGGCATCGCCATGCTGCGCGGCGCGTGGTCTGGTAGGTCGGGTTTAAACCCGACGAAAGCGACGGGCTAAAGCCCGCTCTACTCGCTATCCGGCAGGGGCTTTTCTGCCTCCGGTATGCGGAATTCCTCATTGGCCCACTGACCCAGATCGATCAGCTTGCAGCGCCTGCTGCAGAATGGCCGGTAGGGATTGGAAGTCGAGTAGGGCGCGGCTTCCCCGCAGGTGGGGCAAGGTACGATGCGTGGTTTGGACGGTTGGGATGGCACGGCGGGCGGCTCTAAAACATTAAGGTAGGTGTAGGAGTTTTGCGGCTCAACAAGTGTTGCTGGCGCAATTCTGTCGTGCTTTGTGGGAATGTGCAAGGGCACGAAATTATCCCCGTGCCAGTCTTCCTTTTGTAGGTAAAATACTACAAAAAAATGGGAGTAATCCGGCATACGGACATCGGGCTAAACACTAGACTTGATTAATCTCAATTAGTCCGGGCTTAGGCAATGTTTCGACTGACTCCGAGTAAGCGTCCCTTGTTGGCAACCGCCATCCCTCCGCTCTCCCGGCTGCAAATTTTCCTGCTGTGCCTCGTCTGGCGGATCACGACCCATGTTGTGACGTCACCTTTTGGCCGGTTGAAGTGGATATATCGCTTTCACAGCGTCTACAACTGGTTCGCCTCGTTATTCTCTTCTAATGCAAAGAGCCGTGCGCGCGAGTGTAGCTTCGAGATCTACATTTCCACGCTTGAAGCGGCCTATATCACAGAGAACACCGGCATTCCGTTCAGTACTTCCAGTCCCCATTCTCCGGGGCATAAGTCACCCTGCCCATTTCATTCGCCGGGCAAAAGCTGTTCTATCTACCGATTCCGGCCATTTAACTGCCGCACGCCCCATGGCCCCGAGCAGCACGGTAATGGCGGATCAGGATTGGGTTATCCATCGCTTGTGCCGGCTGAACTTTGTCATGTGATTGACCAATTGAATAATGGAAACCCCAAGAAAGATATTCGGGACTTTTTTTAACGCCGTCGAGGAGGCCTGATTAAGACCTCAGAAATTACATAAAGTAAGATCGAACTCGAGATTGATGTCGCACGAGCGGGGCTTTTGCGTGCCGCCGAGCGAAGTGAAGCGGATGTTGATGGCGTATTTGTTGGCGCTGATCTCGGGGAAGCAAGGCAGATCTTTGTCCAGGGTGATGCGTATCATCTGGGCGACCCGACCCGCCAGCATCTGTTGAAATGCGCCCTGATGGGCTTTTTGCCGCGTGGTCTTGCCGCTGTCGCGCAGCAGTTTGAGCACCAGACGCAGGCCGTTGTTGATCGGTTGCAGCGGCGCGAGCCATTCGTTCAGGTCCTTGCGGCGCACTTCTTCATCCATGTTCAGCCAGTAGTGGTAGGACGGCAGGTCGAACTCGCACGCGCCGCCCGGAATGTTGATGCGCTGTTTGATGCTCATCAGCCATTCGTTGTCGCGAATATGCTGCCCCATCTTGCCGGACAACTCGTGCAGGCTCGTCGCCGTGCTGGCGAGTGCGCGCAGAATCTCCTCCAGTGCTTCCACGGAAATGGCCGGATTGTGGCGCAGCGGTTCCAGCATCTGCCTTTGCCGTTCCAGTTCCTGCAACAGGTCCGTTTTCAGGTCGGCGCGACTGGCAACCTCGAGAATTTCGAACAGGGAGAGCAGTGCCGCATGGTGGTCCATGGCATGTGACTGAGTGGCGAAGAATTCCGCTCTGGCGAACAAATCCTCCAGGCGCAACAAAGTGCGGACCCGTTCGTTGAGAGGATAGTCGTAGCTAATCATGCAACTTGGCAACCTTCTGCTGGTTCCGCCACGGCAGGCGTGGTTGAGGTGAAAATTCGCACAATTCTGACGGAAAATCAGGTGTTTGACAAACACAATTTATGTTGTTTATACCCGCCGGCGCGTGGTGCCTTCATGCCGTGCTCCTTGCCGCTTTTGGGTAAATGAATCAAGAAGCCTAAATTTCACTAGTACATTAATACTACTCATTGATAATAAAGGGATAATTATTCAATAAAGTGTTTGCGCCAGGAAAAAAATGAGGTATGCTCAGCTCCATCCGCTAAAGGATAAAAGTTAACCGGAGGAGAATACGATGCGGAAGCCATTTTCCCTTTTGCTAGTGGCCCCATTACTGGGTGCTTGTCTGGCTGGGCCGGCCCTGGCAGCCGAAGTACAAAAAGAAATGCCGGGTCAGGAAATTGCATTCAACACCAACAAGGGCAACTGCCTGGCTTGCCATGCCATGCCCGGTACCAAGGGTGAGATGGCCGGCTCGATCGCGCCGCCCCTGATCGCCATGAAGCTGCGTTTCCCTGATCGCAGCAAGCTGCGTGCCCAGGTTTGGGACGCTACTGTCAATAATCCTAAAACTGCCATGCCCCCCTTCGGCAAGCACAAAGTGCTGACCGAGGATGAGATCGACAAGGTCGTGGACTTTATTTACACACTATAACTCTAACGAGGAGCTCCAAATATGAACCAACTCCGCAGAACCTTTTTGAAGGGCACCGGCGCAGCCGGCACGGTTGCAGTGGCGATTGCCGCTGGTTTGCTCAAGCCGGGCCAGGTATTGGCCGCCGAATGGAACAAGAGCGCATTCGAAGCCAAGAACGCAGCTGACGCCCTTAAGGGCGTCGGTGCAGCAGGCGCCGCCAAAAGCGCGGACATCATGATCAAGGCACCGGATATCGCCGAGAACGGTGCCGTGGTGCCGGTCGAAGTAACCAGCAAGATCCCGGGTACGACCGATATCTCCATCCTCTCCGAGCAGAACGTTAATCCGCTGATCGCTGAGTTCACCCTGTCCAACGGTGCAGAAGGCTATGTTTCCACCCGCATCAAGATGGCGAAAACCTCCAATGTGACGGTGGCAGTGAAGGCGGGCGGCAAGACCTACATCGCTTCCAAGGAAGTGAAAGTGACTATCGGCGGTTGCGGCGGCTGATCGACAGCTGCTCCCTGCCCGTTAACGAACTCAAGTAAAGGATACAAAACATGGCTGAACCGATGAAAATCCGTGCCCAAATGCAGGGCGATACCGCTGACATCAAAGTGCTGATGAACCACATCATGGAAACCGGCTTGCGCAAAGACGCCAAAACCGGCCAGATGATTCCTGCCCACTTCATTCAGCAAGTGAATGTGACCGTGGGCGGCAAGGTCGTGCTCGACGCGCAGTGGGGCTACGCCGTCGCCAAGAACCCCTTCCTCGGCTTCAAGGTCAAGGGTGCCAAGGCAGGCGACAAGGTCGTGGTGAACTGGGTGGACAACAAGGGTGACAAGCGTACTGACGAAGCTGCAATCAGCTGATGTATGTCGAGCCGGACGGTGTTCCGGCTCGTTCCACCCAAGGGAGGATAGTTATGAAAAAAATAGCTTTGGCCTTGCTCTCCGCAGGGCTGTTGGTGAGTGCGGTGGCTCATGCCGGTCCGGAAGACGACCGCAAGCAACTGGTTAATTACTTTAAAACCAAGCACGCCACGATCAAGTTCGATGATTATGTTCACGGTGCGCTGGCCATGGATAAGGACGCCAAATCGCAATACGACAGCATCATGGAGTTTCCGCCGTTCGAGGGCGTGGTCGATGCCGGCAAGGATATGTGGCAGAAGCCGTTCAAGAACGGCAAGACTTTCGCCAGCTGCTTTCCCAACGACGGCAAGAATGTGGCCGGGAATTACCCATATTTCGACGACAAGCTGGGCAAGGTGGTCACTTTCGAGATGGCGATCAACCAATGTCTGAAAGACAACGGCGAGCACGAGTTCAAATATGGCGATGTGAACACCATGGGCATCCTGACTTCGTATGCGCGCACCCTGTCCGACGGCATGAAGATGAACGTCAAGGTGAACGGTCCTGCCGCACTGGCTGCATACGAGGCGGGGAAAGATCACTTCTTCCGCCGTCGCGGGCAGCTGAACTTCTCGTGCGCCTCTTGCCACGTCGACAACGCGGGCAACCGGATTCGTTCCGAAGTGCTGTCACCCTCCCTCGGGCAGGCGACGCACTGGCCGGTTTTCCGCGGTGGTGAAAACCTGGTGACGATCCAGAGCCGTTTCGTCGGCTGCAACAAGCAGGTGCGTGCCGTGCCGTTCGCAGTAGGCAGCGAAGAGTACAACAACCTGGAGTACTACCTCTCGTACATGAGCAATGGTTTGCCCATGAAAGCCTCTGTTTTCCGCAAGTAAGCCAGCAAGCGGGATGGGTTTCGGCCCATCCCCCTCTCCGCACTGCCGTAACAAATAATAATTAAACTTTGAACAGAACGAACATAGGTTTAGGAGCATCACCATGTCCATGAATCGTCGCGAATTTCTGCAGCTGCTGGCAGCTGCAGCCGCCACCGGCTTTGCCCTTGACGGCAGACAGGCGCTGGCTTCGGCCGACGGCGCCGGCTTTTACGATGTGCCCAAATTCGGCAACGTCAGCCTGATGCATTTCACCGATTGCCACGCGCAATTACTGCCGATCTATTTCCGCGAGCCCGACGTCAACCTCGGGATCGGCTCAAGCTATGGACAGGCGCCTCACCTGGTGGGTGAGCATTTGCTGAAACAGTTTGGCATCCGCCCCGGCACTTCTGAAGCGCATGCGTTCACCTACCTCGACTTCAGCGCGGCGGCAAAAACCTACGGCAAGGTCGGCGGTTTTTCCCATCTCTCCACCCTGGTGAAAAAGATCCGCGCCTCGCGTCCCGGCGCGCTGCTGCTCGATGGCGGCGATACCTGGCAGGGTTCGGCCACTTCCTTGTGGAGCAACGGCCAGGACATGGTCGATGCGTGCAAGCTGCTCGGTGTGGACGTGATGACCGGCCACTGGGAGTTCACCCTGGGCGCGGAACGCGTCAAGCAGATCGTGGACAACGACTTCAAGGGCAAGCTGGATTTTGTCGCGCAGAACATCAAGACCAACGATTTCGGCGACCAGGTGTTCCAGCCCTACGTCATGAAGGAAATGAACGGCGTGCCGGTGGCGATCATCGGCCAGGCGTTCCCCTATACGCCGATCGCCAATCCGCGCTGGATGGTGCCCGACTGGAGCTTCGGCATCCAGGACGACAACATGCAGAAAACCGTGGACGAAGCCCGTGCCAAGGGCGCTCAGGTGGTGATCGTGCTGTCCCACAACGGCATGGACGTGGACCTCAAGATGGCCTCGCGCGTGACCGGTATCGACGCCATCATGGGTGGCCACACCCACGACGGCATCCCGGCGCCTTCCATCGTCAAGAATGCCAAGGGCCAGACGCTGGTGACCAATGCCGGTTCCAACGGCAAGTTCCTCGGCGTGCTGGATTTCGACGTCAAGAACGGCAAGATCACCGATTACCGCTACAAGCTGTTGCCGGTGTTCTCCAACCTGCTCGCGGCAGACCCTGCCATGTCGGCGCTGATAACCAAGCACCGTGCGCCTTACGAGGCCAAGCTGTCGGAAAAACTGGCGGTGACGGAAGACCTGCTCTACCGCCGCGGCAATTTCAACGGTACTTTCGACCAGCTCATCCTCGACGCGCTGATGGACGTGAAGGGCGCAGACGCGGCCTTCTCCCCCGGCTTCCGCTGGGGCACCACCTTGCTGCCGGGCGAGGCGATCACCATGGACCGTTTGATGGACCAGACCGCCATTACCTATCCGTCCACAAGTTTGACGGAAATGAGCGGCGAAACCATCAAGACCATCATGGAAGACGTGTGCGACAACCTCTTCAACGCCGACCCCTACTACCAGCAGGGCGGCGACATGGTGCGCGTGGGCGGCATCCAGTACACCTGCGACCCGAGCCAGAAAATCGGCAAGCGCATCAGCAACATGATGCTGAAAGGCAAGCCGGTCAGCCCCAACAAGACCTACAAGGTTGCAGGCTGGGCGCCGGTGGCCGAGGGTGCGAAGGGCGAGCCTGTGTGGGACGTGGTGGCGACCTGGCTGCGCGACAAAAAAGTGGTCACCCCGCGCAAGCTCAATACGCCGAAACTGATCGGGACGAAGGGCAATCCCGGCCTTGCCTGAACGCAGGGCTATAGCAGAAACTGGAAGGGCTGCGCGAGCAGCCCTTTTTTGCCACCACATCAGGGAGATGTGACCTAAGAAGTATTTTGTAACATATTGTTACAAAATACCATTTACAAATACAAGGGAAACCGCTGTAAGATTGGCCGTCCATTTCAGTCCGGTCTTTAAAGTTGAGCAATCATCAAATACCTGCTGCACCGGTTCAAATCTTTTGCCTTCGAAATGCCATGCCAAAGAAAAAACCACGCCGTTTTAGTCTTGCTGCAGCCTGCTTCCTGGGGGTTATGACGTTTCCGGCGCAGGCGGAACAGTTCGACCCGTTCGCGACGCAAGGGCTGGTGGCGGATTCACCTGCGAGCAGCATCGGGCGCAATATTTTGACTTCGCCCTGTTCGGACGCACATGCCTATCCCGCGTCGCTCTCCCTCACGGACGTGGTGGAGCGCGCCCTTTGCAACAATCCGCAAACCCGCGAGGCGTGGGCCAACGCGCGATTCCAGGCCGCACAGGTGGGCGTCGGCAAGTCAGCCTATCTGCCCAGCGTCAGCGTCGCTGCCTCTGAATCCCGGAATCGCAACAGCGGCGGCACGGCGGCGACCAGCTACAACCAGCAGAACCTCAGCGCCTCGCTGAGCTACCTGCTCTACGACTTCGGTGCCCGCGATGCAGCGCTGGAAAACGCGCGTCAGGTGCTCGCCGCGCTCAATGCCACCCAGGACGCCACCATCCAGACGGTGTTCCTGGCTGGAGTACAGGCTTACTACCAGCTGTTCGCCACCCGCGCCGCAGTGGATTCTGCAGTGGAAGCGGAAAAATCCGCCCTGGAAAGTCTTAATGCGGCCGCAGCGCGTTACAGCGTCGGCTCCGGCACCCCGGCCGACAAACTCCAGGCGCAGACCGCCTATTCCCAGGCGGTGCTGAACCGGATTCAGGCCGAAGGCGACGCGCGCAACGCCGAGGGTGTCCTCGCCAATACCATGGGCGCGGATGCCGACCGCCCGTTCCAGATCGTCTCACCCACTTTGCAAGTTCCCGACGCGCAATTCGGGCGCGATATCGCCAAGCTGATCGAACAGGCGCGGCGCCAGCGTCCGGATCTCGCCGCTGCACAGGCGCAGGTCGAGGCTGCACAGGCCAATGTCGACGCCGCACGCGCCGCCGGCATGCCGACCATTTCGCTCGGCGCAAGCGCGGGACGCAGCGATACCAGCATTTCCGACCCGAACAATACCTCATCGCTTGGGGTCTCGATCAGCTTCCCGCTGTTCACCGGCTACAACACCACTTACCGGGTGCGGGCCGCCCGGGAGCAGGTCGATGTCCGGCTCGCCCAGCGCGAACGCACCAGTCAGCAGATCGCGCTTGATGTGTGGAAAGCCTACCAGGCTGTCGTCACCGGCAACCAGGCAGTCAAGACCAGTGCGGACCTGGTGGCGAGCGCCGTTCATTCCGAGCAGGTCGCGCTGGGACGGTTCAAGGCGGGGGTGGGCAGCATTCTCGACCTGCTTACCGCGCAGAGCGCCCTTGCCAGTGCCCGTCTGCAGAACATCCAGTCGGTTTACAACTGGCACATTGCCAAGGCCACGCTGGCCCAGTCCATGGGCAGCCTGGACTTTTCCACCCTTGCAGCGTCCGCGCCGCAACAGACCAACCCCTGATCGATCTCCAGCCATGAACCTGCGCTCCCTGCTTTGGAACAAATTCACCCTCGTCGTGCTCCTCATCGCCCTCGCGGCGGGGGGCTACCTTTACTGGAAAAAGGTGCACCAGCCCTCGCTCGATGAGCGCTACAAGACGCAGGCGCTGGAGACGGGCGACGTGACGCAGACCGTGTCCGCCAACGGCACGCTCAATCCGGTAGTGCTGGTAAACGTAGGGACCCAGGTTTCGGGGACAGTGAAAAAGCTCTATGTCGATTTCAACGGCCAGGTCGAAAAAGGGCAGGTCCTGATGGAGCTCGATCCTGCCGTATATCAGGCACAGGTCGACCTGAGCGCGGCAAGCGTGAACAATGCCCGCGCTTCGCTGGACCTGGCGCAGGCCAACGAGGCGCGGGCGCGCGAACTGTTCCGCAAGGAATACATCTCGCGGCAGGAACTCGACCAGGCAGTGCAGGCGCTGAAATCCGCCCGCGCCCAGGTGGCCCAGGCGCAGGCCCAGGCACAGAAGGACCGCACCAACCTGGGATACACCCAGATCCACTCGCCGGTCTCCGGCGTGGTGGTGTCGCGCATGGTGGACGTCGGCCAGACCGTCGCCGCCAGCTTCCAGACCCCCACCCTGTTCACCATCGCCCAGGATCTGAGCAAGATGCAGATCGACTCCAGCTTTGCCGAGGCCGACATCGGCAACATCAAGGAAGGGCAACAGGTGCGCTTCACCGTGGACGCTTTCTCCAACCGCACCTTCCATGGCGTGGTAAAACAGCGCCGCCTCAACCCCACCACCCAGCAGAACGTGGTGACTTACGACGTGGTGGTGGCGGTGGACAACCCGGAACTGATCCTGATGCCGGGCATGACCGCCTACGTCAATATCGTCGTGGCTCAGCGCAAGGATGTGCTGCTGGTTCCCAACGCCGCGCTGCGCTTCAGGCCGGCGGATGGCGCAGAGAAAAAGAACGGTAAGCCGAAGAGCAAGGAAGGGCGCAAGAAATCCGGGGGCGGAACCGTGTATGTGCTGGAAAACGGCCAACTCAAGCCGCTCAGTATCGCGACCGGCATTACCGACAACAAGTTTACCGAGGTGGTTTCAGGGGATATCAAGGCCGGCCAGCAGGTGGTGACGGAAGAAACCGTTGCCAACGGGAACTCGGGGCAGGCGTCCGGCGGCGTGAGGATGAGAATGTTTTGATGGGCGGAGAAGCGATCATCCGCATTAGCGGCCTGAGCAAGAACTACGTCACCATCGCCGGTCCCGTGCCGGCGCTGGAGAACATCGACCTGGAAATTTTTCCCGGCGAGTTCGTCGCCATCATGGGGCCTTCCGGCTCGGGCAAATCGACCTTCATGAACATCCTCGGTTGTCTGGATGTGCCCAGTGGAGGCGCCTATTACCTCAACGGGACCGACGTCAAATCGCTCGACAAGGACCAGCTGGCGCGCCTGCGCAACGACGTGATCGGCTTCGTGTTCCAGGGCTTCAATTTGCTGCCGCGCGCCAACCTGATCGACAACGTGGCCCTGCCGCTGGTTTACGCCGATGTGGGCCGGGCGGAACGGAGCAGGCGAGCGCAGGAGATGCTCGACAAGGTGGGCCTGGGCAAATACGGCGCCTCGCGCCCCAACCAGATTTCCGGCGGACAGCAGCAGCGCGTCGCCATCGCGCGTGCCCTGATCAACCGCCCGCGCCTGATCCTGGCCGACGAGCCGACCGGTAACCTGGATACCAAAACCAGCCAGGAAATAATGAACCTGTTCACCGCGCTGAATCGCGACGAAGGCATTACCGTGGTACTGGTCACCCACGAGGCCGACATCGCCAACTACGCCGGCCGGCTGGTGCGCTTCATCGACGGGCACAAGGCCCACGACGGCGCGGTCGATCACGAATTGCATGGAGCGCACGCATGATCACCCCGATGCTGAGCGAAGCCTGGATCGCCATGGGCGCGAACCGCCTGCGTACTTTTCTGACCATGCTGGGAATGATGATCGGCGTGGGCGCCGTCATCCTCATGCTGGCCATCGGCCAGGGCGCTCAATACATCGTGGATCAGTCCATCGCTTCGATGGGCAGCAACCTGTTCATTATCCTGTCCGGTTCGTCGACTTCCGGCGGCCTTCGCATGGGTGGAGGTGCCGCCCCCACGCTTACCATCGCTGACTCCCAGGCGATCGCCGAACTGCCGAGCGTCGCGGCCGTTGCTCCCAGCGCGTCCGGCACCGCGCAACTGGTGTACGGCCCCAACAACTGGAGCACCCAGGTAATTGGCACGCTGCCCAGCTATCTCGAAGTGCGCGACTGGGAACTGGCAGCGGGTTATCCGTTCGCCGACTCGGATGTGCGTTCCGCCACCCGCGTCGCCCTGCTGGGGCAGACGGTGGTAAAAAACCTGTTCGGCGACGAAGATCCGGTCGGCAAAACCATCCGCATCAAGCAAAGCCCCTATCAGGTGGTGGGCGTGCTGGCCATGAAAGGGCAAAGCCTGGACGGGCGAGACCAGGACGATAGTGTGCTGATCCCCGTCACCACGGCGCAGCGCAAGCTGTTCGGCACCCAGTTCCAAGGCAGCGTGCGCATGATCATGGCCCAGGCGGCCTCGGCGGAGGGCATGCCGGCGGCCGAGCGTGCCATCAACCAGTTGTTGCGTCAGCGTCACCGCATCAAGGAAGGGGCGGATAGCGATTTCACGGTACGCAACCTGACCGCACTGGCGAATACCGCCGCTGAAACCACGCGCGTCATGTCGCTCATGCTCGGCGCCATCGCCTCCATCTCGCTGCTGGTAGGCGGCATCGGCATCATGAACATCATGCTGGTTTCGGTCACCGAACGCACCCGGGAAATCGGCATCCGCGTCGCCATCGGCGCGCGCCAGCGCGACATCCTGCTGCAGTTCCTGCTCGAAGCCATCATCATTTCCATCGTCGGCTGCCTGGTGGGCGTGGGTCTCGGCATCGGTGGCGCCATGCTGGTGAATCAAATCACCGGGACCGCCGTGGTGATCACCCTGAGCTCGGTCATCATGGCTTTCATGGTGGCGGCGGCGGTGGGCGTGTTCTTCGGTTTCTACCCGGCCAGGAAAGCCGCCCGGCTGGAGCCGATCGAGGCACTGCGGTATCAGTAGGGTTGACTGCCGAATTTATTTGCGAAGCGCCTGTTGACCACATGGATCATGAGCCATTTTGCTTTTTTTGAATGCTGAATAGTCGAGGTCCGAATGCGTGCCCGAGCTATCGCATTATGTTCTACGCAGCTTGTCCTACAGGCAAATATCAAGCTAACATCTCACTCCCTAAATTCAACTCGCCACTCACCATCATGACAACCAACCATCTCTCCCGCATCGGCACCCCGCTCAGCCCTTCCGCCACCAAAGTCTTGTTTTTGGGGGCTGGTGAACTCGGCAAGGAAGTCGTCATCGCCTTGCAACGTCTGGGCGTGGAAGTGATCGCGGTGGACCGCTATGCCGATGCACCGGGAATGCAGGTGGCGCATCGCTCGCACGTCGTCAACATGACCGATCCGGTTGCCCTGCGCGCAGTGATCGAAGCTGAGCGCCCGGACCTGGTGGTGCCCGAGATCGAAGCCATCGCCACTTCGGTCCTGGCCGACATCGAACAAGAAAAGATCGCCGAGGTGATCCCGACCGCGCGTGCCGCCCAGCTCACCATGAACCGCGAAGGCATCCGCCGCCTCGCCGCCGAAGAACTCGGCTTGCCGACCTCCGCATTCAAGTTCGCCAATTCGCTGGAAGAGCTGCAAGCCGCCATCGACGGAGGTATCGGCTTCCCCTGCATCGTCAAGCCGGTCATGTCTTCTTCCGGCAAGGGTCAGTCCTTGCTGCGCGGCCAGCAGGACGTGCAAACCGCGTGGGACTACGCCCTGAAATCCGGCCGCGTCAAGGAAGCGCGCGTCATCGTGGAAGGCTTCGTCGATTTCGAATACGAGATCACCCAGCTCACCGTGCGCGCCATCGGTGCGTCCGGCCAAGTGGAAACCTTCTTCTGCGAACCCATCGGCCACGTGCAAGTGGCGGGCGACTACGTCGAATCGTGGCAGCCGCAAGCCATGTCGCCCGTGGCATTGCAACGCGCGCGCGACATGGCAGGCAAAGTGACCGCCGCATTGGGCGGACGCGGCATCTTCGGCGTGGAACTGTTCATCAGGGGCGACGAAGTGTGGTTCTCCGAAGTCAGCCCGCGTCCGCACGACACCGGCCTGGTTACCCTCGCTACCCAACGCCAGTCGGAATTCGAACTGCACGCCCGCGCCATCCTCGGCCTGCCGGTGAACACCGAACTGCGCCGCCCCGGCGCATCGGCGGTGATCTACGGCGGCCTGGCAGAAAAGGGCATCGCATTCGAGGGTGTGGCCAAGGCACTCGCCGTGCCGGAATCCGACATCCGCCTGTTCGGCAAACCGGAAAGCTTCCTCAAGCGCCGCATGGGCGTCGCCGTCTGCACGGCGGACGACACCGACGAAGCACGTCATCGCGCCAAACTGGCTGCGTCACTGGTGAAGCCGGTCAAGGGCTGAGTCAGACACAACCCGGATCGGAGGCTTGATCCGGGTTCGTTTCGACTATTCTGCTGAATCCACTTCTAGTGGCGCCGCGGCTCGGAGTCGGAACTCGCCGCTGGCGACAACCGAACATATTCTTGCATGGAGTGTATCGTTGTAGTAACGTACATACATACTCCACTGCCTGCAAAAACGAGGTGTCGCCATGACCATCACCACCCTTTCAAGCCGCCAGTTCAACCAGGATGCCAGCAAAGCCAAAAAGGCGGCAATGGCCGGCCCGGTGATCATCACGGATCGCGGCCGACCAGCGCATGTGCTACTGACGTTTGCCGAGTACAAGAGAATCACTGGCGGACAGACGAAGATTGCCGATCTGCTGGCGATGCCCGGCATTGAAGATATTGAACTGAACATTCCGCCATTGCGCGACCTCGCACAAGCGGCGGATTTCTCCTGATGTACTTACTCGACACCAATGTCGTGTCCGAGTTGCGGAAAATCCGCCTCGGCAAGGCAGATCGGCATCTTGCAGCATGGGCCGATAGCGTGGACGCCGCCGATCTGCACCTGTCGGTGATTACCATCCAGGAATTGGAGATCGGCGTATTGCTGGCTGAACGCCGCGACCCATCGCAGGGCGCTGTCTTTCGGGCATGGCTGAACGATCACGTCCTGCCGGCTTTCGCAGGTCGGATTCTCTCCGTCGATACGGCTGTTGCGCTACGTAGCGCCCGACTCCATGTGCCAGACCCTCGCCCTGTTCGAGACGGCCTGATCGCCGCGACGGCGCTGGTGCATGGCATGACCGTCGTCACTCGCAATCTGGCCGACTTTGAGCCAACCGGTGTTCAGACCCTCAACCCCTGGGACAGCCTCGAGCAGTAGGCGTCCCGAAGCAGTAGAACCCTACACCGGCTGATCCGGGTTTGTTATCAATTAATTGATGTCTCTCCATGAATGGCCTCATCGGCCATAGCGGTCGGTGGCATCCTGATGCACCAACGGCCGGTATGGAATCTTTAGCGGCCATAGGATCACAAATCTCACGAACGGCCGCTTTCTCGCACCGTGACTGTGCTCTCGACCCACAGTGGTCAAACTGACTTACCAAATTCAGCCATTCAAAATGATTTTTTCGGAAGCAAGACGAGGATATTTCCGAACGATTGCAAGCCAACAGTCTCTTCCAGCACGACGCCGCTACGGTTGAATAGACATGTCCATTCCTTCAATGTTCGTTCGCGGCCTCGCGACCCCATAAGCATCTGCATGTCGAACGAGGCCCCAGTTATATCTGCACCCACCTCCGGCAGGATCATTTCCAGTAGCGCGATTCGCGCACCAGTGTGACCGCAGGCATTGGCGACATTGCGCAGAACGGTGATACAGGTGTCGTCATCGAAGCCATGCATGATGGCAGAGAGCAGGAATATGTCCCTTTCGCTCTGTGCTGGCGGAATCGAAGCCAATAGGTCGCCGGCCTGAAAATGCAGCCGTTCCACACAGCTCGTACCGTTGGCAGCCCAGTAATGCTCTGCCTCGGCAATCACTTGGGCGCGGTCCACCACTAGGGCGGTCAGGTTGGGGTGTCGTTTCAGAATAGCGAGCGATTTGGTGCCACGGGAGCCTCCCACGTCAATGACCCGCTCAAAGCGCCCCCAGTTAAAATCGGTGGCAAAACTGTCCCCGGTCAGTGCCTCGACGCTATCCATGGCTTCGGAAAACAAGATATCGAAGTCGGCATGGTGGTCAAGGTAGGCGAACAATTCCTCGCCATGGGACAGTCGAAAGGGTGGCACGCCCTCCCGCACGCCCTGTTCGAGCTGCTCGTACCAGGGTCGGCTCATCGCTTCGGAGTTGTGCATGAGGATCATGGCACGCACATTTTTCGGATTGTCCGTGCGCAGGAAGGCGGAAAGCTTGTTGTTGCGGAATACGCGCGGCGCCGTCTCCTCGAAGACGCCTATTGCGGCGAGCATGCGCAGCAAGCGTCCTGTGGCATCTGCATTGGCAGTGACGCGAGCGCCAATCTTGTCTGCGTCAAGTTCCTCGCCCCCTAGCGCGGTGGCGATGTCCAGCCGAGCGGCGACATAGAGCGCCCGGGACTGCCAGAAGGCCGAACCAATCTGCATAAGCCGAAACGGCGGTGGGGTGAGCTTATGTGGGATGGCTTGCAGCCATGAGGCGAACTTCATGGCTTTGGCGAAGCGACGCACGGCGCCGGAGTTCTTCTGAAATGACATTGATCTATCTCCCGCTATTTCGACGTGCCCGGCGTCAACCCCGCCAAGAACAGGTGCCCATTGAAGGCAGCCAACGTTTCCAGAAACGCGGCGTCCATCGGTCGCCCCATTTGTTCCTCAAAGATTTCCTTCAGCAGTATTGGCGTCATCGCCAGACTAACAAAAGCCAATCGCAGGATGTCGGGGTCGATGCCGGAAGCGATCTGTCCTTGGGCTTTCAGATCGGACACCTTGCGAGCGCCGCGTGTGCGTCCGCGTTCCAGCAGTTGTTGGATGAAGCGCCGACCGGGTCCGTGGTTGAGAGCCAGCACCTTGAGGATCAGCTTGGGAAACTCGGGTCGGGCGGTCATGGTGTCGTAATACAGACGCAGGAAGTCGGTAAAACCTGCTGTTGACGCTAGCATCGGGCCGTCAAGTACAGCCAACATCGGATTCAGGGTCTCACGGATCATCTCCTCGTAGAGCCCCTCCTTGTTGCCAAAGTAGTAGCGAATCATCGAGACGTTGGCGCAGGCCCTCTCAGCAATTAACCTGGTAGTGACTCGGTGGTAGTCGTCAGCAAGAAAGCAATCCAGTGCAGCCCTTACCAGACGGGATCTTACCGGCTCTGTGGCATCCAAATTGTCCATGATCGGCTTCCCTGATGTCGATGCGAAACAGGTTAACACTCACAGCGGCGTGATTCGGTATGGTTTAGTCAATCAAGATAGAGGAAGTGATTGAACGATAAGCGCTGCGCTGAACGGCTGGTTTCGAGAGCGGCATGGGATGACTGCTTCTGGCACACGGCTGCCTTTGGGGGCTGGCACCGCAAAGCGGCCATTTGCAATCCAGCATTTTTTCATCGACAGCTTTCGATGAGGGTTGGGAACTACGGCTCGGTGCCACAACCGGTCATTGAAAGATATCCCCGATAGCAGTCACAGATTGACGTACTCTCATTTGCTCAATTTGGACAGTTTCATGACGCCGATCTCATCAGATTTCGGACACTTAAAAACGGTGTGGCCGTAGTTCTTCAGCAACCACTCCGCGGTTGCCTTATCTCGCGTCTTTACACACTGAACTGAGCGTTCCATTTCAAGTGCACCTTTCGTCGCGCTTATAGGAGTAAGTAAAAGCTGCTCCTCACCTTCTTTCAGCGGGCCATCTCGCTGCTTGAATTGAGTAATACCTACCTCATCTGCACTTGGACACTGCTTGAACGTGTTCGGAATGTTCTTGATCATCCACTGAGCTGTCTCGGCATCTCGGGCCCTCTCACACTTGATGAACTTAACAATGCCGCCGGGTGTGGATTCAGCACCAACATCAGCGCCACTTGTGGCCACCTTGAATTCAACCGTGCCTTGCTTTAACTGGTCTCGTAGGTCCTTCGACAAAGGAATCGGCGAGTGCTTGTCTACCGTTGCCACAGCCCACTGCCGAAGTTCTGCGGTCTCCGGTGTCGGTGGTGCCTTGAGTACATCGACTGCCATCTGCACGTAGCTCTTCCCGAGTTCTTGGTTTGCGATGGAACGTTGCACCTGGTTGCCAACTACAAACACCACGACCGGTAGTGCGATCGTTGAAGCAATTTGCACCCACAGCTTTAGTTTTTCCAGCGATTCAGTGCCGCTCATCACTACCCTCCCCCTATTCCCAATGGTTTTAGTATGCCATATTCAACACTCCAAAATCGCAACGAAAATAACGACGGGGTGACGGTAACGTGCACTAAGCACTTTAACCCTACGGTCAGGTTGCCTTCACGTTGAACGTCCGCTTCTCCAATTAGGCTACTTCAGCTTTGGGTCGATTCCGGAAGCACTCTGAAGTATCAACCGGTCGTTCGAGCCGCTCTTTGACCCTACGACTGCTGACCAGCCCATTGCTGCCGTTCGTGGCGCAGAGCGCCAATGACCGGATTGGCCGAGTACCAGACGTTTAACTTACCTTCTGCTCGATGCGCAAAGCGTCGCGCACGATGGGCATCAGCGCTTCATCGCCGTTGAGTGTGACATGCTCGTGCAGCGCGCTACGCATGCGTGGTTCCCAATTCTTCTGGATGTGCGCGGCAACACCCATCACCGCTTGCTCGCGATCGGGCATGGCATCGAAAAAGGCGCCGATCTGGTTGGCCATCTTTATCAGCTTGGCAGAATTCATTTCGTGGTTCCTTGCAATCGATGTGCGTGAGTGTAAATGGCGCAGTTGTTGCCACGCAGGAAGCCGACCAGCGTGAGATTGAGCTTGTCCGCCAGGCGCACGGCGGCGGTCGTTGGCGCGGAGACCGCGGCCAGTATGCCGTAGCCCAGCGCTGCCGATTTCTGCACCATCTCGAAGCTGGCACGGCTGGTGATGAGCAACGCTCCGCCGGATACCGTATCGGCACGCGCCAGCGCACCCAGCGTCTTGTCCAGCGCGTTGTGGCGACCGACGTCCTCGCGCACATGACTGATGCTGCCATCTGCTGCGATGCGGCACGCGGCATGCACGGCTCCGGTGGCCTGTTGCAGTATCTGTAGTGCTGGCAAGCGGTGCATGCCTTCGTACAGCGCGGCGAGGGGAAACGGCACAGTGTCCGCCAGCGGCGGCAGGTCGCGCACCACCTGGGTCAGGCTTTCCGCGCCGCACACGCCGCAGCCGGTGCGTCCGGCGAGCGTGCGGCGATGTTCCTTGAGTCTGGCGAATGCGCCGCCCGCGATCTTCAATTGCACGGTGATGCCCGCCTCGGCTTCCTCGATCTCGATGCCGAACACTTCGCTGGGTTTTTCCACGATGCCTTCGCTCAAGCTGAAGCCCAGCGCGAAATCTTCGAGATCGGCGGGCGTGGCCAGCATCACCGTGTGCGAGATGCCGTTGTACTCGAAGGCGACTGGCTTCTCTTCGGCCACGGTATCGAACTGCGGCGCGCTGCCCGGTCTGGTTACAGATAATTGCACTTGCGAGTTCATTCTGGACTATCCGTTAGAGCTGAACCTGCTCCTTCCCCCTTGCAGGGGGAAGGCTCTACTCCCACCCTAACCCTCCCCCTGCAAGGGGGAGGGGATAAGACGGCTGATGGATTGGTTGGATTCATCAAGGCTTTGCATCCGCCAGGAGACGGCGCTGCTCCTTGTCCTCGCGCGCATTCCTGCGTTGCCACTCCGAGGGCTGATCCACCTTCACCAGCTGCACCGCCGTCACCTTGTACTCGGGACAGTTGGTGGCCCAGTCGGAGTTGTCGGTGGTGATGACGTTGGCGCCGGATTCGGGGAAGTGGAAGGTGGTGTAGACCACGCCGGGTTGCACGCGCTCGGTGACCGTGGCGCGCAGCACCGTGTCGCCCGCGCGCGACTGGATGCCGACCCAGTCGCCTTCCCTGATGCCGCGCTCTTCGGCATCGTGCGGGTGGATCTCCAGCACGTCCTCGGAATAGAACTGCACGTTCTCGGTACGCCGTGTCTGCGCGCCGACGTTGTATTGCGACAGGATGCGTCCGGTGGTGAGCAGCAGCGGGAAGCGCGGCGTGACCTTTTCGTCGGTGGGCACGTATTGCGTGTTGAAGAAACGCCCCTTGCCGCGCACGAAAGTGTTCACGTGCATGATGGGTGTGCCTTCGGGCATCTTGTCGTTGCACGGCCATTGCACGCTTCCCATGCGCTCCAGCTTGTCGTAGCTGACCCCGGCGAAAGTCGGGGTGAGGCGCGCGATCTCGTCCATGATTTGCGACGGGTGGTCGTAGTGCATCGGGTAGCCCAGCGCGGCGGCCAGCCCCAGCGTCACTTCCCAATCGGCCTTGCCCGCCAGCGGCGGCATGACCTTGCGCACGCGCGAGATGCGCCGCTCGCCGTTGGTGAAAGTGCCGTCCTTTTCCAGGAACGAAGCGCCGGGCAGGAATACATGCGCGTACTTCGCCGTCTCGTTGAGGAACAAATCCTGCACCACCACGCACTCCATCGCGGCCAGCGCGGCCTGCACGTGCTGCGTGTTGGGGTCGGACTGCGCCGGGTCTTCGCCCTGGCAGTAGAGTCCCTTGAAGGAACCGTCCAGCGCGGCTTCGAACATATTGGGGATGCGCAAGCCGGGCTCGGGCGGGATGCTGACCTGCCACGCGTTCTCGAACAGTTCGCGCGTGGCGGGATCGGACACATGGCGATAGCCGGGGTAAATATCGGGGAAGCTGCCCATGTCGCAGGAGCCCTGCACGTTGTTCTGTCCGCGCAGCGGATTCACGCCCACGCCTTCGCGCCCCACGTTGCCGGTCGCCATCGCGAGGTTGGCGATGGCGATCACCGCCGTCGATCCTTGCGAATGCTCGGTCACGCCGAGGCCGTAGAAGATCGCCGCGTTGCCGCCCGAGGCGTACAGTCGCGCCGCCGCGCGCACCTCGGCGGCGGGCACGCCGGTGACGGCCTCCATCGCCTCGGGCGAATTGGCTGGACGCGCAGCGAACTCGCGCCAGTCGGCATAGGCCTGCGTCTCGCAGCGTTCGGCAATGAACTGCTCGTTGACCAGTCCTTCCGTCACGATCACATGCGCCAGTGCGGAGAGCATGGCGACGTTGGTGCCGGGGCGCAGTTTCAGGTGATGGGTGGCGCGCGCATGCGGCGCGTTCACCATGTCGATCTCGCGCGGGTCGATCACGATGAGCTTGGCGCCGGCGCGCACGCGGCGCTTGAGGCGCGAACCGACCACCGGATGGCCTTCGCTGGGGTTGGAGCCGATGAGCAGGATCACGTCGGTCTTTTCCACCGACTTGAAGGTCTGCGTGCCCGCCGAGGTGCCCAGCGTCTGGCCGAGTCCGTAGCCGGTGGGCGAATGGCACACGCGTGCGCAGTTATCCACGTTGTTGTTGCCGAAGGCGGTGCGCACCAGCTTCTGCACCACGTAGTCTTCCTCGTTGGTGCAGCGGCTGGACACCAGCGCGCCGACCGCATTCCTGCCGTACTTTTCCTGCACGCGGCGGAACTCGCCGGCGGCGTAGGCGAAGGCTTCATCCCACGACACCTCGCGCCACGGGTCGCTGGTCCTGGCGCGTATCATCGGCTTGGTGATGCGGTCCGGGTGCGTCGCGTAGCCCCAGGCGAAGCGGCCCTTGACGCAGGAATGGCCCTCGTTGGCCTTGCCGTCTTTCCACGGCACCATGCGCACGACTTCATTCCCTTGCATCTCGGCCTTGAAGCCGCAACCGACGCCGCAGTAAGCGCAGGTGGTGATCGCGTCATGCTCGGCCTGGCCCTTGGCGATCACCGTGTTTTCGATCAGCGTCGCCGTCGGGCCGGCATTGACGCAGGCGCCGCAGGAGACGCATTCGGAATCCATGAAGCTTTCGCCCTGTCCTGCTGTCACGCGCGAATCGAAGCCGCGCCCGCCAATGGTCAGCGCGAACGCGCCTTGCTGTTCCTCGCATGCGCGCACGCAGCGGTTGCACACGATGCACTTGGCCGGGTCGTAGGTGAAGTAGGGATTGGATTCGTCTTTCCGCGCGGCGGTGAAGTGGTTCGCGCCCGCCATGCCGTAACGCACCTCGCGCAGGCCGACCGCGCCCGCCATGCTCTGCAATTCGCAGTTGCCGTTGGCGGCGCAGGTCAGGCAGTCGAGCGGATGGTCGGAGATGTAGAGCTCCATCACGTTGCGGCGCAGCTCGGCGAGCTTGGGCGTTTGCGTGCGCACCGTCATGCCCGCTTCGGCGGGCGTGGTGCAGGAAGACGGATAGCCGCGCTTGCCTTCGATCTCGATCAGGCACAAACGGCAGGAGCCGAACGGGGCGAGCGAATCGGTGGCGCAGAGTTTGGGGAT
>JBDKRR010000141.1:0-4489 GCA_039683315.1 Sulfuricella sp.
TGACCGGCGCGATCGAACTGCCGGCCGGCACCGAAATGGTGATGCCTGGTGACAACGTCTCGATCAACGTGGCGCTGATTCAACCGATCGCCATGGAAGAAGGTCTGCGCTTCGCGATTCGCGAAGGTGGTCGTACCGTCGGCGCTGGTGTGGTTGCCAAGGTAATCGAGTAATTTAATTAATGCGGCGGGAAGCGTTCCCGCCGCAACGCTCTTTGGAAAAATTATGCAAAGTCAAAAAATCCGTATTCGCCTCAAGGCATTCGACTATCGTCTGATCGATCAGTCTGCCTTGGAAATCGTGGAAACTGCAAAGCGCACCGGTGCGGTAGTACGTGGCCCAGTGCCGTTGCCCACTCGCATCGAACGTTTTGACGTGCTGCGTTCCCCGCACGTCAACAAGACTTCGCGTGACCAATTCGAAATCCGTACCCATCTTCGTCTGATGGATATCATCGATCCCACCGACAAAACTGTCGATGCGCTGATGAAGCTGGATCTGCCGGCTGGTGTGGATGTAGAGATCAAACTGTAAGCAATATCAAGCAAATTTGTGGCGGCTGAAAAAACTGTGTATAATTCGCGGTTTTTTCAGCCGCATAGTTCTTTTGCTGTATAAAACCGCCGGTCAATCGTAATCGGCATTGTTAAGGAAAATAATGATGAGCCTCGGACTTATAGGTCGCAAGGTTGGCATGACGCGCATCTTTACTGACGACGGAACAAGCGTCCCGGTAAGCGTGGTTGATGTCTCTGGCAACCGTGTAACCCAGATCAAGACCCTCGAAATCGATGGGTACTCAGCTGTTCAATTGACATGCGGCGAACGCCGCGTCGGTCGTGTAACCAAGGCTGCTGCCGGACACTTTGCAAAGGCGGGCGTAGAAGCCGGTCGTGCACTTAGGGAATTTGATGCAAGTGCCGATGACCTAGCTAAATTCGCAGTTGGTAGCAGCGTCAGCGTTGACCTGTTCCAGGTGGGGCAGCTGGTTGATGTAACCGGTACCACGCAGGGTAAGGGATTTGCTGGTGCAATCAAGCGCCACCACTTCAGTTCTAACCGTGCCACACACGGTAACTCGCGGTCCCATAACAGCGCTGGTTCTATCGGTATGGCGCAGGACCCCGGTCGCGTCTTCCCTGGTAAACGCATGGCGGGTCATCTTGGTGCGGTTCGTCGCACTACCCAGAATCTTGAAATCGTGCGCGTTGATGCGGAGCGTCAACTGTTGCTGATTAAGGGTGCAATCCCAGGATCTAAAGGTGGCGATGTGCTTATTCGTCCCGGCGTGAAGGCAGGTGCATAATGGAACTGAAACTTATAAATAACGAAGGCCAGGCAACGGCAAGTGTAAATGCTTCCGATGTGGCTTTCGGTCGTGAATTTAATGAAGACCTGGTGCATCAAGTTGTAATTGCATACATGGCCAATGCCCGTATGGCAACCCGTGCTCAAAAGGGTCGTAGCGAAGTCGCCAAGAGTACGCGCAAGCCGTTCCGTCAGAAAGGTACGGGTAATGCTCGTGCCGGTATGGCGTCCAGCCCGTTGTGGCGTGGCGGTGGTAAAACATTCCCGAATAGCCCGGATGAAAACTTCTCACACAAAGTGAACAAGAAGATGCATCGCGCCGGAATGCAGGCCATTCTTTCAGAATTGGCTCGTCTGGGACGCCTGCAGGTAGTGGAAGAGTTCAAGATTGATTCTCCCAAAACCAAGCAGATGGTTCAGAAAGTTAAAGCATTGGGGTTCGACAGTGTCATGGTTGTAACTGACGACGTAGATGAAAATCTCTACCTGTCGTCTCGCAATCTGCCTCATGTTCTTATTGTTGAAGCGCAGCATGCCGACCCTGTCAACCTGGTGCGTTTTCCCAATGTGCTGATGACGCGCGCGGCAGTCAAGAAATTCGAGGAGATGCTGGGATGAGTGCGAATACCTCCACACAAGAGCGCTTGATGCAAGTCATTCTGGCGCCACAGGTTTCCGAAAAGGCCACAATGGTGGCTGATAAATATCAACAGGTGGTGCTGCGTGTTGTTGGAAGCGCAACCAAGCCGGAAGTTAAGGCTGCCGTTGAAATGTTGTTTAAGGTTGAAGTTGCTGGCGTGCAAATGGCCAATGTCAAGGGCAAGCAGAAGCGCTCTGGCAAAATGCAAGGCCGCCGCAAGGACTGGAAAAAGGCTTATGTATCTTTGAAGCCGGGCCAGGAACTTAATTTCATGGCTGGCGAGTAGGAGAGTAGATATGGCACTGATAAAAGTTAAACCGACATCCCCTGGACGTCGTTCGGTTGTCAAGGTGGTTAACCCTGATTTGCACAAGGGTGCGCCTTATGCTCCCCTGCTTGAGAGTCAATCGAAAAATGCTGGACGTAACCACAATGGACGTATCACTGTACGTCATCAAGGTGGTGGTCATAAGCAGCATTACCGCCTCGTTGATTTTCGCCGTAATAAGGATGGTATCCCGGCAAAGATTGAACGGCTTGAATACGATCCGAATCGTAGTGCGCACTTGGCGTTGTTGTGCTACGCCGACGGTGAGCGCCGTTATGTGATTGCTTTCAAGGGGGCAACCGTCGGTCAGCAACTGGTGAGTGGCTCGGATTCTCCGATTAAGGCCGGCAACACGCTTCCGCTTCGCAATATTCCTGTGGGAACGACAATTCACTGCGTGGAAATGATGCCTGGCAAGGGCGCGCAGCTCGCTCGTTCAGCAGGAACGTCGATCCAGCTGCTGGCGCGCGAAGGTGCTTACGCTCAGCTTCGTCTGCGCTCCGGTGAAATCCGCCGTGTCCATGTGGATTGCAAGGCAACGATTGGTGAAGTGGGTAACTCCGAACACAGCCTGCGTTCTATCGGTAAAGCTGGTGCAATGCGTTGGCGCGGTGTACGTCCTACTGTTCGCGGTGTGGTAATGAACCCGGTTGACCACCCGCACGGTGGTGGCGAGGGCAAGACTGCTGCCGGTCGCCATCCTGTGAGCCCGTGGGGCCAGCAGACCAAGGGTTACCGTACCCGCCGGAATAAACGCACCCAGAACATGGTTGTGCGCCGTCGTCCTTCGAATAAGAGGTAATAGCTATGGCTCGTTCTATTAAAAAAGGCCCGTTTGTTGATGCGCATCTGATCAAGAAGATCGATGCCGCACGTGCAACGCATGACAAACGTCCGATTAAAACCTGGTCGCGCCGTTCCACGGTTCTGCCTGACTTCGTTGGATTGACTATTGCTGTTCATAACGGCAAGCAACATATCCCGGTTTTCGTAAACGAGAACATGGTGGGTCACAAGCTGGGTGAGTTTTCCTTGACGCGCACCTTCAAAGGGCATGCTGCGGACAAGAAGGCGAAGAAATAGGAGAACATGATGAGAGTTAGTGCAGTATTACGCGGTACACGCCTCTCGGCACAAAAAGGCCGCCTGGTTGCAGACCAGATTCGCGGTCTGCCGGTTGAGCGTGCTCTGAACATCTTGGCCTTCAGCCCGAAAAAAGGTGCGGTTATTATCAAGAAGGTGCTCGAGTCGGCTATTGCCAACGCCGAGCACAATGAAGGTGCCGACATCGACGAGTTGAAAGTTTCAACCATCTGTGTGGACGAAGGTTCTACGCTCAAGCGCTTCCGCGCTAGAGCAAAAGGCCGTGGTGCGCGCATCCTGAAACCGACTTGCCATATAACCGTTACGGTTGGCGATTAACCGCTAGGGCAGAAGAGGAATATTATGGGACAAAAGATACATCCAACCGGCTTTCGCCTGAGCGTACTGAAAAACTGGTCGTCCAAGTGGTTTGCCAATAGCAAGAATTTCGCAGGCATGCTGCACGAAGACATCAAGGTCCGTGCATTTCTGAAGAAGAAACTTGCTCACGCAGCTGTGGGTCGCATCATGATCGAGCGTCCGGCCCGCGATGCAAAGATTACGATTTTCAGTGCACGTCCAGGTGTGGTGATCGGCAAGAAGGGCGAAGATATCGAAGCGCTGAAAACCGAACTGAAAAAGATGATGGGCGTACCTGTTCATCTGAACATTGAAGAAATCCGCAAGCCTGAAGTCGATGCAACCCTTATCGCCGAGAACATTGCGTCGCAGCTGGAAAAGCGCGTGATGTTCCGTCGTGCAATGAAGCGCTCCATGCAAAATGCCATGCGTCTGGGTGCTCAGGGCATCAAGATCATGAGTGCAGGGCGTCTCAATGGTATCGAGATCGCACGTACAGAATGGTATCGCGAAGGTCGCGTGCCATTGCACACGCTGCGCGCCGACATTGATTACGGTGTAGCAGAAGCGAAAACCACATATGGGGTTATCGGTATCAAGGTTTGGGTGTTCAAGGGTGAAGCACTTGGCAAGGGCGAGCTGCCAGTGGCAGCACCTGCTGCTGAGCCGGTAAAGAGAGCGAGAAAGCCAGGAGCGAAACATGCTGCAGCCAGCTAGACAAAAATTCCGCAAACAGCAAAAGGGCCGCAATACCGGCATCGCAACGCGCG
>JBDKRR010000142.1:0-21123 GCA_039683315.1 Sulfuricella sp.
GGCTGTGAGCCATGCCTACCACGGCGCGAACGATGGCTGCATCGTTGGGGCTGGAGGTGATGTTAGTGACGAAGGATCGATCGATCTTGATGCGCGCGACCGGAAGGCGCTGCAGGTAGCTGAGGGAAGAGTAGCCGGTGCCGAAGTCATCAAGCGCATGGCTCACGCCGTCGGCATTGAGATCGTGCATGGTGTGGATGACGTTATCGGCATTGAGCAGCACGATGCCCTCGGTGAGTTCCAGCTCCAGCCACTGCGGATCGAGCCGCGTGGCGTCAAGCACGCGACGCACCATGGTCCTGATATCGCCATTGTGGAACTGTCGCGACGAGAGGTTGACCGCGATGCGGACGGGGGGCAGCCCGTCGTCCTGCCACTCCCGACTGCGCCGGCATGCCTCGTCCATCACCCATTCGCCGACCGCGCCGATCAGGCCATTGTCTTCAAGCAAAGGTATGAAGTCCAGCGGCGACACCAGGCCGTGGCCAGGCCGCTGCCAGCGCAGCAACGCCTCGGCGCCGATGATCCGGCCGCTCGCCAAGTCTACCTGCGGCTGGTAATGCAGAATGAACTCGTTGCGCTCCAGGGCACGACGCAGGGCCGTATCGAGATCAAGCCGCCGACGCGAGCCGTCGTCCATGTCGGCGTGAAAAAAACGGTACTGGCTACTGGTCTCGGGTGGCGCCACCGCTGCCTGCATGGCATGCTTGAGCACATCCGCCGACTCCCCGTCCTGGGGAGACACCGCGATCCCGACGAAGGGATCGAGAAACAGCTCCTGGCTATCCACGCGTATGGCCTCGGCCAGCACGCGTTGAATTTGCCAGGCAAGTTCCTCCGCCACATCGAGGCCGGCCGGGTCGCGCAGCATGAGTGCAAATTTCGATTCCGTGACACGCGCGACAGGTACGGCCGGCAGCGCCGATTCGAGGCGGGTAGCCATGGCGCGAATGATTTCTTGACCCGCGGCGGGTCCCAGCAATTGAACAATGCCGTGGTAGCTGCGGAGATTAGCGACCAAAACCACCACCATTCTGCCTGCCGCGTCCTGGCATGCCTCGCCCAGCCGTTCCTCGAACAGCGCTCGGCTCGGCATCCCGGTCTGGGGGTCATAGTAGGCCAGGTAGCGCATTTTGCTTTCGGCGGCAATGTGCTTTTCTTCGCGGCGGATCACCTCGAGGGCGAACGAGAGATCGTCCGCCACTTCGACGAGCAAACCGATCTCCGCCGCGCGAAAGAAGCCGGGTTCCATTGCCGCCACGTTGAACGCGCCGATAATGCTGCCCTCGATACGGATCGGAAAAGAACCGCCGGCACGAATACCCCACAGCTCAGTCATGCTGCGCCAGGGTGCCATGTCCGGATCGTCCAGCGTGTCATTGACAATGAAAGGGCGCTCGGTGCGCACCGCATATGACGTTGGACCCTGGCCATCGAGGACGTCGCTGATTCCGTTAAGCTGGACTAAAGTTGCCGCACCAGAGGCGGCTACCGGCACCACGCGGCGGCTGCCGGGCTCCAGCAGCGCGACCCAGGCAAGGACGAAACCGCCGTATTCGGTGGCGACGCGGCAGGCGGCGAGGTAAAGATCCTGGGAATCCTCGGTGCGTATTATGGTACGGTTGATGTGGCTCAGCATGGCATAGAGCCGGTTCATGCGTTCCAGCTCGCTTTGCGCCACTATGCATGGAGCAAAGGGCAACTCAGTCGGCTCCATGCAGACCCCCCAGCAGTTTTTCGATGCAGGCCTGCAAGGCCCAGCGGTCCACCGGCTTGTTGATCACTTCCGACACCCCGGCCGCAGCCAGGCGGGCGCGCGAACCGTCATCGTCCAGCGCCGTCACCATGATGATCGGCAAGCTGCGGGTGGCAGGGTCGGCTTTCAGCTGCCGCACCACCTCGAAGCCGTCCATGCCCGGCATCATCAGGTCGAGCAGGATCAGGTCGGGCGGCTCGGCGGCAACAAGATCAAGCGCGGCCCGTCCCGAATCCGCGCTGCGCACTTCGTAGCCGTTGGCGCGCAGCAGCGTTTCCTGCAGCTTGCGGTTGCGGGGATCGTCATCGGTGACGAGGATTTTCTTCATGGTCGTCATTGCGACGATTCCTGTTGGCTGAGAGACAAGGCAAGCATTCTTTCCACCTCTGCGAGAAAATTCTTGTACTGGATCGGCTTGGCGATATAGCCATCGCAGCCGGCGGTGATCATCTTTTCCTCGTCGCCTTTCATGGCGAAAGCAGTAAGCGCGACGATCTTGATGTGGCGCGTCGTATCCGCCCCCTTCAGCAGGCGGGTCGCCGTCAGTCCGTCCATGCCGGGCAACTGGATGTCCATCAGGATCAGGTCGGGCAAATGCGCGCGAGCCAGGGCGATGCCGTCCCCCGCGTTGTCGGCCTGAAGCACCCGGTAACCCGCCTTGCCGAGCAGCATGCAGACCAGTTTCATATTGGCGGGGGTATCTTCCACCACCAGCACTTGTGCGCTCATTGTTCCATACTCCTGTTTATCGCCAGGGCACGTCGTACCTCGCTGGCGAAGCGGCCGTGGCTGAAACTTGCCTTTTCCAGGACTGCGGCGACATTCGAGTTGAGCGTTGCCCGATCCTCCGCCGTGAGTGTCTTGGCAGTCACCACCACGATGGGAATGGCGGCCGTCTCGGGACCGTTCTTGAGCGCCTCGACGACATCGAAGCCATTCACCTCGGGCATCATCAGATCCAGCACCAGCAGGTTGGGGCGTTCGCGCTGAGCCATGCCTATGGCTTCCTTGCCACCATAGGCGCGCACCACACTGTAGCCCGGTTCGACGAGGTAGGCCGACAGAAGTTCCACTGCCTTCGGGTCGTCATCGACCACCAGTACCTTGATGGAGCGGCTCTTCCGCGCCAGCCCCAGGTCTTCCAGCGCCTGAAGCATTTCTTCACGGCTGACCGGCTTCTGCAGCACGGCACCGGCGCCGAGGGAAAAGCCCTTTTGCGCGTCGGCGACGATGGAAACGATGAGCACTGGAATGTGCGCTGCGGGCGAACCCGGCCGCTTGATCTGTGCCAGCAAATCCCAACCGTCCATGTCCGGCAGCAATATATCGAGAATGATCACCGTCGGAGGCTGGCGCGCCAGCAGCTCGAGTCCTTCTTGCGCATTGGCGGCGAGCACTATCTCGAACCCTTCCGGCTCCAGTTGCAGACGGATCAGCTCGGCGGCGCGCGCATTGTCCTCGATCACCAAAGCGGTGGGACGGGCAGGCATGGTGGTGGCCTGGTGCTGTGCAGGCTGAGCGCTATCGGCCCTGACGCCTCCTTCGCGCCAGGGCAGCCAGACGATGAAACGGCTCCCCCGCCCGGGCGTGCTGGCCAAGGCCAGGGTGCCGCCATGCAGTTGAGCCAGTTTGAGCACCAGCACCAGTCCAAGCCCCGTGCCTTCGGATTCCCGCGACAGCGACGAGTCCAGTTGCGAAAAGGCGTGGAACAGGCGCGGTGCATCCTCCGCCGAAATGCCGATGCCCGTGTCCTCCACCTCAAGTTCCAGAAAATCGGTGAAATCGCTTGGCGGCAGAGGCATTCTCAGACTGGTTTCGCCCGATGCGGTCCAGCCTTCGATCTCGGACCGGCTTGCCTTGCGGGCGCGCAGCATAACCCGGCCGCCTTCGGGCGTGAACTTGACGCCGTTGGAAAGCAGGTTGTAAACGATCTGCTTGGTCTTGCGCGCATCCACCAGCGCCGCCCCCAGAGGCTCCGCTGCTTCGAGTTGCAACTGGATTCGGTGGGCCGCTGCTTTTTCCTTGACGATGGAGAGGCTGTTGTCGAGCATGGAGCCGACATCCATCGGCTCCAGGTCGAGAATCATCTTGCCGGCCTCGATCTTCGACAGGTCGAGAATGTCATTGATCAGGGACAGCAGGTGCTGGCCACTGCCGAAAATATCGGTGATGTATTCGTGCTGCTCCGGCGTCATCTCACCCATCAGCCCGTCCTTGAGCACCTCGGAGAAGCCGATGATGGCATTGAGCGGCGTGCGCAACTCGTGGGACATGTTGGCGAGGAATTCGCTCTTGATCCGGGTCGCATCCTCCGCGGAATCCTTGGCCTGGCGCATGGCGGCCTCAGCGCGCTTGCGGTCGGTGATGTCGAACAGCGTCGAACGGCTTGACAAATAGCGGCCATCCTCGTCGCGGATTGCCGTGGCATTCAGCAGCACGGGCAGAATCGTGCCGTCCCGGCGCACCATCTCGAAGTCGAGGTCGCGCGCCCAGCCTTGCTCCTTCATGTTCGCAAAACGTTCCTGGAATGTTTCCTGGCTGGCGGGGCTTAACAGATCGAAAAATCCCATCTTGCCCACAACCTCGTCACGCGCATAGCCCAGCCAGGCCAGTTCGGTGTCGTTGATGCGAACGAAGCGGCCGTCCTCATCCAGCGAGTGGTATCCGCACGGCGCATTATTGTAGAGATCCTCGATTTCGTCGGCTTCGCGGCTGCGCGACTGGTCGCGCAGGCGGCTGATGCCGTAGGCCAGATCGTCCGCCGCCTCCTTCAGTAACTCGATCTCGCCTTCATCGAAGGCATCGGCTTCCGCGGCATAGATGCAAAGCATGCCGATAACGCCGTGCGTGCCAATGAGCGGCAGAGCAATACACGCGGCGAAGCCGCATTGCATGGCGGCTTCGCGCCAGGGTGCAAATTCGGGAGCCGTGGCTATATCGCGCACCACCACCGGCACACCCTCGGCAATGGCTACACCGCAAGCTCGGCGGCGAATGGTGTCGTCACCCCAACTGAGCTTGAGGCTATCGACATAATCCTGGTGCGATCCGGCATGTGCGACGGGCTGGATGCTTTTGTCCGCGTCGTGACGCGCGAAGCCCACCCACGCCATTTGGTAACCGCCCTTGTCGACGATCATGTGACACATGGCATCGAGCAGACCTTGTTCGTCCGCGGCGCGCAGCATGGCGCGGTTGCCGGCGCTCAGCACGGTCAGTGCCCGGTTGACGTGGGACAACGCCCGATCGGCTTCCAGAATGCGGGCCTCGCGATCCTGCAAACGCGCCGCCGTCTCGTCGAAAGTCCTGGCCAGCAGGCCGAGTTCGTCGCCGGAATGCAGCAAGCCGCTGCGAACGGTCAGATCGCCCTCGCCCAGGCATCGTGCCGCATCGGTCAGGACATGCATGCGGCGCAGTATCAGCCAGTTGCTGCCGAACCAGGCAATGGCAAGGAGCAGGACGGTCATGACCAGCAGCACTGTCATATCACGATGGAAGCGTGCCTCGACCGGCCCAAGAACCACATCCTTGGGCACCCCGACCCGTACATAGATACACTTGCCTTCGACCCATTGCAGGGGTTCGATTGAATTCAGACGCACCACGCCATCCTGGCCGCGAAATTCCATGAAACCCCGGCAGCTGCCGGCAAGGATGGGGGCAAACGACTCCCTTTCCGGCGCAAGCTTTCCTGTCCATTCCTGTTTCGGATCGGGGAGGCGCGCCAGGATCGTGCGATTGGCATTCACCACGGCAACCACGGTTCCGGCCGGCATGGGCAATTTTTTTGCCATGTCTTGCAGCCAGGCGAGATCGAAGGTGGCGAAAAGCACTTTCAGCAGCCGGCCATCATCCCCATACACGGGGTAGCCCATGCCCAGGTTCAACATCCCGGTCAGGCGGCCGACGTATGGGTCACCGACAGCGAAGTCCCGGGTGGCGACAGCGCGGCGAAACCAGGCACGGTCGGCAAGCTTGATCGGGGTATTGAAGGATAGAGCGCTGCACAGGAGGTTGCCTTCCGCATCGACCATGCCAATATTGGCGTAGAGCGGGTTTTGCCGACGGATGCGAGGAAGGGATTCACGGCATCGCGGCAGCAGCTCCGGGGCAAACACATAGGGCACATTCGAGAGGGTCGCCAGCATCTGGCGCGTCTCGGCGATGAGGCGATTTTCCTCCTCAACGACCCGGGTGGCCAGTTCTCGCGTCGTTCGCTGGGCTTCCTCCACGGAAGCAGCCCGCTCCTCCATCGCGGAATACACGATCAAGCCGAAAGCGGGAATCGCCGACAGAAGCACCAGCAAGAGCAGGCGGCTACGCAGACTGAACGCCAGTCTCATGCGCGAGTTCTCTGCAGCGGCCCTGAAAGCTTAATTGCCTGACCTGCCGTCTGGCACGGGCTGCAATTTCTTAATTTAATGGGCATGAAGTCGCATATTCCCCAGCTTTGTTCGCAACAGAAAAATAGTCTTTGTCGATATTAGACACGGCTAAACGTAGCACAGATTTCAAGAAAACAAACTAGGCTGAACCCCTATTCTTCTCTATAACTGATATCGTGAAATATCCGGCCTGGCGGCCGCCATGCCGATCATGCGTCATGCACCCTCCCCCTCACTCTGACGCAGTGGCAACCACACCCGCATCGCCGTACCCTTCCCCACCTCGCTCTTCACCTCGATGCGGCCGCCGTGCTTCTGCACGATGCCATACGACAAGGACAGCCCCAGACCGGTACCCTTGCCCACCGGCTTGGTGGTGAAGAACGGGTCGAAGATGCGGTTGATCAGTTCCGGGGCGATGCCTTTTCCGGTATCGGCCACTTCCATCCAGACTTCGTCGCCGCTGCGGCCGCTGCGGATGGTGATCACGCCCTGTTCCTCGATCGCCTGGGCGGCGTTGACCAGCAGATTCATGAATACCTGGTTGATCTGGGAAGGCATGCATTCCACTTCCGGCAACCCGCCATATTCCTTGACCACTTCCGCCTTGTACTTGATTTCATTGGTCACGACGTTGAGCGTGCTGTCCATGCCCTTCTCCACGTCGGCCAGTTGCCAGGTCGATTCATCCACGTGGGAGAAATCCTTGAGATCCTGGATGATCTGTTTAACGCGCGTCAGCCCTTCGCGTGATTCCTTGACCAGATTGGGGATATCCTCCTTGAGGTAGGACAGATCCACAGTTTTTTTGACCTGGGCGACTTCGGGGCAAAGCTGCCCGCCGACCTTTTTCTCCGCTTGCTCGTAGGCGGCAATCATGGTGAACAGGTCGGCCATGTATTTTTCCAACGTTCCCAGGTTGGAATTGACGAAGCCCACCGGATTGTTGATCTCGTGTGCCACACCGGCGGCGAGCTGGCCGATGGAAGCCATCTTCTCCGATTGCAGCAGCTGGGTGTGGGCGTTTTCCAGTTTCTCGTTGAGCTCCTGCTGTTCGAGACTGTAGGCGAGGAGCTGCTCGTTGAGCCGCTCGAGATCCTGAGTGCGCTGCTTGACGCGCTCTTCCAGGGCGCTGCGCTCCTCTTCCAGCTCCTGGTTCTTCTGCATCACCTCCAGCGTCTTGTCGCCGAGCTTGCCATACATCTCGTTGAGCGCTTCCATCAACACGTTGGCCGACTGCGTCATGTAGGCGTTCGCCTTGCGTACTGCCTCTTCGGCGCCCGCCCCCGCTTCCAGCGCCATGATTTCCTGCGCCATGCGCGTGTCCTGGCCAAGAATGTGATGCACCAGCCAGCGCGTCAGGTATTCCAGCAACGGCGCCACCAGTTGATGAGTGACGTCGGTGGCGCGCAGCAGGATTTGCGCCGCCACGCCGACCTGGGCGGTGAAGTGATGGTGTGCCTTGATATGGGCGTCCTGATGCGCGGCGCTGACGTGGCGCTCCAGCATCAGTTTTTCTTCGGTATCAAAGTGGTAGACGGTGTAATTGGCCAGCTCGGTCAATATCCCGCCCAGTTCCTCGGTTCCGGCCTGACGCATGGAAATCGCGCCGAGGCGGTTGATCAGATCGACCAGCTTGTGGTGCTGGCTGTCCACCGTCTCGATACCGGTCCTGAATTTGTCGTTCCAGGCAAAGGCCTCGAATTTTTCCACGCCTGCTGTCATGTCCATTTCTCACTCTTTAAACCCTTCACTGCGGTCCCAGCACCCGCAAAATTTCTTCCGGAGTCGTCAATCCCTGGTCCACCTTGTCGCGCGCATCTTCGATCAGGGAAACCATGCCGCTCAGCCGCACCGCCTGGTTCACTTCCAGCACGCTGGCGCCGGTACCGATCAGGTGGCACAGCTGTTCGTCCAGGGTCAGCACCTCGTAGATGCCGAGCCGCCCCTTGTAACCGCTGTCGTGGCACTCCGCACAGCCTTTGCCGCGAAACACCTGCAGTCCCGCGCGCCGGAACGGCTCGCCCAGGCGTTCCAGGAGCTGAAGGTCGGGCGCAACCGGCTCGCGGCAGCGCTGGCAAATCTTGCGCACCAAGCGCTGCGCGATGATGCCCTGCAGCGCGGAGGCGATGACGAAAGGCTTGAGGCCGAGGTCGAGCAGGCGGGAAATGGTCGCCACGGCGGAATTGGTATGCAGGGTGGAAAACACCTGATGGCCGGTAAGTGCGGCATGGAACGCGACCTCTGCAGTTTCGAAATCGCGGATCTCGCCCAGCAGGATCACGTCCGGGTCCTGGCGCAAAATGGAGCGCAGGATGAGCGGGAAAGTCAGGCCGATTTTTTCCTTCACCAGCACTTGGCCGGCCATGTCGAGGTAATACTCGACCGGGTCCTCGATGGTGACGTAGTTCTTGGACGGCGTGGCGTTGTGCTGCAGCAGGGAGTACAGCGTGGTGGTCTTGCCCGAGCCGGTCGGGCCGGTGGCCAGAATGATGCCCTGCGGCTTGTCCACCATGTCGCGGATCTGGCGCAGCGCCTGCTGGCCGAAGCCTAGGCCGTCCAGGCTGTGGACCGCGGCGTTGCGGTCGAGGATGCGCATCACGACTTTCTCGCCGTTGATGGTGGGCAGGGTGGAAATGCGCAAATCCACCACGCGCAGCGGGGTTTTCACCATCAGGCGCCCGTCCTGCGGGCGGCGGCGCTCGGAAATGTCGAGTTCGGACATGACCTTGAGGCGCGACACCAGCGATTGGTGCATCTGGTGCGGGATGTGGATCTTGTCCACCAGCACCCCGTCTATCCTGAGGCGCACCACCACGCTCTTGGTGCGCGGCTGGATGTGGATGTCCGAGGCGCCGAGGCGGATGGCTTCGAGAATGACGGCGTTGACCAGGCGGATCGCCGGCGGTTCTTCCGTGCCGCGCAGCAGTTCTTCCAGCGAGGGCGCTTCTTCGTCCTCCTCGATGACCACCTCGATACCTTCGTAGGGATCCGTATCGGAGACCAGCGTTTCCAGGTCGGCGAAATCGACTGCCTCGCCGCCGCCGTAGACTTCCCCGATCTTGGTCCTGATCGCTGCGACGCCAGCCATCACCGCCTGGATTTCCAGACCGGAAGTGAAGCGTAAATCGTCCATCAGGCCCGCATCGAGCGGATCGGCCACCGCCAGCGTCATGCGCCGCCCTTCGAGCTTGAGCGGCACCACCAGCTGGCGCTCGCAGAAACTGCGCGGGATGAGCGCGGCCACCGCCGGGTCGATGCTGAACTCGGCCAGCGCGACTTCCTCGAACATCAATTCCTTGCGCAGCAGGTCGCGGATCTGCCTCTCTTCGACCCAGCCCTTGTCGAGCAGCAACTTGACCACCGGTTCGCGGTTCTTTTGCTGCAGGCGATGCAGTTCCTGCACCTGGTTGCCGTTGAGCAGACCATGCTTGTTGAGCATGATCGCCAGGTGGCTGCGATTGCTCACCGCGAGCTTGGACAGTGCGCTGATTTCCCTGGATTTCTTGCTGTTCTCCTGCTGCAGGGCATGGTTCTTCTCGATCAGGTCGTGCTGCTCCAGCGCCAGCGCCGCGGTGACGCGCAGGTCGTCGTCGTTCCACGGTTTGAGGATGAACTTGTAGACCGCACCCTCGTTGACGGCGCCCATCACCGCGCCGGTATCGGCATGCCCGGTAAGCATGATGCGGATGGTTTCCGGGTAGAGCGCCTTGACCTGCTTGAGGAACTCGGCGCCGTTCATGCCGGGCATCATGTAATCGCTGACCACCAGGTGGAACGCGCCCTGGCGCATCAATGCCAGGGCCTCGCCGGCGTTGGGCGCGGTGGCGACCAGGTAATTCTCCTGGCGGAACACCCGCTGCAGGGCCTTCAGCACATTGGGCTCGTCGTCCACCAGCAGCAGGCGGTATTGCTGGCGCGGCTGCGGTTGCGGGGTGGAGGCATCGGCGGGAGCGCCGGTGAAGAGGGAAGCGTAGCTGGACATGGCTGCTTAATTTATTGGCAAATGAATGGTAAACGAAGTGCCCGCGCCGGCCTGGCTCTCCACCTCGACCCGCCCGCCATGCACCTGCACGATGTCGCGCACCACCGGCAGGCCGAGGCCGGTGCCCTGGCCGACGTCGCGGGTGGTGAAGAAAGGTTCGAAAATGCGCGGCAGCACGTCGTCCGGAATGCCGCAGCCGTTGTCGCTGATGCGGATCAGAATCTCGTTGCCCGCTTGTCGCGACTGCACCTTCACCTCGCCACCGTCCGCCACCGCCTGCACCGCGTTCTCCAGCAGATTGAGAAAAGCCTGGTTGAGATAACCGGGCAGGCACAGGATGCGCGGGATCTCTCCCAGCTCCTGCACCAGCGTCACGCCCTGGGGCAGCTGTCCGCCGATGACGCCGCAAGCCTGGCGCAGGCTGTCGTTGAGGTCGGCCATTTCCTCCTCGCCGCGGTCCACGTTGGAAAAGCCCTTGAGGTCGGCGACGATGTGTGCCACGCGGTCGATGCCGGTCACGCTTTCCTGCAACAGCTCGCCGAAATCTTCGAGCACGAAATCCAGGTCGAGTTCATTCCAGGCAACCCGTCCGGGATTGCCAGCCTTGAGCGCCGCACCCAGCGCGGCAAACTTGGCGACATAGGACTGCGAAGTGGAAAGGTTGCTGCGCACGAAGCCGATGGGATTGTTGATCTCGTGCGCCACGCCGGCCGCGAGCCGCCCCACCGAAGCCAGCTTCTCCGCCTGATAAAGCTGGCGGCTGGTGTCTTCGATCACCCCGACCTGTTCCCGCACCCGTTGTTCCAGCTGTTCCGAAAGCGCCTTGTAGCGCGCCTCCGATTCCTCCAGCGCGGCATGTTTGCGACTAAGCTTCTCGAAATCCGCCTGCACCGCTTCCAGGTGCAAGCCGGAGGCCATCTTGTAACGCGCCACGCCGCGCAACAACAGTTCCAGCATGAGGACGCCGCTTTGCAGGCGCGACTCGTCGGCAGAGGCGCATTCCAGGAAGCCGATGGGCTCCAGCTCCAGCGCCAGCGGCGCGCGCTTCGCGCCCGACATCGGCGCCGTGGCACCGATCAAGGCCGCGCCATTGGCGTCGACCAGGCGGAACGCCCCGCCCAGCAACAGCACCAGCGTCTTTTGCAGCTTCTCGCGCGGAATCCCGGCGAGCAGCTCGGCCAGGCCGAACTCGCGATCGAAAGCTGCCAGCGCGCTGGGCTCCATGTTCATCATTTCAAAACCCAATGGAACCACGGAGAACACTGAGCACACGGAGAAAGCGAAATCGGGCTGATTTCCGAAAGTATTCATTTTTCAGCACCCGTTGGGTATGCAGCAACATGCAAGGCATTGGGGTTTCTCCGTGTCCTCCGTGGTTAATCGCTTTTTCCTGGCTCATCCCAGTGCCCCCTGCACGAAGCCTTCCTCATCCAGGCCATGCGCTTCCTGCAAACGGTATTCCTGATTCAGTGCGCGATACACCTGGCGCAGCAGGGCGGCAAAGGTTTCGCGCACGCCGCTGCCATCCACGGCGGAGGAGAACACTAACGGCCAGGGAGCGGACTGCCAGCGCGATTTGACTTCTTTCTCGCTCAGAATGTGGGGCAAATCGCGCTTGTTGAACTGCACCACCAGCGGCAGTTTGTCGAAATCGAGTCCCACGCGCGCTGCGTTCTCGGCCAGGTTCTGGAATGACTCGCCGTTGTTGATGCTCTGGTTCTGCTGCGAATCGGCCACGAACACCACCCCGTCGGCGCGCGACAGCACCGCCTTGCGCGTGCCGTCGTGGGCCACCTGGCCGGGCACGGTGAAAAGGCGGAACTTGACCAGCAGGCCAGAGGGAGCGCGGAAGCCTAACGGCAGGAGATCGAAAAACAGGGTGCGGTCGTTCTGCGTTTCCAGTGTCATGATCTCACCCTTCATGTCCGGCGCCACCAGGTCGTGCAAACGCATCAAGTTGGTGGTCTTGCCGCTCTGGGCCGGTCCGTAGTAGACCAGCTTCAGCGTCAGCTTGTTGGACTGGGGGTCGAATTCAGGCATATCGATCTGGAGTAGGTCGGGCTTCAGCCCGGCATATCGGCCTGAAGGCCGACCTACGCCTCTCCATCGTCAAGAATCACCGAGCCGTCCGGCCCCCAGTTGACCTGGGTGAGGCCTGGCTCCTGTTCTTCCAGGCGCCGCCGCTCCAGTTCCTGCGGCGTCATGGCGCCGCGCTCGACGCGCGCCTGGTCCGCGAGGTGTTGATTTTCCAGCATCAGGTTGCGGTAGGCCAGCGCCTGGGCAACGCTCGACACCAGTTCGTAATCGTTCCACGGCTTGTTGAGAAAACGGTAGATCTGCGCCTCGTTGATGGCGCCGATCAGGGCGTTCAGGTCGGCGTATCCCGACAGGATCAGGCGCGCGGCGTTGGGCTGGATTTCCTTGAATGCCTTGAGGAACGCCACGCCGTCCATACCCGGCATGCGGTAGTCCGAGAGCACCAGGTCTACCGGCGCGTGGCGCGCATGCTCCAGCGCTTCGGCAGGAGAGGTGAAAATATCCACCTTGATCTTGTATTCCAGCCCGTCGTAAACGCAAGGGGTGGAGGTGAGCAGACGGCGCAAGGCCTTGAGAATGTTTTCCTCATCGTCCACCAGCATGATGCGGTACATAAAGGAACCTCTGATTAAGTCAAACGTGGTCGCGACGTGGTTTTGCGGGATGTCAGGCAAGAAGCGAGGCGCGCCGTGCAGTCAATCTGCACAAGTGACTTGCGACGCTGCATGGCACCCGCAAAACCACGTCCCTTCGGGTTACATCGAAAACGGGCTTGCGCCACGTTACGCTCCTTGGCATCGTAGCACGGCTACGACCTGCGTCGCGCGCCTTGCTCAAGCCCGTTTTCGATGTAACGCGATCCGCGTTTTACTTAATCAGAGGTTCCGGAACTCCTATTTCTATATCTTGCTCTTGACCTTGACATGAACAGTCATGTGTCGGCCGGATGAGCGTTCGAAGTTGCGGATCTGCTCGATGATGTCGTCGGTCAGCACATAATCCCTGGACAGCAGCATGATCCCCTCGGGGCTGACCAGATCGCGCGACAGGATCATCTTGGCCTTGATCTGCGGGGTCTTGAGTGCCACCTCCTGCGGCTCGGTGCTGACCTGCCCGCCCATGGCGCTGGCGAATACGTCCACCACCTGGGGATCGTAGCGTTTGGCGCGGCCTTCCAGGATATAAGCCACAGCCTCGCTCTGTTTGAGCTGCTTGCTCAGATGCGTGCCGATCTGGACCGCGTCGAAATCGTTGGCCACCGCCAGGATGCGCGCGCCGAAGGGAATCGCCAGGCCGACCAGTCCGTCGGGATATCCCATGCCATCCCAGCGTTCGTGATGACTGCGTATCAGCTTGGCTGCACCGTGGATCTGTTCCAGACCCATCAGCGCAGCCTGACCGGTGATGGGATGGCGCAGCACCAGATCCCGCTCCTCGCCGGCCAGGACGACGAACGGTTTGACCAGCAGCTTGTCGGGCAGACCGATCTTGCCGATATCGTGCAGCAGGGCGGCAATGAAAATATCCTGTACCTCGGCGTCGGGCAGTTCGAGTCGCTTCGCCAGCGCGCGGGCCAGGTCCGCCACACGGCGGGAGTGCCCGGCGAGGCTGCGTTCCCGCAGTTCGATCAGGTTGGCGAACACCTTGATCGAGGTAAGGAAGCTTTCCTTCAGCTTCCTGTTGGCGATCTCGAGGAACCCCATGGTCTGGCGCACTTCCTCGGTACGTGCCTGTACCCGGGTTTCCAGGCTGGCATTAAGTTCCTTGAGCTCTTCGTTCTGGCGCAGCGTCAGTTCTTCGAGGCGGCGCTTTTCCAGCGCCAGGTTCTTGAGTTCCAGGGCCTGCTTCACGACCAGGACGATATCGTTGTCTTCCCAGGGTTTGGCCACGTAGCGGAAAATCTCGCCCTTGTTGATGGCTGCGATAGTCGAGCTCACGTCGGCATAGCCGGTGAGCAGGATGCGCATGGCATCGGGCCATTTTTGCCGCACCTTCTCAAGGAACTGGGCACCGTCCATTTGCGGCATGCGCATGTCGGATACCACCAGATCGACCGGTTCCTGCTCCAGCAGGGCCAGTCCTTCGGCGCCACCTTCGGCAGTGAATATCTTGTAGCCGAGCGGGCGGAACAGTCGCCGCAAGGCGCTCAGGATGTTCGGTTCGTCATCCACGAACAGCAAGCTGGCGGGACTGGCGGCAGAGTGAAGATCATCGTCGTTTGGCATATCAGCCATCATATCCGATCTGCCTGTTTCACCGGTAGCCAGACACGGAAAGTCGTGCCCTGTCCGAGCACGCTTTCCACCTCGATTTGCCCGTGGTGCTTCTTGACGATGCCATAGGAAAGCGACAGGCCCAGGCCGGTCCCCTTCCCCACCGGCTTGGTGGTGAAGAACGGATCGAACACGCGGCCGACATTCTCGGGGGCGATGCCCTTGCCGGTGTCGGACACTGCCACCCACACGCGATTTCCTTCCTGGCCAGTGCGCAGGGTGATGGTGCCGTGGCTCTCGATGGCCTGCGCGGCATTCACCAGCAGGTTCATGAATACCTGGTTGAGCTGGGCCGGCAGGCATTCGATTTCGGGCAACTGGCCGTACTCCTTGACGACCTCGGCCTTGTATTTGAGCTCGTTCCACACGATATTCAGCGTGCTTTCCAGGCCGGCGTGCAGATCGGCCACCGTCCACTCCGCCTCATCCACGTGGGAGAAGGTTTTCAGATCGAGCACGATTTTCTTGACGCGATCCAGCCCCTCCTTCGATTCCGCCAGAATGTCGTGCAAGTCCTCACGCAGGTAGGCGAGGTTGACCTTCTCCTTCAGGGCGCGCAGCGCTAGCAACTCGGGAGATTCGCCGGTCATGCTGTCCGCCAGCCGCTCGCCGGCATCGAGCACCGACAGGAGATCGTTCAGGTTACGCTCCAGGGCGCTGAGGTTGGAGGCGACATAGCCCACCGGATTGTTGATTTCGTGCGCCACCCCGGCCGCAAGCTGGCCGATGGAGGCCATTTTTTCCGCCTGCAGCAGCTGGTCCTGCGCTTCCGCGAGCTTGTGGTTGGCCGCCTGCAATTCCGCGATGTGCAGTTGCTGGTCGAGTTGCAGATTGATGTTCTCCAGCGCCAGGCTGGCGAGGTTGAGCAGTGCAGTTCCCTGCTCGCGGTCGTTTTCGCTGAAATCGTTCTGATTGGCCGGCCGGTTGACGCTCAAGGCGCCGATGACACGCTCCTGCAACTTGAGCGGCCAGCACAGCGCCGAACTGGGCGCTGCCTGCTCGCGTCGGCGCTGGATGCCGGGGAATTTAGCAGCGTCGAAATCGCCGTTGATAAGGAGCGGCCGGCCGTTTTGCGCCACCCAGCCCAGCACGCCGCTGCCGAGTGGGACAGTGCTGCCTATCACCCCCGCCGGCAGATCGATTCCGGCAACGATGACAAGGGTCTGTGCATCATCCCCCAGCATGGCCAGGGAACCGCTGCGGGCATCGAATCCGGCGACGATATGCATCAGCAATTGCTGGTAGATTTTATCCGGGGCCTGCAACAATAGCGGAGACTGCCCCATACGGTACAAGTCGTAAATCCAGGACAGCTTGGTCATGCGATCTAAAGCCAATGTCTAGCCCTCACGCTGATTTCTCCCTCGCACATAACTTGTGTGCCGTCCATTTCCGGCTTACGCTGGCCGGAAAGATATTGGCTTCGTCTTCCGCCGGAAAAAACGTGTGTTCCATGGCTGCGTCTCCCTAACCCGCCCTGCAAGAAGATTGTATAGGCAGAACGTGCCGAGCGCTCCAGAAGTTATTCATTAGCGAGCCCTAAATCAAACCCGGGCAATGCAACTTGTTATAATCCGGACACCATATTTCAGGGCAGCGACATGAACTACTGCAGTCATTGCGGCGCAAAAGTCAGCCTGCGCATTCCGGAAGGCGACAGCCTGCCGCGCTATGTTTGCGACCATTGCCACACGATCCATTACCAGAACCCGAAACTGGTGGTCGGCAGCATACCGCAGTGGGAAGACAGGATTCTCCTCTGCCGCCGTGCCATCGAACCGCGCCACGGCTTCTGGACGCTGCCCGCAGGCTTCATGGAAAACTGCGAAACCACGCCCCAGGCCGCCGCGCGCGAGACAATGGAGGAAGCAATGGCCGAGGTCGAAATCGGCGCGCTTTATACTCTGTTCAATGTGCCGCACATCAGCCAGGTACATTTGTTTTTCCACGCCCGCATGCTGCAGCCCAACTTCGGGGCCGGGCATGAAAGCCTGGAAGTGCGGCTTTTTTCCGAACAGGATATGCCCTGGGACAAAATCGCCTTTGCCAGCGTGCGCCGCACGCTGCAGCTATATTTCGCTGAGCGCAAAAGTGGCGCCTTCGGCTTTCACGTCGACGATATCCATCCGTCCCCGCACCACCATCTGTCCGCGTCATGCAACTTTATCCCCTGACTTGTTATTCAGCTGGCTCAACCTATTGAAACAACGCATAATCATTTCAATTAACTCACTTTATCTTAAATACACATGACACCAATCCTCCCCAAAGAAATTTTCAAGGCCTATGACATCCGCGGCATCGGCGGCAAAACGCTCACCCCGGGGATCGTCGAGGCCATTGGTCACGCCATCGGTTCCGAAGCTGTGGCGCGCAAGCAAAGCGACATCGTCATCGGCCGCGACGGCCGCCTGTCCGGTCCGGATCTGGCCGCCGCACTGGCGCGCGGCATCCGCAAAAGCGGCATCAACGTGATCGACCTGGGACTTGTCGCCACCCCCATGACCTATTTCGGCGCCTACCAGCTGCGCGCCAATTGCGCGGTGATGCTCACCGGCAGCCACAACCCGCCCGACTACAACGGCCTGAAAATGGTGCTGGACGGCGAAACCCTGTCCGGCGACACGATTCAGAAACTGCGCCTGCGCATCGAGCAAGGCGACCTGGTCGACGGCAACGGCAGCTATCGCCAGTACAACATCGCGCAGGACTATATCGGACGCATCGTCGGCGACGTGAAGCTGGCACGTCACATGAAGATCATCGTGGACTGCGGCAACGGCGTGGCCGGCGCGTTCGCCCCCACGCTCTACCGCGACATGGGATGCGAGGTCGAGGAGATGTTCTGTGAAGTTGACGGCAACTTCCCCAACCATCACCCCGACCCATCGGTGCCGAAAAACCTGCAGGATCTGATCGCAAGGCTGAAGACATCAGATGCGGAAATCGGACTGGCTTTCGATGGCGACGGCGACCGTCTCGGCGTCGTGGCCAAGGATGGCCGCATTATCTATCCCGACCGCCAGCTGATGCTGTTCGCCGCCGACGTGCTGAGCCGCAACCCCGGCGCGGACATCATTTTCGATGTCAAATCAACGCGCAAGCTGTTTTCCTGGATACGCGAACGCGGCGGCAAGCCGCTGCTGTGGAAAACCGGACACTCGCTGGTCAAGGCCAAGATGAAGGAAATCGGCGCCCTGCTTGCCGGCGAAATGTCCGGCCACGTGTTTTTCAAGGAACGCTGGTACGGTTTCGACGACGGCCTGTATGCCGGGGCGCGGCTTCTGGAATATCTGTCGCGTCAGGTGGACATCAACGCTACCCTGCACAGCCTGCCGGACACGGTGAACACGCCGGAACTGCATATCCAGATGGAAGAAGGCGCGCACTACGCGCTGATCGAGCGGCTGCAAAAGAACGCCAGCTTTCCCCATGCGCAGGAAGTCATCGACATCGATGGTCTGCGCGTGGAGTATCCGGACGGCTTCGGCCTGATGCGTGCATCCAATACCACGCCGGTGATCGTGTTACGCTTCGAGGGCGATAACGCGGCGGCGTTGAAACGCATTCAGGAGGAATTCCGTTCCGTGTTGCTAATGGATTCGCCGGATTTGCCGCTACCGTTTTAAACAGCCTTTCGAAAACCTGGGCACGGAGAGGATATGGCAGAAGAATCAGCCGTAGACGAATTACCGACTGACGAATCACCCGCACAGGAACAGCAACTGACCCTCGCGCTAAGCGAGGACGGCAGGAAGCTGCTGGCGAGCGTCAGCCCAGGCAGCGTCAAGGCGCCGTTCGATCTTGCCACACTCAAGCAGGAAATCGACGCGCAAGGTTACGGCCAGTTGTTCCTGATAGACGCTGTGCTGAACCAGCTGGTCAAGCAATACGCCTCGGCCAGCGAGCCCTTTACGCTGGAAATCGGCGAGGTGCGCGACGCCGGCGTGAAGGTCGAGCTTGCGCCGGACAAAATGACTGCCTGGATCAGCGTTACCCCACCGTGCGGCGGCACGGCGGTGACGACAGAGCAGATTCGCAGCGCCCTGGCGGAAAAGCAGGTGACCTCCGGCTTCCTTGACGAAGCCATCGAGCAGATCATGGCGACGGGAGAAGCAACCCGCCAGCCCGTTGCCCAGGGGCGCGCAGTCGTCAACGGCGAAGATGGAAAACTGCAGTGCCTGATCGAAATGGTGAAACAGCGCCATCCTCATTTCGATGAACAAGGTGTCGCGGATTACCGCGACCTGGGCGGCATCGTGACCGTGCACCAGGGCGAATGCCTGATGCAGAAAATCCCCGCCACTATGGGCGAGCCGGGAGAAAACGTGCTGGGGCAGACGATTCCCGCCAAACCCGGCAAGGAAGCCACGTTTGCGCCACAGTTAAAAGGGGCGCTGGTCGACCCGCAAGACCCCGCCTTCCTGATTGCCGAAATTTCAGGCCAGCCTCTGCTGGTCAACAACGGCATGGCGGTGGAGCCCACCATCAACCTTGCCACTGTCGACCTCACCACCGGGAATATCGATTTCGAGGGCACGGTCAACATCAGCGGCGACGTTCACGCCGGCATGAGCATACACGCCACGGGCGACATCCACGTTGGCGGCACGGTCGAAGCTGCGATTCTGGAAGCGGGTGGCGACGTGGTGATCAAGGGCGGCATAATCGGCCACGGCGAGATCCACGCGCATCCCGACGATAAGAATAGAGCCATGATCGCGCGCGTACACTGCGGCACTTCTTTCTCCGCGCGTTTCGTCGAAAATGCCAGCATCGAAGTCGGCGATAGCATCATGGTTGACGAACTGGTCATGCAAAGCGAGCTGGCTGCGGTAAACCAGATTGTGGTCGGCAAACCAGGCTCGGGGCAAGGGCGCATTATGGGCGGCGTGGCCGAAGCTACCTTACTGGTGCAAGCCGCGACGATCGGATCGCCATCTGGCGTCAAAACGCGGGTGATAGTGGGTACCAACCCCTACCTGCACGAGAAACTGAGACAGGCAGGCAAGCATCTGGAGGCCAAGAGCAAGGAACTCGATGAGGTAGTCAAGCTGATAAAGTTCATCGAGGATCACCCGGATCGCATCAAGCCGGAAATCAAGCAAAAGGCGGAAAACACCTTCCAGGCGTTACTGGATGTAATCGAATTGGCGCAGCAGGATAAAGATGAACTCACCAAGCAACTCGAACTGTCCGTCGACGCCAAGGTGATCGTCGAGAAAACCCTTTACGGCAATGTTCAGATCGAAATCGGCGGCAAAGTCCACTGGGTGGATTTGCAGCGCGGCAGTGGCACGTTCGTCCTCAAGGAGGATGAAATCGTGTTCGAGTAACGCGGCGGTTCCTGGTAAAGCACCTTAGGCGGACCGACCAGCTTCCGCCCGCCCTCCTTCAGGAGAGATCGAGAAGCGCGCCACACGAATCGCCGGAGGCTGCCCCCAAGTCTTTGGCGGCAGCCGCCGCCAAGCAGACTTCGGGAGAATATTGGCCGTGCAGCGCCTTCAGCGGCCCGATCTGACGTAAATGGAGCCGTAGAAGCAATTCATCGCGTGCGCCCCCCGTCGGGATGCACCCAGCAGCCGCGACACCTGCGGCGAAATGATCCACGGCTTCGCGGTTGGCATCGAGCCAGACACAATGTTCGCCCGCATCCAGCCACCAACGCGCTGCCAGTTCCCACTCGCGCGCCATGTCGAAATGATGTGCCACCAACGCGTGATCCGCAGCCCCTTCCGACAGCAGCTTTGCCGCCCGGCGATGCGCGTAGCGACGATCTTCCGCCAGCAAGGAGTGATACACGGCCTCCCTTAAAAGCTCATTCTGGAATGCCAACCGGCCATCGTCGTCCCATTGCAGTATTGCGGCAGCAAGCAAGGTCCGCAACTCCTTATCAATATTCTCTTCCGGCAAGCCGCAGAGTACCGATAAATTATGAGGCTCCCCGCAAAGCCCAAGCACGGAGGCCATTTGAGCTACGCGTTTAGCCGAGCCCAGCCGGTCGAGGCGCACTTGCAGCATCGCCTGAATGCATGAAGGAGGAGGACCATCGCAATTCCCCCGCGCCATCGTATCAAGTAAAAAAGGCACTCCGGCGGACTGATCGACGATCCGCGCCAGGCGTGCGTCGTCGATTTCCCCTTCCGCCGCGCTCTGCACCAACTCTTTGGCCTGCGATGCATCGAGTGGCGCAAGACGTATGCTGTCGCTATCCGGCTCGCTGGGAATGGCCGTTTCCAGCGAAGTGGGCAAAATCAGCAAGCGCGACTCCACCTGGCTGGCAAGATGAGAAAGCAATTCAACAGAGGATGGATCGGCCCAATGCATATCCTCGGCGATCAGCAACACCGGCTGCCGCGCACATATTCCCCGCACCAGCTCTACCAGGCCGGCAATCAAGTGCTCGCGCCGCGCGGACGACGAAATTTCCGCGCCATCGTCCTCGTTTGCCGCGAGACTGAACAAAGGGGCAAAGACATTCTGATCACTGTCGATCCCACGTGAGGCGAGAGCCTGTGTCAGCTGAAACGCTTTTTCTGCAGCACCGCCATCGAGACCGAAGCGTTCGACTAGATAAACGGCGATGGGGTAAAACGGGCTGTCTCGATAGTCAGGCAGACAGCGCAGTTTCATGACATGCATGCCCAGGCGCCGCGCCATGCCAGCCGTCACGCTCGCCAGAGCCGA
>JBDKRR010000143.1:0-16208 GCA_039683315.1 Sulfuricella sp.
CCCATCCGACAAGCGCCCACACTTATTGGCTGTATTTTTTTAAAGAACGTTTGCTGCTTCGCTTCGTTTACCGCTTCTCGTCTCAGCGAGAGGTGCGCATTATACAGTCACCGTTCGCTACGTCAAGCACTAAATTTCAGCAACCTGCTTTACTACAATAATCTGGTTGCGGGGGCAGGATTTGAACCTACGACCTTCGGGTTATGAGCCCGACGAGCTGCCAGACTGCTCCACCCCGCGCCGAAAAACGAACTATAGCAAAATCCGCCACCCGCAGTCAAGCATATCTGCCGCTATCTTTGAGATGGTGCCTTTACACATAGCGTGAACACCACTCACAAATGCAGCGTCAGGCAACCGCAAGATCTCGAAACTTATCCCGCGTATATATAGTATGCGCCATGTCTTCATTCCTTCTTGTCACAAACAAGCCCCCCCATAACACAGTTACCCATAAAAGTGCCGAGCACACGATAACATTCGACATTTCGGGTTTTTTAGTGTGTAATTTTCGATTCTCTAGTGCAATAAACCACAAGCGCAGCCTCACAACCATTTTTCTTTATTAGAAAATAATAAAACTCTAAATCAATTCGGATAATTTTATCGAATTAACTTATTAGAAGATAAAATAAATGGATTAAAGGCTCTCGACCATCCATGCTATTCTTCGCGCAATTTGCTAAAAATCGTTTGTCTATAATTAATCAAAGGAGCAGGAGAGTATGTCTAAACTGGTCAAGCCGCATGGCGGGGGCGAACTCAAGCCGTTGCTGTTAGCAGGTGAAGCATTAAAAAATGAATTGGCCCGTGCACAGTCACTGCCCAAGGTACGCATGAGCTCGCGCGAAACCGGCGACCTGATCATGCTCGGTATCGGCGGCTTCACTCCTCTCGACGGTTACATGACGCATGCTGATTGGCAAGGCGTTTGCGATGGCTACAAAATGGCCAGCGGCCTGTTCTGGCCAATTCCCGTAACCTTGTCGACTGACGACGAAGCAGTCAAGGTTGGCGACGACGTCGCCTTGGTGGACGGAGAAAGCGGCGAGATCATGGGCACCATGACGGTGACCGAAAAATACACGATCGACAAGGCCCACGAATGCATGGAGGTCTACAAGACTACCGACATGGAGCACCCCGGCGTCAAGATGGTGATGGCTCAGGGCAAGTACAACCTGGCTGGCCCGGTTAAGGTTCTGTCCACCGGCACCTTCAAGGAAGAGTATGGCGACCAGTTCATGACGCCCGCCGAGACCCGCGCGAAGTTCGAACAAATGGGCTGGTCCAAGATCGCAGCCTTCCAGACCCGCAACCCCATGCACCGTTCCCATGAATACTTGGCCAAAATCGCCATCGAAACCATGGACGGCGTTCTGGTTCACTCCCTGCTGGGTGCGCTGAAGCCGGGCGACATCCCCGCTGAAGTACGTTCTGAAGCGATCAGCGTGCTGGTCGAAAACTACTTCGCGCCCAACACCGTGATTCAGGCTGGTTATCCGCTCGACATGCGCTATGCCGGTCCACGCGAAGCACTGCTGCACGCCCTGTTCCGCCAAAACTACGGTTGTTCGCACTTGATCGTCGGCCGCGACCACGCTGGCGTGGGCGATTACTACGGCCCCTTCGACGCGCAGAAGATTTTCGATGAAATTCCTAAAGGCTCGCTCGAGACCGTGAACATGAACATCGACTGGACCTTCTGGTGCAACAAGTGCGGCGGCATGGCTTCGCAACGCACCTGCCCGCACACCAAGGACGACCGCATTCTGTTGTCCGGCACTAAGGTTCGCTCCATGCTGTCCGAAGGCAAAGACCTGCCTGTCGAATTCAGCCGTCCCGAAGTCGCCAAGGTGCTGCAGAAGTACTACGCCGGCCTGAGCGCCGAAGAGAACGTCAAGGTTGAGCTGAAGGGCCATTCCGCAAAATAAGTTTTTTAAGGTTGGCCGGTTGCCTGTGTAACCGGCTTTTTTATAGTTGTAATGTCATTACTGAGGAGTAAAAGCAATGCCAACTTTTGTACGTACCGACAAATGTGACGGCTGCAAAGGTCAGGACAAAACGGCGTGCATGTACATCTGCCCGCACGACCTGATGAAGCTGGACAAAGATGGCTCTGAAACCGGTCACGCCATGAAGGCGTTCAACCAAGAGCCAGAGCAGTGCTGGGAATGCTATTCCTGCGTGAAGATTTGCCCACAACAGGCAATTGAAGCACGTCACTACGCTGACGTCGTACCCCTGGGCGGCTCCGTGCAGCCTCTGCGTGGTTCCGACTCCATCATGTGGACCATCAAATTCCGTAACGGCACTCTAAAGCGCTTCAAGTTCCCGATCCGCACCACGCCTGAAGGCTCGATCGACTGCTACGGCGGCAAGCCTGAAGCAAGCATGGCCAATGTCGCCAAGTCCGGTTTCTTCAACCAGATGAATGGCTACCGCGCTGGCAACCCTGCTGAACTGATCCGCAAGTAAGACGCGACGAACGGTTATTGTTAACGAATATTGAAAGGTAAATAAGATGTCTGGAACCTTTGAAAATCCTGAAGTAATCCAAGAAGAAGTTGACATTCTTCTTATCGGCGGCGGCATGGCTTGTTGCGGTGCGGCTTATGAAATTATGCGCTGGGCTGATGCAGCCAAGCGTGAAAACGGCGTTGACCTGAAAATCAAGCTGGTCGACAAAGCTGCAATGGACCGCTCTGGCGCCGTGGCCCAAGGTCTGTCCGCGATCAACACCTACATCGGTGACGCGCAGGACCCTGCTGACGACGCTCGCATGGTCTCCAATGACCTGATGGGTATTACCCGCGACGACCTGGCCTACGATGTGGGCCGTCACGTTGACGAATCCGTCCACCTGTTCGAAGAATGGGGCCTGCCTATCTGGAAGACTGACGAAGCTGGTGAGCGTCATGACGGTTCCGTCGATATGCCCAAGCTGAAAGACGGCGGCAAGCCCGTACGTTCCGGCAAATGGCAAATCATGATCAACGGCGAATCCTACAAGTGGATCGTTGCCGAAGCCGCCAAAAAGGCGCTGGGCATGGACCGCATCCAGGAACGTATTTTCATCGTCAAGCTGGTCAACGACAAGAACGACAAGAACCGCATCGCAGGTGCAGTTGGTTTCTCCGTTCGTGAAAACAAGGTTGTTGTGTACAAAGCCAAGGCAATTCTGCTGGCAGCCGGTGGTTGCGTGAACCTGTTCCGCCCCCGTTCTGTTGGTGAAGGTCAAGGCCGCGCATGGTACCCAGTATGGAACGCTGGTTCCACCTACACCATGGCTGCTGAAGCTGGTGCAGAACTGACGATGATGGAAAACCGCTTCGTTCCTGCCCGTTTCAAAGACGGTTACGGTCCTGTCGGCGCATGGTTCCTGTTGTTCAAAGCCCAAGCAACCAACGCCAACGGCGAAGTTTACATGGTCAAGAACAAGGAAATGCTGAACGACTATCCTCCGTATGGTCAAGCCGCCGTTCCTGCTTCCTGCCTGCGTAACCACCTGATGCTGAAGGAAATGAAAGAAGGCCGCGGCCCTATTTACATGGACACCGTGACCGCTCTTGCAAAACTGCGTGAGACTCTGTCCCCACGTGAAGTTAAGCACCTGGAAGCAGAAGCGTGGGAAGACTTCCTGGACATGTGCGTCGGCCAGTGCGGTATCTGGGTTGGCGAAAACATCGAACCGGAAAAGAAAAACTCCGAGCTGATGCCTACTGAACCTTACCTGTTGGGTTCACACTCCGGTTGCTGCGGTATCTGGACTTCCGGTCCGGAAGACGTTGGCGCACCGACCAGCGAAACCGCATCTGGCGTACCGGCTCACCTGCCGCAAGGCTGGAACTGGGGCTACCGTGGCATGACCACTGTCAAGGGTCTGTTCACTGCTGGTGACGGCGTGGGCGCATCCGGCCACAAGTTCTCCTCCGGCTCTCACGCTGAAGGCCGCATGGCTGCCAAGGCCATGGTCAAGTACTGCATCGACAACAAAGACATGGCTGTCGAACTGGACACTCCGGCAGATCAACTGGTTGCTGAAATCTACAAGCCAGTTCGCAACTACCTGGAGCACAGGAACTACACCACCGCTATCGACGTTAACCCCAACTACATCACTCCAAAAATGCTGCAGTTCCGTCTGCAGAAAATCATGGACGAGTATGTTGCTGGTGTTGCAACCTACTACACCACCAACGACAAGATGTTGTCTGTAGCTAGCGAGAAGCTGGACATGCTGAAGGAAGACGCAGAAAAAATGCGTGCGAAAGACCTGCACGAACTGCTGCGTGCGTGGGAAAACTACCACCGCATCCTGACTGCTGAAGCTCACATGAAACACATCCTGTTCCGTGAAGAAAGCCGTTACCCTGGCTTCTACTACCGCATGGACAAGAACTTTGTCGATGAAGAGAACTGGAAGTGCTTCGTGAACTCCATCTATGACAAGACAACCAAACAGTGGACCTGCTTCAAGCGCGCCCACGTGGATCTGGTTGACAAGTCCAAGCTGTTCAAGCCTGCTGCTCACTAAGAGTTTGCTGTAACAGTGTAGTAAAATGAAAGCCGGGCGCCGCAAGGTGCCCGGTTTTTTCTTTCAGGCGCGAATATGCATGATGCGCGCATGGACAAGTGCCGAGACACAAGGGCAGGTAAAACCTTCCTTCTGCCTGGACATTTAGGAACAACCATTTCCGGCCGTGAAAAGCCGGTAGAACTGACGAGGAATATCATGGACGAACAGGAATTCAACAATCTGGCCAAGGAATCCCCCTTTCGGGAAAGCCCGGTCATGCCCAACATGCTGGAAGGCGACACCACCATCCAGTTCCGTTGCCATCGCGACGTCAAATGCTGGAATGCCTGCTGCAGCAATATCGACATCCCGCTCACACCCTATGACATCCTGCGACTGAAGAACCGTTTGGGCGTCTCCTCCGCTGAATTTCTCCAGCAATACACCTTCCCTTACGAACTGGACAAAGACGGCCTGCCGGGCGTGAAATTCCAGCCAGTGGAAGGCGGCACTGCCTGCCAGTTCATGGTGGCAGAAGGCTGCAGCGTTTATGAAGACCGTCCCGCCGCCTGCCGCTACTACCCTGTAGCACTACTGTCCATTCGCCGTTCGGACGAATACACCGACCGCACCGCCTACGCGCTGGTGCAGGAAAAACACTGCTTGGGGCACCAGGAAGAGCGCAAGCTGACCATCGAGGAATACCGCCAGGAACAAGGCGTCAGCGATTACGACGAGAAAAGCCGCGGTTGGCGCCAGCTGATTTTGAAAAAGAAATCCACTGGTTCCACTGTCGGCAAACCGCCGATGATTTCCAATCAGCTGTTCTTCATGGCGAGCTATGACATGGATCGCTTCCGCGCCTTCGTCATGAGCCCGTCTTTCAATGAATCCTACATAGTGCCGGTTGAAACCATGGCGGAAATCGTGGCTGATGACGAAAAACTGATGGAGTTCGCCTTCAACTTCCTCAAGCAATCCTTGTTTAACGAAAAGTTCCTGGAAGAGCAGGAAGGCGCTTTCGAGAAGCACCGCGCCAGGCTGAATGCGCGCGGTCAGGCTATCCGTGCCGCCATGGAACAGGACCGCCAAAAGATGGAGGACGACAAGTACGATCCGGAACCCCGGCCCGGCGATTGCGGCTGCGGCGGGAACGACTAGGCGAAAACAGATGGAAGCGCACACCCTGCCACCTGAAGAGCACTTCATTCGCGATGAGCCCTACTACGAGCCGGTCGGCCAGGAAATCGGAATATTCGAAGCTGCTTACCGCAACAAGTTGCCGGTGCTGCTCAAAGGGCCGACCGGGTGCGGCAAGACGCGCTTCATGGAATACATGGCGTGGCGCCTGAAGCGTCCGTTGATCACGGTATCGTGCCACGATGACCTGACCGCTTCGGACCTGGTCGGGCGCTTCCTGGTCAAGGGCGGCGAAACGGTATGGGTGGATGGTCCGCTGGCGCGTGCGGTGCGTGCCGGCGGCATTTGCTACCTGGATGAGATCGTCGAGGCGCGCAAGGACACCATGGTGGTGATTCACCCCCTGGCGGACGACCGTCGCGCGCTGCCGATGGAAAAGCTGGGCACCCTGCTGGAAGCCGACGACAACTTTTGCCTCGCCATTTCCTATAACCCGGGTTACCAGAGCGTCTTGAAGGATCTCAAGCAAAGCACGCGGCAACGCTTTGTCGCTCTGGAATTCAACTACCCCGCTGCGGAACTGGAACGCAAGATCGTCAGCACCGAATCCGGTGTAGCCCCGGAGATCGCCGAGAAACTGGTCAAGTTCGCGCAAATGACGCGCAACCTCAAGGGAAGCGGCCTGGAGGAAGGTGCCAGCACGCGCCTGCTGGTGCATGCTGCCAAACTCATCGCCTCGCACATCGATCCGGTAATGGCGTGCCAGAGTGCCATTGCTCAGGCCCTTACCGACGACGAAGAGATGCTGGCCGCAGTGCAGGAACTTTCGTCGTCACTGTTCTAGCGGGCCTGGTTTAACGCGTCTGTCTGCCATGACACCCCACCCACACTCGGCCAGCGCAATAACCCGTTACCTCGAGGAATTGCTCGAAGTCGAGTTCACGTTTCTCCAGGTGGGCGAACTGGCGACATTGCTGGCAGCGCTCGCCGCGGACGACCGGGAATTTCTGCTCGGCTGGACACGGCGCATCGCCTCCACCAACATCCAGATTGCCTACCAGTTCGCTCTGCGCGCGATAAAGCTGCTCGACCACACTGACCGTCGCATGATCGAGGCGTGGGCGCTGCACGCCATGGACACCTACGACCGCAGCGGCCTGTCTTCTGGCATGCGCGTCATCAAGGAAGTGGAAAACTTCGCGCACCAGAGCCATGTGCGCTCGGCCGGCGTGGTGTTCGAGGACGTCGGCGGCATCATGCTCAATTTCGTGCACGGGTTGTCCGGCCGGCGTCTCAAGCTGGAACCGGGCGACGCCGCATACACCGACAGCGAGACGCTGTTTCTGCCCGCCGTCATCGCACGCATGCAAACGGCAAAGGACAACTTCACCCTGTGCAAGGCCACGGTCGCCATGATGTGGGCGCAGACGCGCTACGGCAGTTTTCGCGTGGAGCTTCCCCAATTGCTCGCCGCCTATGAAGATGGCGAACGCGCGCTGAAATGCTTCCATGCACTGGAAACCCTGCGCCTGCAGGCGCGGATCGCGGACGAGTTGCCAGGTCTGTACCGCGAGATGCAGAAACTCAGCACACAACTGGGCGAAACGCTCCCACATGACTGGCAAGCTTACGCCCAGCAGTTGGGGCGCAGCGAAACGACCGTCGAAGACAGCCTGCGCCTGCTCGCCGATGCCTATGCAGGAACCTCGCTGCCCAGCCTGTGCTACCAGGGAGAACTGCGGCCTGAAGCCGTCGCGGCGTGCATGGCCACGCGCATCGCCAAGGAAAAGATGCTGCTGCGCGTCAAACTGGCGCAGCTCGAACAGGAAGTGCAGAAACACCGCAGCACCGGGGGCAGCGACGAACCCGCGAAGTTCGGCCTGGCTGAAAAAGCGGAAAACGAGTCCGGCCTTACCGCTCTCGAGCTCACGCTGGATGGCGCACCGGTTGCACCGCCTGAGGACGTACGCCAGCTGATCACCTCGATTCAGCTCGATCTCGGCGAGATTCCGCCGGAGTACCTCGTTGCCGCAGGCCCGGGCGAATACGACCCAAGCCTCTACGAGGAGAAGCCCGCCGACCCGGACGCGGTCTGGCAAGGCACCTATCACGAGGAAGGCGCCACGCTCTATCCCGAGTGGGATTACGGCCGCCAGCATTACCGCAAGAACTGGTGCGTCATGCGCGAGAAGGACGTGACGCCGGTACATGACGGCTTCCGCGCCGCCACGCTAGGCAAGTACAGCGGCCTGCTGAAACACCTGCGCAAAACCTTCGAGGCCATGCGCGACGAGAATCGCCTGCTGAAGCGCCAGTCCTACGGCGACAACGTCGACATCGACGCGCTGGTGGAAGCGCTGGCCGACGCCCGCGACGGCAGCGAAATGAGCGATCGCCTGTTCATGCGCATGCATCGCACCGAGCGCAACATCGCGGTGATGTTCATGGTCGACATGAGCGGCAGCACCCGCGGCTGGATCAACGACGCCGAACGCGAATCTTTGGTGCTGCTGTGCGAAACGCTGGAAACCCTGGGCGACCGCTACGCCATCTACGGCTTTTCCGGCACCACGCGCAAACGCTGTGAACTGTTCCGCATCAAGCGCTTCGACGAGCCTTACAGCGAAGAAGTGCAAGGCCGCATCAGCGGCATCCGTCCGCAGGAATACACCCGCATGGGCTTCGCCATCCGCCACCTGACCAGCCTGCTGAAAGGCGTCGAGGCGCGCACCAAGCTGCTCATCACCCTTTCCGACGGCAAGCCCGACGACTACAACGACAACTACCGCACCCGGTACGGCATCGAAGACACGCGCAAAGCCCTGCAGGAAGCGCAGCGCAGCGGGATTCACCCGTTCTGCATCACGCTCGACGAAAAGGCGCGCGACTATCTCCCCCACCTCTACGGGGCGGTCAATTACACGGTGATCGACGCTGTCGGCAAGCTGCCTTTCAAGGTTGCCGACATCTACCGGCGATTGACGAGCTAGCGAAATCCGCTTACCTTGTCGGGCTCATCAGATCAGGAAAAATAATGCATAAATATTGGGCCATCCTTGTCGCCGCGCTGCTTATTTTCAGCGCCTCGGCACAAGCAAGCGAATCCAAGGAAGCGGGCCCCTCTCCCTATGCCAGGATGGAAACGCTCACCGTCAACCTCGAGGGTCTGACGCAGTACTTGCAGGTCAACATGGTCCTGAAGGTCGCAAAACCGGAAGTAAGTGAATCGATCAAGAATTGGGATCCCGTGATTCGCCATGAATTGATCCTGCTGCTCAGCAGCCAGAAAGGCGAAGAGCTTGCTACGCTGGAGGGCAAGAAAAAAGTGATGGCAGCCATCAAGGCCGCCGTCAACAAGATCCTGAAACTGGATGACAAAACCGGTGTTTCGGACGTGTTGTTCGAGACCTTCGTCATCCAGTAGCCGGCAGCCCTCCTACACCGTCAGAACCTCGAACTCGCGCCGCGCCTCACCCGCCACGGCGCGCTCCTTCCACGGATCGTTCTCGCCCTGCACGGCGAACATCAGCCTTGCATACAGCGCCTTGCGGCCGGCCTCGTCTTCCAGCACATTTTTCTTGACGTAATCCAGCCCCACACGCTGCAGCCAGTGCACGGTGCGGTCGAGGTAGCGCGCTTCCTCGCGATAGAGCTGCAGAAAGGCGCCGCTATACTCCAGCACGTCTTCCGCCGTTTTCACTTTGACCAGGAACTCCGCCACCTCGGTCTTGATGCCGCCGTTGCCGCCGACATAGATTTCCCAGCCCGAGTCCACGCCGATCACGCCCACGTCCTTGATCGCTGCTTCAGCGCAGTTGCGCGGGCAGCCTGACACCGCCAGTTTGACCTTGTGCGGCGCCCACATCTTGTAGAAAGCCTTTTCCAGGTCGATGCCCATCTGGGTCGAATTCTGCGTGCCGAAGCGGCAGAACTCGCTGCCGACGCAGGTTTTCACCGTGCGCAGCGCCTTGCCGTAAGCGTGGCCTGAAGGCATGTCGAGGTCGGCCCACACCCCCGGCAGGTCTTCCTTCTTGATGCCGAACAGGTCGATGCGCTGGCCGCCGGTGACGCGGATCATGGGCACCGCGTACTTGTCCGCCACGTCGGCGATGCGGCGCAGGTCGGCCGCGTTGGTCAAGCCGCCCCACATGCGCGGTACCACGGAATAGGTACCGTCTTTCTGGATGTTGGCATGGGCACGCTCGTTGATGAAACGCGATTGCGGGTCGTCCTTCGCTTCCCGCGGCCAAGTGGAAATCAGGTAGTAATTGAGCGCCGGGCGGCAGGAAGCGCAGCCGTTGGGCGTGCGCCACTGCATGAATTCCATCGCCTCGGGAATCGACAGCAGCTTCTGCTCGCGAATCACCGCGCGCACTTCCTCGTGGGTGTAGTCGGTACAGCCGCACATGGATTTGGCGGCAGGCGCCGGAGAATAGTCGCCGCCCAGCGTGGAAGCCAGAATCTGCTCCACCAGGCCGGTACAGGAGCCGCACGAAGAGGCGGCCTTGGTATGCTTCTTCACGTCGTCCACGGTGAACAGGCCATTCAGCTTGATCGCCTTGACGATGTCGCCCTTGCACACGCCGTTGCAGCCGCACACTTCCATCTCGTCGCTCATGGCCGCGGCCTTGTTCTGCCCCTGGTGACCGACGTCGCCGACGTGGCTCTGGCCGAACATGAGATGGTCGCGAATGTCCGCCACGTCGCGCCCTTCGCGCAGCAACTGGAAATACCACGCCCCGTCCACGGTATCGCCGTAGAGGCAGGCGCCGACCAGCTTGTTGTCCTGCAGCACCAGCTTCTTGTACACCCCGCCCATGGGGTCAGAGAGCACGATGTCCTCGGTGTTCTCCCCTCCGCTGAAGTTGCCGGCGGAAAACAGGTCGATACCGGTCACCTTGAGCTTGGTGGAGGTCACCGATCCCACGTAGCGCCCGATGCCCATTTGCGCCAGGTGGTTGGCGCACACCTTGGCCATCTCGAACAGCGGCGCCACCAGGCCGTAAGCGATGCCGCGGTGGTTGACGCACTCCCCCACGGCGTAGATGCGCGGGTCGTAAGTCTGCATGGTGTCGTTGACCACCACGCCGCGGTTGCAGTGTATGCCGGCCGATTCCGCCAGCGCACTGTTGGGGCGAATGCCCACCGCCATCACCACCAGGTCGGCGGGGATTTCGCTGCCATCCTTGAAACGCAAGGCGGAAACGCGACCATCCTTGCCGACGATCTGCTCGGTCTGTTTCTGCAGCAGGAACTTCAGCCCCTTGTCTTCCAGGCTCTTCTGCAGCAACCGGGCGGCGGTCTGGTCCAGCTGCCGCTCCAGCAGATGCTCGGCGATATGCACCACGGTCACGTCCATGCCGCGCAACTTCAAGCCATTGGCCGCTTCCAGTCCCAGCAGGCCGCCGCCGACCACCACCGCATGCTTGTGCTGCTGCGAAGCGGCGACCATCGCGTCGACATCATGAATGTCGCGGAAGCCGATCACGCCGGCCAGGTCGTTGCCGGGCAGCGGCAGGATGAAGGGCGTGGAACCGGTGGCGAGGATCAGGCGATCGTAGCCGGCTTCCGTACCGTCTTCGGCGACCACCACGCGCGCCTTGCGGTCGATTTTCACGATCTTTTTGTTGAGGTGCAGCCTGATACCGTGTTCCGCGTACCAGTCCACGTCGTTGAGCATGATGTCCTGTATCGTCTGCTCCCCGGCCAGCACGGGTGACAGCATGATGCGGTTGTAGTTGGCGTAGGGCTCGGCGCCGAACACCGTGATGTCATAGAGGTCCGGCGCCAGCTTGAGCACTTCTTCCAGCGTGCGCACCCCGGCCATGCCGTTGCCGACCATTACCAGTTTTAGTTTTTGCATGATTCAGCTCCTGAAAATTCGATCATTCGTCTTAGTTCTGGCACGCAGGAACCGCATTCCGTGCCGCATTTCAATTTTTCCTGCAACCCGCCCAGATTCGCGCCGCCGGCAATTTCCGCTTCGATTTCCTTGGCCGACACGTTGAAGCAGTTGCACACCACCTTGCCGCGGCTGACTTGCCCCGAAGGCGGCGCCGCCAACGGCGCCAGCGCCCAGCTGCGCACTTCGGACAGGGCCAGGCCGCGCGCCATGCCGTCCTTGAGCCATTCCGCGGCGGCCGTCTCGCCGGTCAGCAGCGCGCCGGTGATGGCGCCCTCCTCGGCCAGCAGCCTTTTGGCGATGCCGCGGCGCGCGTCGCGGTAGCTCAACGCACGCGTGTCATCCTCCAGCGCCAGCAATTGTTCCAGCGCGTTCAACGCTGCCGCGTCGGGCGCATGCGTTGCAGCTGCGCGCAGCACCATCACTTCCGTATCCCGCCCGGCCAGGCCGAGCGTGACGTAAGGAAATTGCCCGAGCACCGGACGCAATTTCTCCATCCATTCCGCGCCATCTCCGCTGCGCAAGCCCACCATCTGCCACGGCAGATCGGCAGCCTCGACCTGCACTGCCGCGTGCTTGAGCTCGGGCTGGTGCGACTGGGGATCGCAGGCATTGGTCGTCAGGGCGTTCACGCCCTGCCCGCTCAGGAAGCGGCTGCCCCAGTGCATGGGCAGGAAAACCTGTCCCGGCCGCAAGTCCGTGCAGGCCTGCACCGGCAGCACCAGTTCGCCGCGCCGGCTCCGGATGCGCACCAGCCCGCCGGTCTTGAGGCCGCGCCGTTCCAGGTCGAGCGGATGCATCTCCAGCAGGGGCGCCTCGACGTGGTTCCACAGGCGCGCCGCCAGTCCGCTGCGGCTCATGCCGTGCCACTGGTCGCGCAGCCTGCCGGTCAGCAGGGTAAAGGGATAGCGCGCATCGGCCTGCTCGGCTGCGGGGCGATACCTGGTATCGGCAAAGCGTGCGCGCCGGCTGGTCGAGGGGAACACGCCATCGCCGTACAAGCGCGCCGTTCCTGCCTGTGCCCCCTCCGGATAAGGCCATTGCTGCGGCCCTTCGGATTCCAGCACGGCGTAAGTCAGACCGGTTATGTCCAGATCCCGGCCGCGCGTGGCCGCGCGGTGCTCATCGAAAATCTGCTGCGCCTGTTCGTAGTAAAAAAGCCGCCTGGCAAGATCGCCCTTGCCCAGGCATGCACCCAGGCGACGCGCGAAGTCGGCGGCGATTTCCCAGTCGGCGCGGGCCATGCCGGGAGGCGGAACGGCGGCGCTGACCCGGCCGATGCAGCGTTCGGAGTTGGTCATGGTGCCCTCCTTCTCCGGCCAGGTGGCGGCAGGCAGCAGAATATCGGCATAGGCAGCGGTCTCGGTGCCGGCGAAAGCTTCCTGCACCACCACCAGTTCAGCCTGTTCCAGCGCCTCGCGCACCAACTGCTGATGCGGCAGGGATTGCGCCGGATTGGTGCAGGCGATCCAGATCGCCTTGATCTCGCCGCTGCGCACGGCTTCGAACATCTCCACCGCGGTCTTGCCGGGCCGTTCGAGCAGGGACGGCACATCCCACAGTTGTGCCACTTCCGCGCGGTGTCCTGCGTTCGCGGGATCGCGATGGCCTGGCAGCAAGGTTGCCATGGCCCCAACTTCGCGCCCGCCCATGGCGTTGGGCTGGCCGGTGAGCGACAGCGGACCTGCGCCCGGCTTGCCGATCTGGCCGGTGGCCAGGTGCAGGTTGATCAGCGCGGCGTTGTTGTCCGTGCCGTTGGTGGACTGATTCAGCCCCTGGCAATACAGCGACAGCGTTGCCCCGGACTGGCCGAACCATTGCGCCGCCTGGACGACTTGCGCCTCCGTCACGCCGCAGATTTGCGCCACCATCTTGGGCGTGTATTCCCGCACCGTGGCCTTGAGGGCGTCGAAGCCTTCGGTGTGGGCGCGGATGAATTCGAAATCCGCCAGCCCGACCCACAGCAGCACGTGCAGCATGCCGGTGAACAGCGCCACATCGGTCCCGGGCAGGATGGCCAGGTGCAGGTCAGCGCTGGCTGCGGTATCGGTGCGGCGCGGGTCCACCACGATCAGTTTCAGGTCTGGATTGGATTTTTTTGCGGCCTCGACGCGGCGAAACAGGATGGGGTGCGCAAACGCCGGGTTGGCGCCGGCGATGAAAATGCACTTTGCCTGCTCGATGTCGTCGTAGCAGGCCGGCGGCGCGTCCGAGCCGAGCGTCGTCTTGTAGCCCACCACCGCCGAAGACATGCACAGGCGCGAGTTGGAATCGATATTGTTGGTGCCGACCAGGCCGCGCGCCAGCTTGTTGAAGACGTGATAATCCTCCGTCAGCAACTGGCCCGACACGTATAACGCCACGCTGTCCGGCCCATGCTCGCGGATCACCGCGGCGAAGCGCTCTGCCGCCATGTCCAGCGCCTCGTCCCAAGTGCCGCCGCGGCGTGCCTCGTTGCGCGAGTTGCGCAGCTCCGGCTGCAGCACGCGGCTCGCATCGCTGCGCACGGTCAGGTGCAGGTTGGCGCCCTTGGTGCACAACCGGCCTTGGTTGGCGGGGTGATCCGGGTCGCCGCGCACACCGGTGACACGCGCGCCGTCGCTGGTGACGATCACGCCGCAGCCGGTGCCGCAGTAACAGCAGATGGATTTCGTTTCGGTCATGATCTTAGAGCCGGATAAAAACCGTACCGCTTTCGATCCTGACCGGATAAGGGCTGGTTTCGCCCACATCCGGCGCCATGGCCTTGCCGTCTTCGAGGGCGATATTCCAGTTGTGCAGCGGGCAGGTCACGTGCCGTCCGCACACGATCCCCTGCGACAGCGGTCCGCTCTTGTGAGGGCAGCGGTCGAGCAGGGCGAACACCTGGTCGTCGTCGGTGCGGAACAAGGCGATGTCCTTCTCCCCATGCTTCAGCTGACGCGTACCGAGACGCGGAATTTCCTCCAGGGAACAGACTTTCAGCCAGTTTTCCATTTCGTTCTCCTCAGGCTGCCGGGCGCATCTGGCGCCTGTACAGGAAATCCAGCACCGCACTGCGGTATTCGTGGTACTTCGCGTCGTTGGCCAGCGCCAGGCGATCGCGCGGGCGCGGCAAGTCTACCCTCAGCACCTCGCCGATGGTTGCCGCCGGTCCGTTAGTCATCATCACGATGCGGTCGGACAGCAGCACCGCCTCGTCCACGTCGTGCGTCACCATCACCACCGTGCTGTGGGTCTCCGCCGTGATCTTCATCAGTTCGTCCTGCAGGTGGGCGCGGGTGAGCGCATCCAGGGCACCGAACGGTTCGTCCAGCAGCAGCACCTTGGGCTGCATGGAAAGGGCGCGGGCGATGCCGACGCGCTGCTTCATCCCGCCGGAGATTTCGTGCGGATGCTTGTGTTCAGCGTGGGTCAGCCCGACCAGCGCCAGCGCCTCGTGGGTGCGCTTCTTCAGCGTGGCCTTGCTCTCGGCCTGGCCGAACACGCGCTCCACGGCCAGATAGACGTTCTCGAAGCAGGTCAGCCAGGGCAGCAGGCTATGGTTCTGGAACACCACCCCGCGTTCCGGGCCGGGGCCGGCGATTTCCCGCCCGGCGCACAGCATGGCGCCGTCGCTGGGCAGGGTCAGGCCCGCCACCAGGTTGAGCAGCGTGGACTTGCCGCAACCGGAGTGGCCGATCAGCGCGATGAACTCGCCCTGGTCGATGTTCAGGTTGATGTCGCGCAGCGCCACGAAGGGGCCTTGCTTGGTGTTGAACACCATGCGCACGTTTTCGACTTGTACGTACTTTTCCATGTTTATCTCCTTGGAGGTGAGGCGGGAGGGGTGAGGGGTGAGGCGGAAATTCAAGACCTGCGCCGCACTGGTTTTTCGCCTCACCCCTCCCCTCTCACCCCTCACTCGTAGTTAAACCTTTTAGCCAGCAGCATCAGCATCTGTTCCAGCAGCAGGCCGACGATGCCGACCACGAAGATGGCGATGATGATGTGTTCCACGTTGAGGTTGTTCCATTCGTCCCACACCCAGAAGCCCAGGCCGACGCCGCCGGTCAGCATTTCCGCCGCGACGATCACCAGCCAGGCCACGCCAATGGAGAGGCGGATGCCGGTCATCATGTAGGGCAGCACGGCGGGGAAAAGGATCTTGGTGAAGATCTTCCATTCGGAAAGATTCAGCACCTTTGCCACGTTCATGTAGTCCGGCGGTATCCGGTTCACGCCCACGGCGGTGTTGATGATCATGGGCCATATGGCGGAGATGAAAATCACCCAGATCGCCGCCGGATTGGCCGCCTTGAACACCAGCAGACCGATCGGCAACCACGCCAGGGGCGAAACCGGGCGCAACAGGCTGACGATGGGCGACACCATGGCGCTGAGGAACTTGAAGCGCCCGATCATGAAGCCCAGCGGAATGCCCAGCGCCGCCGCCATGCCGAAGCCGATCGCCACGCGCTGCAGCGAAGCCAGGATGTTCCAGCCGATACCCTGGTCGTTAGGGCCCGTGTCGTAGAACGGGTCACTGCACAGCTCCTGCGCCGATGCCCAGGTCTTGAGCGGGCCGGGCAATTGCGGGCTGGTCTGGGATATCAGCGCCCAGATGCCGACGAACAGCGCCAGCCCGAGCAGCGGCGGCACCAGCCACTTGGCAAAGGCCGCGGCCAT
>JBDKRR010000144.1:0-5542 GCA_039683315.1 Sulfuricella sp.
GTACAACATCGGCGGCGCTTTCATGGCGGCCCACAACGGGGCGACCGTGCTGCCGGTGGCGCATAATGCCGGCGAATTCTGGGGCAAGAACGCCTTTCTCAAATATCCCGGCACCATTACACTCAGCATCGGCAAGCCGATCCATACGGCGGGCATGAAAGCGGGTGCACTCAACGCCGAAGTAGAGGCGTGGATCGAGGGGGAGATGCAGCGCATCGCGCGCGACTACGAAGGTGGACCGCTTGCACCGCATACGCCTCGGTGACGAAGAGGTTCCCTACCTGCTGCGGCGCAGCCCGCGCCGCCGTACCATCGGGCTCAGAATAGACCGGTCCGGGCTCACCGTCAGCGTTCCCGCTCGCACCCCGCAACGGACCTGGGAAACGGTGCTGCGTGAAAAATCGGGCTGGGTGCTGGATAAGCTCGAAGAAATGCGTGCCCGCAGCATCCCGGACATCAGCTGGCGCGACGGCGAGTTGCTGCCATTTCTTGGCAGCCCCATCGAGCTGGTGGTGGAGCACGGCACCCCCCGCGCACGGCCGGCTTTCGATGATGGGCAGCTACTGGTTGCCCTGCCGGATCCAACAGACACCAGCGCACTCCAAACGCGAGTCGTGCAGTGGTACCGCCGCGAGGCCCTGGCATTCTTTCAGCATCGGGTCGAATTTTATGCGCGTCAGCTTGACGTCAGCGTGTCGCGGCTCGGCCTGAGCAGCGCCCGGACGCGCTGGGGAAGCTGTACCAGCGGCGGCAACATCCGCCTCAACTGGCGTCTGATCAAGGCTCCGCCGGCGGTAATCGACTACGTGGTCGTCCACGAGCTGGCCCATCTGATCGAACTGAACCATTCGCCATCGTTCTGGCAAATCGTGGCCCAGTTGTGCCCGGACTATACTGCGCTACGCACCTTGCTCAGAGAGCACGCCGCCCATTACCACCGTTTTTGACTTAGAGCCCATTTTTGAAACCTGCCAAAATGGGCTCTTAATTTCCGCCATATTCGCACGGGGGTTTTTTCCGTGCGCCAAGCGCGCTATGATGCGGCAATAAGTGATTGTAAAAATATAACTTTACCGAGTGAATGAAAGGGAGCGTTATGCGTTTGTTGCATACCATGATCCGTGTCGTGGACCTGGAAAGATCCATCGCTTTTTATACCGAAGTCCTCGGCATGCGCTTGTTGCGTCGCAAGGACTATCCCGAAGGGCGTTTTACCCTGGCTTTCGTGGGGTACGGCGACGAAAGCGAGCACGCCGCGATTGAGCTGACCCACAACTGGGATACCTCCTCCTACGATCTCGGCAACGGCTTCGGCCATATCGCCATCGAAGTGGAAGACGCCGCGCAGGCCTGCGCGGAAGTCAAAAAACGCGGCGGCAAGGTGACGCTGGAAGCCGACAAGATGAAGCACGGTTCCACCATTATCGCGTTCGTCGTCGACCCGGACGGGTACCAGATCGAATTCATTCAGCGCGGCTCGCGCCAATAACAAGGGAAAAACAATGAAACCAAGCATTCTGCGCAACCTGTTGCTGTCGTTCCTGGCGCTTGGCGCGGTGATGGGCGCGGTATTTCCGCTCTTTGCCAACATCTTCGTCGAATGGAAACCCGGCATGCTGGTGTGGTTCTGCGTCAGCGCGCTGGCGGCGGGCATCATTCTCGGAATGGCCAATTACTGGCTGGTTAGCTGGGTACTGCTGTCCAAGCTGCGGCGCATTTCGCAAGTTGCCACCTCGATCAGCAACAAGGACATCAGTCTCCACTGCGCCATGGAAAGCGACGATACGATCGGCGAAATTATTGTCAGCTTCAACAAAATGGCCAGCAACCTGCGCGACCTGATCGGCGAGGTGGCCAGCATGAGCGGCTCGGTGAGCCACGATGCCAGCACCATCCAGGAACTGATGAGCGGGGTGCGCAGCCGCTTCGACGCGCAACATCAGACTGTGGCCAGAATCAACTCCAGCACCGAAACACTGTCGGATACGGTGGCACAGATTTCAGGCAGTGCCGGCCAAGTCTCGGAGGCGGCGCACAACGCCTCGAACCTGGCCAAATCGGGCGGAAAAATCGTCCAGGAAACCATCCAGGGCATGCGTCAGATCAACGAATCGGTCACCCTGGGCTCTTCCGCAGTGGACAGTCTGGGCCGCAAATCAGACGAAATCGGCGCCATAGTGGCGGTCATCAACGGCAATGCCGAACAAACCAACCTGCTCGCCCTCAACGCGGCGATCGAAGCGGCCCGCGCCGGCGAGCAGGGGCGCGGATTCGCGGTGGTGGCGGACGAAGTGCGTAAACTGGCGGAAAAAACCGCGCAGGCCACCAAGGAAATCAGCGAAATGATCCAGAGTGTGCAGCAGGAAACGCGCAATGCAATTTCCACCATGCAAAGCGGCACCGAACAGGTGCGCGGCGGGGTGGAGAAAGCTACCGAGGCAGGACACGCGCTGCAGGAGATCGTGCGCAGCGTGGAAATGGTGTCAGAAATGATCGAACGCATCGCCACCAGCGCCGAATCGCAGAATCAGATGGTATCCGGCGTGCGCCACCATGTGGATGAAATCAGCCATATGGTACATGAAGCATCGCTGGACACCATTTCCAGCGAACAGGCCGTGGGCGAACTGGCCAAACTGTCCGCCAAACTGGACGGGGTCATCAAGCAATTCAAGTTGCGTTGAAATCCACGCTCAGACTCTGGTAAAACTGCACATTGTTGCGGCCGTTGTGCTTGGCATGGAACATGGTGTCGTCGGCAGCAGCCATCAGTTCCTCGGCGCTGCTCGCATTGTCGGGGTAGACGGCGAAGCCGATGCTCAGGGTGGGCTGGACCTCCCGCCCATCCACTTCAATGGGCAGACGCCCGGCCTCCATCAGGCGCATGGCAACCATGCGGATATCCTGATCATGAGCGGCATCCGGCAGCAAGGCCACGAACTCGTCACCGCCCCAGCGGCTGAGCGTATCCGTCTCGCGCATCACGGACAGCAGGCGCTGACTCAAGGTCCGCAGCACGACGTCCCCTGCATGATGCCCGAGGGTGTCGTTGATTTGCTTGAAACGGTCGAGGTCGATAAAGCCCAGTGCCACTTTGGTCCCATTGCGCTGGGCGCGAACGATAGCCTGCTGCAGGTGATCCTGTAGCAGAATCCGGTTCGGCAACTCGGTGAGCGGGTCATGCAGCGCCAGCCGGGTAATGCGTTTCTGTTCCAGGTATGCCGCAGTCACGTCGCGCAATATCCCACGCATGCTGGTAACGCTCCCCTGAGGAGAGCGGTATGCCAGCAAGCGCGCTTCCACCCACAGATGGTCTCCGCTTTCGTCTTGCAGGCGGAAACGCAGAGTCGTGTTGCGCTCCTGCCCCGACTCCAGCCGTTTCAAGCTGGCGCTGACAAGGGTATGGTCTTCCGGGTGCACGAATTGGAACAATGACTGGTCTGCCACGGTGCGCACTGCTTTCTGGTCACCGCGCAACTTCCCCCAGCCGGCGCTGACACTGGTCAGCTTGCCCTGTGGCGTCATGTCTATGATCGCCTCTTCCAGCAAATCCAGGGTGTCGAGCATGGCCTGACGTCGTGCTTCCGCCTGCATCTGCAATGTTACATCGTGGATCAGCGCCACCAGGTTCAGACCGTGTCCGCCTTCGGCGGGAACCGTTTGCAGCCTGCCGGTAAAATACTGGTCGCCCAGGTCATCCACCAGCGCGAAATCGACAGTCTCGCTCCTGCCGCTGCTCAGCACGCGAGGCGCCGCTTCCATGAGCGCATGCGCCATGTCCGCCGGCAACGCCGATGACACAGTATGTGCGGCAGAACTGGCGGGCGGCAACTGGCTGTGACTAGACCACACATTATGAATCGTGCCGGCAGCATCGAATTCGATCACGATATCCTCGGTCGCCCCCACCAGCACCCGCAAGCGCGACTCGCTGGCGCGCAGGCTGTTTTCGATGCGCTGCCGCGCCAGGGTCGCAGCGAAATTATTGGCGGCCACGCACAGGATGTCGATTTCCATCGGCAGCCAGTCGTGTTTCTCGCGCTGGGCGAAAAACCCCAGGAACCCTGCCATCTCGCCGCCGACCAAAAGGGGTATGCACACCACGCTGGCGACCTTCATCTCCTTAAAGAGACTGAATTCGGCGCGCGGCAACTCGACCACATTCTTGGTAAATACCATGCCGATATGCAGCGTATCGCTGAGCAAGGAATAGTCGTCGTAGCACAGGTAGCCGGGCAGGTAGCTCGGCTGCCCGCTCGCGGACCAGGAAGAACACAAACCTGCCTGTAGCGGCCCGCCGTCGCACGGCTCGTTGAGGTATAAGGCACAATGATTGACACGCGCGGCTTCCGCCAGGCGATGCAACACTTCGGCCCGGTTTTCGTCGCCAGAGGCTTCCAGCAGCAGGTTGGTCGCATGACCCAGGGCGTCCAGATAACGCGAATAGAGTGAGGCCTCATTCGGCTTGGCCTGATATTCCTGACTATCCGGCAATGCCTGGGCCATGTTTGCCCCTATTCCTGGTCTGGGCTGGCGGCGTGGCAGTAATTGGCGATGCGCACAAAATCCTCCACGCCGATGTTTTCCGCCCGCAAACCGGGATCGATCTCGAGGTGCTCGAAATCCGGATCCTTGAGATAGGCATGGAGGGTATTGCGCAGGGTCTTGCGACGCATGGAGAACGCCGCGCTCACCACCTTCGCCAGCAATGCTTCGTCTTGCGCCTGGAAGGGGCGATCGCGCCAGGGCAGCATGCGTACCACTGCGGACTCAACCTTGGGTGGCGGCGAGAATGCCTGAGGCGGCACGTGCAGGAGATTTTCCATGATGAAGGAATATTGTAGCATGACTGACAGCCTGCCGTAGGCAGGTGTGGAGGGCGCCGCGACCATGCGTTCGACCACTTCCAGCTGCAGCATGAAGTGCATGTCGTCGATCAACGGAGAAAAGCCGGCGAGGTGAAATAACAAAGGTGTCGAAATGTTATAGGGCAGGTTTCCGACCACTCGCAGCGGGCTGCCCAAACTGCCGAAATCGAATTTGAGGGCATCGCAGGCGTGCACGGTGAGGCGCGCCGGATCGTATTCCCGGTGCAGGCGCGTGACGATATCTCGGTCAAGCTCGACCACATGCAGATGGCGCAATGTCTGGAGCAAGGGTTTGGTGATCGCTCCCAGGCCGGGGCCGATCTCCACCATCAGATCGTCGGGCAGCGGACGAATGACCGTGACGATATCGGCAATAACCTGACGATCGGTGAGAAAGTGCTGGCCGAACCGTTTACGCGGGATATGCTTCATCGCCGCACCATCGCGCTCGCCAGGTCCAGCGCCGCCAGCAGGCTGCCCGACTCGGCATCGCCGCTGCCAGCCAGGTCGAGCGCCGTGCCATGATCCACGGAAGTACGGATGATGGGCAGGCCCAACGTCACATTGACCCCGCCGCCGAAACTGGCGTGTTTGAGCACCGGCAAGCCCTGATCGTGATACATGGCAAGCACGCAGTCGCATTCGGCCAGCATGCGCGGCGTAAACAGGGTATC
>JBDKRR010000145.1:0-3129 GCA_039683315.1 Sulfuricella sp.
GCTGCAGCACGGCCTTGAGCGCCCAGGCGCGGTTGAGTTGGGTGAGCGCGGAGATGTCGCCGTGCAGTTTGTCCGCATAGCGCGGCTCGTCCATGAGACGGGCGAACAGCTCGAAGCTCTTCACGCGCGGGCCGTTCGCGCCGCGGTCGGTGTCCTGGTCGTCGCCGTCCGAGGCGCAGTGGGCGACCACCACGCGCACGCCGTGGTCCATCGCGCGGCGCAGGCGCAGCGGGTTGCCGAAATCCTGGTTGCCGCCCTGCACCGCCATCTCGCGCCCGGCATGGCTGATGATGGGCAGGTCAGCCGCCGCCAGCGCGGCGTAGAAACGGTCGCAGCGCGGCGAAAGCGGGTCGATGCCCATGGCCGACGGCAGCCACTTGATCGCGCGCGCACCGTCGTGCACGGCGGCCTGCAAGGCTTCCACGCAATCGGCGCGATAGGGGTGGATGGAAGCCGCCCACTCGAAAGCGTCGGGATGCGCATGCGCCACCTGCGCCGCGTAAGCGTCGGGAATGTGGAAGATGGAGCGCTTGGGGTCGGGCTGGCCGTTCTCGTCGTGGAACCAGTCGAAGGCGAGCAGCATGGTCTTGAACCCCGGCTTCATGCCTTCCACCAGGTTGAGCAGGCGCGCGACATAGCTCAGGTCGAGCTGGCCGGGGGCTTCGTGCACGCAGCCGGCGTTCATGTAGAACAGTTTTTGCATGCGCAGCACGGGGTGCCACAGGCTGTCCATGTCCGGGCTGAACCAGGCGCCGCTGCCGGAATCGCCGCTGCCGACCAGGTGCACGTGGCAATCCCACACCTGAGCCGGGTCCAGCCCGGCCCATACCGACTGCAGCAGCGGATGTTGAGTCACGGCGTCCGGCAGGTCGGCGCGGCAGGGGTTGGTCAGGCCTTGTTCAGGCCAGTATTTCAACCCGCCCAACCCGCCCGCGGCAAGCCCGAACGCGCCCATGGCGCCGAGAAACTTGCGCCGGTTCATCAGGCGGCTTCCGCCATCTGTTTGAGTCTCACGTAATCGGTCTTGCCCGTCCCCAGCAGCGGCAGTTCGGCCAACGGCACGATCTTGCGTGCGATCGCCAGTTCCGGGCTGCCGAGTTCGCGTGCGGCGGCGAGCAGCGCATCGCGGCTCAGCGCGGCATCGCTGGTGAACAGCAGGATGTTCTCGCCGCGCTGCGGGTCGGTTTGCGTGGTGGCGGCGTGATGACCGGCGGGCGAGGCGAGGTTGGCGATCTGTTCCACCACTTCCAGCGACACCATTTCGCCGGCGATCTTGGCGAAGCGCTTGACCCGCCCGAGGATGCGCACGAAGCCGTCGGCATCGATCTCCACCACGTCGCCGGTGCTGTACCAGCCGTCTTCGGGCGGTTTCAGCACGCCGGGGTTGTCGAACAGGTAGTAGCCCAGCATGACGTTGGGGCAGCGCACGCTGAGCAGGCCGCCGCGCTCGATGCCGGGCACGGTTTCCAGCCGCGACTGCAGGCCGGGAAGCAGCGGCCCGACGGTGCCGGTGCGGCACGCCATGGGCGTGTTCACGGCCAGAACCGGGGCGCATTCGGTGGCGCCGTAGCCTTCCAGGATGCGGATGCCGAATTTCTCCATCCAGGTCTTGCGCACTTCCTCGTTGAGCTTCTCCGCGCCGGCTACCACGTAGCGCAGCTTGTAGAAGTCGTAAGGGTGGGCGAAGCGGGCGTAGTTGCCGAGGAAGGTGCTGGTGCCGAACAGCACGGTGCAGCCGCGGTCGTAGATGATCTCGGGGATGATGCGGTAGTGCAGCGGCGAGGGGTAGAGGAACATTTTCGAGCCCGTCACCAGCGGCATGATGCCGCCGCAGGTGAAGCCGAAGGCGTGGAACAGCGGCAGGGTGATCATGAATTTGTCCGACGGCGTGAAGTCGATCACCGAGCGGATCTGCGCGATGTTGGACAGGATGCCTTTATGCGTATGCACCACGCCCTTGGGCTTGCCTTCCGAGCCGGAAGTGAACAGCACCACGGCGGGGTCGTCCGGCAGGACCTGCGGCACGGCCAGCGCCGGCAGCCAGCGCGCAAAGCCCATCAGCCAGAGTTTGTCGCCCAGGCCGAACTGCGCGCGCAGCTCTTCCAGGTAGACGATGCGGATGTTTTCCAGCGCGGCGAGAGTGTCGCCCAGCTTGGCGGCCTCCACGAACTGGCGCGAGGTGACGATGGTGCGCACCCCGGCCGCGATGCAGGCGTTCTGCATGCCGGCCGTACCCGCCGTATAGTTCAGCATGGCGGGGACGCGCCGCATGGCGCTCATGCCGAAAATCAGGCAGATGGTGCTGGTGACGTTGGGCAGCAGCACCCCGACGTTCTCGCCCGGCGCGCTGATCCTGGTCGCCAGCCGTCCCAGCGCTAGGCTCTTTTTCAGCAGCTGGCCGTAGGTCTCTTCCACCTGCTGCATGTCCTCCAGCAGGCGCGTGCCGCGGCCATGAATCCTGATGGCGTCGAGCAGGGCGCTGAACAGCGTCTGCACCGGCTGCGAGGCGAACAGCATTTCCTGCATCGTGCGCCGCATCGCATCGCCCGCCATGCGGCGGCGCAGCTTGGCGCTGGGCGCGTCCGGCATGGCGATGGAGGTGGTGGGCAGGATGGAAAGGGTGATTTTGGGCAAAATGCGGCGCGGATAGTCGCCGGACAGGCGGCTGAAGTAGGAGCGCGCCGCGCCGTCCAGGCGCATCGGCAGGATGGTGGCGCCGGTCTTGGCGGCGACGAATCCGGGGCCGTCGTACACCTTCATCAGGCTGCCGGTCATGGTGATGCGCCCTTCCGGAAAGATCACCACTGATTCGCCCGCTTCCAGCAGCTTGATGACCTTCTTCATCGCCAGCGGGCTGGTCGGGTCCACCGCCAAGTGCGGCACGCGGGCAAGCAGGAAACGGAACACGGGATTTTGCAGCACCGTGGTGTGTACCAGGAAAGTCGCGCGGAAAGGCAGGAACAGGCCGATCAGCAAGCCGTCCAGAAACGACTCGTGGTTGGCGATGACCAGCAGCTTGCCGGTTTGCGGCAGGTTGGCGTTACCGTGAATCTCGATCCGGAACAGTATCCGGCAAAGCAGGCGCAGCAGCGTTTTCAACATGTACCCTCCCTGTTTTTGTTGCTTTTG
>JBDKRR010000146.1:0-9923 GCA_039683315.1 Sulfuricella sp.
TGGTGCGCCAGATGCTCCAGTTTCTGCTGGTTCGGCCGCAATTGGCAGAGGGCGTTGAATTCGAGAAAACGGGGCGCGAAGACGAGGAATTAACGCTTGCTGTTTTGCTTGAATTTCTTGCCGAGCACCCGCACATAAAGGATGCGGCACCGCTGATCGAACATTTTCGCGGCACGCCGCACGAGGCCAGGATACGCGATGCCGCTGCGGAGGTGATGCAGTGGGAAGACCTTTTCGATGCGGATGAAATTGCACAGGAATTCGCCGGTGCCCTGGTGCAGTTGAAGCAACGGGGTGATCTAAAAGAGCTCGAGGCATTAAAAGCCTTGGCGCGCGATCAGGGTTTGAATGAAATACAGAAAGCGCGATTGTTGCAGTTGTTGTTGCGCAGAGAATGAAAATCCGCTATGGAAGTAGGGTATAATGCTCGGTTTTGTTAAACGCTTTTTCGGGACAAGGTAAGGTATGGCGACGGAAAATGGAAAGATGGATGACCGCGTGAATGACGCAGACGCGCGGCGCATGCGCCTGAAAAATCTGATCGTGCTGGGTAAGGAGCGTGGCTACCTGACCTATGCAGAGATCAACGACCACCTGCCGGACGATATGCTCGACGCCGAGCAGATCGAGGGCGTGATCAGCATGATCGGTGACATGGGCATTGCGGTATACGACGAGGCGCCGGATGCCGAAACCCTGCTGATGTCCGATGCAACCCCCGCCGTGGCTGACGAGGATGCGGTGGAAGAGGCCGAAGCGGCACTCTCCACGGTGGATTCCGAATTTGGACGCACCACCGACCCGGTGCGCATGTAAATGCGCGAAATGGGCACGGTCGACCTGCTCACCCGCGAAGGCGAAATCGAGATTGCCAAGCGCATCGAAGATGGCCTGAAACACATGGTGCAGGCTATTTCCGCCTGCCCCACCACGATCGCCGAAATCCTGCGACTTGCCGAGATGATCGAGCGCGACGAACTGCGTGTCGACGAACTGGTTGACGGCCTGATCAACGGTCAAAGCGCGGACGAATTCAGCGAGGAAATGGCCGCTGCCGAAGAGGCCGAGCCTGAAGTTGAAATCAGCGAGGAAGAAGCCGAAGCCGCGGGCGCCGCCATTGCTGCTGCCAATCTGGCGCAACTCAAGGCAGATGCGCTGGAGCGTTTTGCCGTGATCCGCGAAGCCTTCGACAAAATGATGCAAGCACTGCAGAAGAAAGGCTCGCGCAGCAAAGCTTACATGGAAGTTCAAGAGCAGATTTCCAACGAGTTGATGGGGATTCGTTTCTCCGTCAAGCAGGTGGAAGCGCTGTGCGATGGCCTGCGCGGTCTGGTGGAAGAAGTGCGTGGCCACGAGCGAAGCATCATGGATCTGTGCGTGACTAAAGGCGGCATGCCGCGCCCGCACTTCATTCAGGTGTTCCCGGGCAACGAAAGCAACCTGGACTGGGTGGTGGGGGAAATTGGCTCCGGCAAGCCCTACAGCGAAAAACTCGGCCGCTTTCAGCATGCCGTCGTCGACCAGCAGCAGCGCCTGACGGATGTCCAGACCAAGGTCGGCATCCCGCTCAAGGACCTGAAGGAAATCAACCGCCAGATGTCCACCGGCGAAGCCAAGGCACGCCGCGCCAAGCGCGAAATGATCGAGGCCAACCTGCGCCTGGTGATCTCCATCGCCAAGAAATACACCAACCGCGGCCTGCAGTTCCTCGACCTGATTCAGGAAGGCAACATCGGTTTGATGAAAGCCGTGGACAAGTTCGAATACCGTCGCGGCTACAAGTTCTCCACCTATGCCACATGGTGGATCCGCCAGGCCATTACGCGCTCCATCGCCGATCAGGCGCGCACCATCCGTATCCCGGTGCACATGATCGAAACCATCAACAAGATGAACCGCATCTCGCGCCAGATTCTGCAGGAAACCGGGCAGGAAGCCGATCCCGCGCTGCTGGCGGAGAAGATGGAAATGCCGGAAGAGAAGATCCGCAAAATCCTCAAGATTTCCAAGGAGCCGATCTCCATGGAAACGCCGATCGGCGACGACGAGGATTCCCATCTGGGCGACTTCATCGAGGACGTTTCCACCCTGGCCCCGGCCGATGCCGCGATGTACGCCAGCCTGCGCGAAGCCACCAAGGAAGTGCTGGAGTCGCTGACGCCGCGCGAAGCCAAGGTGTTGCGTATGCGCTTCGGCATCGAGATGAACACCGATCACACCCTGGAAGAAGTCGGCAAACAGTTCGACGTCACGCGCGAGCGTATTCGTCAGATTGAAGCCAAGGCGCTGCGCAAGTTGCGCCACCCTTCCCGTTCCGAGCGGCTGCGCAGCTTCCTGGACAACGAGGGTTAAGCTTTTATGGGCCTGTAGCTCAGTTGGTTAGAGCAGAGGACTCATAATCCTTTGGTCCACGGTTCAAGTCCGAGCGGGCCCACCAAATTGCAAGTAAAAACAAAAGGATGGATGAATAATCCGTCCATATGATTTATAAAACAGTCGGTTTCATTGACTATGAGTGAAAAGAATCTTGCTCTCGATGCATTCGGCAATGTCGCTGAAGTTTCCGGCGCGCCGGGCGAAGGCGAGGCGGCCGAGCTGGAGCGCGAACTGGCGGAGAAGCGCTTGCAACTGGCAAGTCGCGAGGGCGCGGACACGATGACGCGTGCCCGGCTGCAACTGGACGTCGCCGAGATCCTGATTTCGCTGGAGCGCAAGGAAGAGGCTTGGGGCCTGGCGCGTGAAGCCTTCGAGACGTCGCTGGAGAATGAATCGTGGCAGGATGCGGTCGAAGCCTGCAATGTTCTATATCAGACCGAACAAGCGGATTCCATTCACGCGCTGGGTATGGGCGTCTGGCTGGCGGTAACCTTCCCGGTGGACCCGGAGCTGACTTATGCCATGCTCGATCATGTCGTCGACGAGACACCCACGGCCTCGGATGGCGCGGCACTCGCTGCGGTCACGGCGCGCTACGTAATCGATCTGCGGGCGCCTGACGATAAGCACGAAAGCCAGAGTCTTCTGGCGAATAATCTGATCGCGCGGGTTGCCGCACGCCATGGCAACGTGCAGGATCAGCAAGCGCTCGACGCCTGGATGAATGAGCTGGGTTTGCGCGACCCGCAGGTGTTTCTGCCCCGTCTGGGGCAGGTGGTGAACGCGGTGGTGGGTGACGCGTGGTGGTTCGATCGCGAGGCGTTGCGCGACAGGTTGCCCGACTAGCGTTCGCTAATTAGCAGCAGAGATCATTTGCTGCCCTGGCTGCCGTTGTGGGGCCAGCGGTAATCGGCTCTGTCCCGCTCGAGCTTGCGTCTTTCCTCGGCTATCTTGGCCAGTGTCTCGTCCAGTTGTTTCTGCCTTTCGCGCAATTCGGCGTCGCGCTTGTAAACATCAGCCTTGAAAGCCTGCAATGCGGTTTGCTGGTTTTTCAGGTCTTTTTCGGCAGCGGCGTTTTTCTCCTTGCAGGCCGTTGAGGCGGCAGCCGGCGGCGTTTTGGCGGCGGCAGGCTGAGGTTTCGCCACCTTGCTGGCAGCTGCGGTCATGGTTTCCAGTGAATTACGCAAATTATCCCGTTCCTGCTCCGCCGCCGTAAGCAGTTTTTTGAGGCTGGCGTTCAGCGCTTTTTCCTTGTCCAGTGCCGCCTTGTTTTTGACGACCTCAATGCTGGATTTCTCCTGGGTTTCCTTGGCGTTTTTAAGTTCTTCAGTCGCCTTCAGCAAAGTGGCCTTGTTTTCGTGCGCTGCCGAGCTGGCAAAATAATAGGCCACGCCGGTGGCAAGCAGGGTGTAAACCAGGCAGATGGTGATAACCAGCCAGTGAGTTCGAAAAAAAGTCAGCATGAAAAGAAAAATCTCCTAGACTCGGGAATAGCGGGAAGTTTAGTGCCATTTCCCGGCTCGGGGCACAAATATTTCGGGTGTTTTCGCAGTGGCGCAACTCGCCTTATCCAGAGCCGGTCGTGGCGAAATTACAGAATTTTAATTTTCTGCTTTACGGATTCGTTAATTCCGCAAAAATGAGGCACAATTCAGCCTGCAATTTTATCCCTTACCAATAACCCAAGTGGAGATGACAACATGAACAAAAGCGAACTGATCGATTCCGTAGCAGGCAAGACCGGCGTTTCCAAAGCCAAAACGGCCGAAGTGCTGGATGCGCTGATGGCCACGGTCAAAGAAAGCATGGCCAAGAGCGAGCCTGTACAACTGATCGGTTTTGGCACTTTCGAAGTGACCGAGCGTGCCGCACGCGAAGGCCGCAATCCGGCAACCGGCGCAGCGATGAAAATTGCTGCCAAGAAAGTGGTCAAATTCAAGGTCGGCAAAGCGCTGGCTGACGTAGTTGCAGCAGCAAAGCCCGCCAAGAAGAAGTAATTATCCATGGCGCGCCCCGGCCGGGGCGCGCTTAGCCTGTCTTCGGATCCATCTCCAGGTCCGGCCCCCCTCCCGCCAGATTGTCCTAAACCATTTCCCCTACGGTGCCGGGTTGGGAAAACGTGCGTGGATCGCCTCGATTTCCCGCAGCACATCCGCACTTGGTTCTACTTCCGCACTGCTGATGTTTTCTTTGAGTTGTTCCATGGTCGTGGCGCCAATGATGGTGCTGGAGACGAACCACTTGCTGCGCACGAAGGCGAGCGCCAGCGTGGCAGGCGCCATGCCGGCCCTGCGGGCAAGCTCGCAGTACGCGCGTACCGCTTCGGCGACATTCGGCTTGGCGTAGCGCTGCCCGAAGCCGGGGAACAGGCTGATGCGCCCGCTGCCGGATGAGGTCAGGTACTTGCCGGAAAGCACCCCAAAGCCGAGCGGGCTGTACGCCAGCAATCCCACGTTCTCGCGCTGGCCGATCTCCGCCAGGCCGAACTCGTATGTCCGGTTGATCAGGCTGTATGCGTTCTGAATTGAAGCCGCGCGCGGCAGGCCGGCCTGCTCCGAGGCGCGGATGAACTGGCATACGCCCCATGGGGTCTCGTTGCTCAGGCCGATGTGCCTGATCTTGCCGGCCTTGATCAGGTCGGCGAAGACAGACAGTTGTTCCGCGATGGGCGTGGTTTCGCGTTCCGCGTGGGGATCGTAGGCGGTCTGGCCGAACATCGGTACATTGCGGTCCGGCCAGTGAATCTGGTAAAGGTCGATATAGTCCGTCTGCAGCCGTTTCAGGCTGGCGTCGACCGCTTCCTCGATATGTTGCCGCGTGATCCGCGGTCCGCCCCGCATCCAGTCGTAGCCGCGAGCCGGGCCGGACACCTTGGTGGCGAGGATCAGCTTGTCGCGCGCCACGTCCTTCAGCCAGCGGCCGACGTATTGTTCGGTCAGTCCCTGGGTGGCGGCGCGCGGCGGCACAGGATACATCTCCGCGGTATCGATGAAATTGACGCCGTGTGCAACGGCATAATCCAGCTGGCTGCGGGCGTCCTCGGCGCTGTTCTGTTCGCCGTAGGTCATCGTTCCGAGGCAGATTTCAGAGACCCGCAGGTCGCTGCTGCCCAGTTGGCGATATCTCACTGCTTCCTCCTGATATCAGCTATGGTTTGCGCAGCAGGTCGACGCGCAGCGGGGTCGCGAAATCCGCGCCCAGAGGCGTCATGTGGCGCATAAATCGCTCGCGTACTTCCTGGTACAAGTCGGGCGAGAGCCGGTGCTCGGTATGGGTCACGTTGAGGATTCGTTCCTCGAAATGCTCAAAAGTTTCAAAGTGTGAGGGGGTGCTGAAGAATGTCTCGCTCGCCAGCTCGAATTTCCCGCTGACCACTGCACGCTCAAGCGCGGAAAAAGCCGCCTCGCGCACGGCTTGTTCGTCGTGGAAAAGACGCAGGATTTCGTTGAACTCGCCGGCGAATACCGGTTCCGAAAAGTACGCCAGCCCACCGGGCTTCAGTACCCGGCAGATTTCGGCCAAGGCGTGATCCATGCGTTCCACCGGCACATGGTGCAGGGACTTGAACATCAGCACGATGTCGAAGGATTCGTCCGCGGCGGGGATCGCTTCTGCGCCGCCAAGGCCAAAGCTTACGTTGGCAAGATCGTTGCTGCGAAGATTCGCGGTGTGCTGGATTTCATCCACCTCCAGGGCAGTGATCGACCTCGCCTTCCCGCTTTGACTGATGGCCCGAGTTTTCTCGGCCTTGCCGTATCCGAGCTCAAGAATGTCGGCGCCTTCGAGCGGGAGCAGTTGCTCGTAAATGTCGCGTTCATCGCGGACAGGGTAGGGCGGCGGACTGGAAATAATCATGTGTAATCCTTGTTTAAACCATGACGCCATGCTGGGCCGGTATGAGCAGAGGATGTCCGCCCGACTGAAATATGAACAGCCCGATCAGGAAACTGAAAATGGCGATCATGATGCTGGCGAAAAAGGCAGTCCAGAAGCCGGAAACCTTGAACCCCTCGACCAGCGCGGACACCAGCAGCAGCATCAGCGCATTGATCACCAGCAGGAAAAAGCCGAACGTGATCAGGGTGAGCGGAAAGGTTAAAAGAATAAATATCGGTCGCACGATCGCATTGGCGAAGCCGAGCAGCAAGGCTGCGACAAAAAGCGATTGCTTGTTCGAGAACGTGATGCCGTGAAACATGAAGCTCACCAGCCACAGGGAAAGGGCTGCGATTCCCCAATGGGCGAGAAATTCGATCAGATTGTTCATCATGTGGCGTTGCCCCCTATGATTATGTGTTGCCGCTGTCCGCGGACGGGGTGTCGGCGCGTTTTTTCCCCAGCTCCGCCGCTTCCGTCGCGCTTAATGTTTTCCACGGCAGCGGCAGAAGGCCGGGGACGCGCGCCATGTAGCGGCGATAGGCCTCGCCGTGATAAACCAGCAGTTTCTTTTCTTCCAGGCGCGACCCGATCATGAAATAAAGCGTCATCATCACGCCGGAAAGAAGTAGCGACGCGTTCATGTCGCGCGTCCAGATCAGTACCAGCCCGAAAAAATACCATGGGTGGCGCACGAAGCGATGGAATGGGGAAAGATGAAAATGCTCCAGGTCCTCCACGCGTCGGGTATGCATATGCCACTGACGCAGACCGAGGAACTCCTGCATGTCATAGAACTTCAGCGTACGCAGGAAGCCTAGCAGCGCCGCCAGTGCCATGCCGTTTGCCAGCCATGCGGCGATGCCGTCCCAGCGCCAGAGCATCGGGCCGGGAGTGCGGTACATGAGCCAGAGTATCGGCAGCAATAGCAGCACGGCCAGCGTGTTGAATGTCAGTCGGTAGGCCGGCACCAAGTCGGGGCGCAACTCGGCGATCTTGTGCTTGACCCTGAGCGAGGCAAGCATCGAATGCAAGGCGAAGTAGCCCAGCCAGCACAATAGCAGCAGCGCCAGGTTCTGCCAGGTGGATTCCGTCATAGCTCACTCCTCGATTCTTGTGCGGCGTTGGCCGGTAGTTTGCCATGTCCTCACAATGGTCTGGGCAATTATCGGAATATCAATCGGCCCGCAGGATGTCCATCCCTGGTTTCCGGGGAGCGGATGCGAGCGGAAGCGCTGCGTGATGCGTTTAAGTTCGTAAAGCGAAATGGAACTTTGGCGATGGACATTCATCATATGAACATGATTCTCATTTGGGTGAGGCCGACGTCTCGCAGCAACTGCGAATGAAATGCCCCTTATCCGAATTCTCGTGTTGACGGTGGGTTTCGACCCCCAATCCTGGAGGAGGTTTCCTTCATGATCGCAGCAATTCAAACCACGCCGACCGATGTTGCGGGCGCCGCTCTCCGCGTTCCTGACCAGGCCACCCGGGCGGTGCAGGGCGCAGATTCGCCGAACGCGACGCCCAGTGTGATTGTGAACCTGGGCACTGGGGTGCAAACGCCTCTTACGTACAATGCTTTGGGACTCTTCGGAGCGCAATCACAAGGCGCTGCAGTACCCCAGTTTGCGTCCGCTGCCGCGCCCGTAAATACGGCAAACCCGGCGGTGCCCGCGCAACTCACCACAGCGGTAACGGCGACCCCCATTCCTACCGTCACGGCGAATGTTCCCACGGCTGCCGCAGTAACGGCCCCTGCCGCCGTGCCCCCACCGGAGGCCGTCCTGACGATTCCCGTTGCAGCCGTCACTGCAGCGCCGACGGCCGCTGTAGCGGCAACGCCCGTCGCTGCGAGCGCTACTGCAGCCGCAAACGCAAATGCAGCTCCCCCCGAACCCCCGGCTACACCGGCAGCGGCGACTTTGCCGATCGCTGCCGCCACGGTTGCCGCCCTGGCGCCAAGTGCCACGGCCGCGTCCACTGCTGCCGGCGCCATAACCCCAAACGCCGTAATCCCGGTTGCGGTGACCGCCCCCACAGTTGTAACACCGGTTGCAGTCGTGACACCGACGGCGGCGGCAGCTCAGACTACGACGACCATCCCCACGCCCAACGCCGTGGTCGCGATCATCACGACGCCGCCGATCCCAGTTACTGCCGCCCCGGTTGCCGCCGTGCCGGCAACGCCGGCCGCCGCCGTAACGGCAACGACCTCGATCCCGACAGTCCTGGATCCGGCCACCTTCGTCCAGACAAATATTGAATGGAACCCTTCCTACGCAGACATGGCTGCCTCGATGTATGTGAACGCGATGACTTACCGCTGGCAGCAGGCATCAGCCGCCACCCCTGCGAATCCCCCGGGTAGTTTCAGGCCGATTATGGGTATTCGTGGCGCCGCGTCAGTCGTCATCGACCGCAATGGCCCCGCGGACGATTTGCGTAACGGAATCGCCCGGTAACACGGTTTCAGCACATTTGGCCGCGTGATGCGATTGGGCTTGCGGGTTCGGGATGACTCGTTCGGGGGGATTGGAGCCGTCAATTGAAAAGGGCCCGCTTGCGCAGGCCCTTGTGTTTGGTGGGCGATACTGGGTTCGAACCAGTGACCCCTGCCGTGTGAAGGCAGTGCTCTACCGCTGAGCTAACCGCCCAAACATCGCTAAATTCAGCGAGTCGCGAATTATCCTTTGAAACCGGGTCGTCCGTCAACCTGCCGCTGAGCGCTTCAGCAGCAGCGTCTCACGCCGTTCCACTTGCGCTCCTGCTCGCGTTTGAAAAATGCCTTGCGGCTTAGTTCGGGCTCGCCGGGGTGAGCGGCGCTGTGGTGCGCGCGGTAGCGTTCGTAGGCATCGTCGCCGCTCAGGCGCCGGATGACGCGCCAAAGTCTATTCCACATGTCAGTCGCGCACCCAGTTTTCCACCAGCCGGCTCGGCTCGTGGGGGGATTCGGTCAAAGGCGGTACCGCTTTACCCTGGAGATGGCCGAAGCACACGCGCAGCATGTCGAAAATGATCACCCACAGCAGGATGACGAAGAACAGGGTAAGCCAGGCGTCCAGTTGCTGGTTGAATATCAGTTGCGGCGCAACGGCGGCTTTGTCCGGTGGCAAAGCGCCGGCGGCGAGCTTGTCGGCGAGATCGTTGGCGGCGGCGAAGAAGCCGATGCGCACGTCGGGGCTGGTCACTTTTACCCAGGCTGCCGTGGTGGTGACGATGGCCAGCCAGGCGAGAGGCACCGCGCTGATCCAGGCGTATTTCAGCTTGCCGGATTTCACCAGGATGCCGGTGGCGACCGAGAGAGCGATGGCCGCGAGCATCTGGTTGGAGATGCCGAACAGCGGCCACAGGATATTGACGCCGCCGTTGGGGTCGATCACGCCGATGTAGAGGAAATAGCCCCAGGCCGCGACGATGATGCCTGAAGTGAGGATCACGGAAGGGTACCAGGAGGTCTGGCCGAGGCGCGGCGAGACGTTGCCGAGGAAGTCCTGCAGCATGAAGCGCCCGACGCGGGTGCCGGCATCCAGTGTGGTGAGGATGAACACCGCCTCGAACATGATGGCGAAGTGGTACCACATCGCCAGCAGGTTCTGGCCGAAGGCGCTGCCGAAGATGCTGGCCATGCCGACCGCCAGCGAGGGCGCGCCGCCGGTGCGGGCGAACAG
>JBDKRR010000147.1:0-15381 GCA_039683315.1 Sulfuricella sp.
GGCGCGGGTGACGCTGGCGCAGGCGTTGTGGGGGCAGCCGCCGGCGGCGCATTGAAATCGACCTTCGGCGCGGTGGAAATCGACTTCTCGTTCTCCACGGTGAAGTTGGCCTTTTCCTTGTAGCCGAACGCCATTGCGGTCAGGTTGTTCGGGAAGGTGCGGATGCCGACGTTATAGTCCTGCACCGCCTTGATGTAGCGGTTGCGCGCCACGGTGATGCGGTTCTCGGTGCCTTCCAGCTGTGCCTGGAGATCACGGAACACGCCGTCCGCCTTGAGTTGCGGGTAGTTCTCCGTCACCGCCAGCAATCTGCTGAGAGCGCTGGTCATGTCGCCCTGCGCCGCGTGGATTTTGGCGAATGCCTGTTCGTCATTGATCAATTCCGGCGTGGCCTGGATCGACCCGACCTTGGCCCGCGCTGCGGTAACCTGGGTCAGGACATCCTTTTCGTGGCTGGCGTAGCCTTTGACCACATTCACCAGATTGGGCACCAGGTCGGCGCGACGCTGGTACTGGTTCAGCACTTCCGACCAGCTTGCCTTGATCTGCTCGTCGGTGGACTGCAGCGTGTTATAGCCGCAGCCCTGCAGCGAAATTGTGGAAGCCAGCAACATCAAAGCCAACAGCAGTTTACGCATGGTGATCTCCTTGAAAATCGTTCAGCTTCAAGATGCGGCCTGGGCGCCCGTTTGCAAGCTGTGCATGGTGCGCAGCGCAAAGCACAAATCTTCCCACGCCTTGGCCTTGTCCGTAAGCGTGCGCAACAGGTAGGCGGGATGGTAGGTGACGATGAGCGGGATGCCATGTGCCTGGTGCAACGTGCCGCGCAGGCTGGAAATGGAACGGTCGCTGCCCAGCAAGTCCTGCGCCGCCACCTTGCCCAATGCGACGATCAGCTTGGGCTGCAGCAGCGCGATCTGGCGCGCCAGGTACGGCTCGCAAGCCGCCATTTCGTCCGCTTCCGGGTTGCGGTTGCCGGGCGGGCGACATTTGACGGCATTGGCGATGTAGACATTGCTGCCGCGCTTCAAGTGGATGGCCGCCAGCATGTTGTCGAGCAGCTTGCCGGCCTGGCCGACGAAAGGCTCCCCTTGGCGGTCCTCCTCGGCGCCCGGCCCCTCGCCCACGAACAGCCAGTCTGCCTGCTCATCGCCGACGCCGAACACGGTCTGGCTGCGGCTTTCATGCAGGCGGCAGGCAGTACATGCGGCGACACCCTGCTTGAGTTCGCTCCAGTCCATGCGCAGGATAGTTGCGCGACGGTCTGGCGTTGCGCCGCTCTGTTCGGCCGTTTTTGTATCTGCATTTTCCGCACTGCGACAAGTTTCTTCCGGCGTGGCCGCAGCCCTACCGCGCAACCGCCACATCGGCCACAGGTCAAGCTCCTGGAGCACGTCGCGGCGCGTCATCACAACGCCATACCCATCAGGATCGCATCCTCGCGGCCGTTGGCGGCGGGGTAATAATTGCGGCGCAGGCCGATCTCGTTGAACCCTTCGCTGAGATAAAGCTCGATCGCCTTTTTGTTCGAGGGGCGGACTTCGAGAAACATCATGTCGGCGCTGTCCTGGCGCGCAACCTCGATCAGGTGGCGCAGGAACTTGCGCCCCAGGCCCTGCCCCTGCCAGTCATGGGCGATGCCAAGGTTGAGCAGATGCGCCTCCCCGGCCGCCAGCATGAGGATGCCGTAACCGATGGGGTGGTCGCAAAAATCGTAAGTCCAGCAGCTGTAGCCGGAACTGAGGGAGTCGCGAAAATTCCCCAGCGTCCAGGGAAAGGCGTAAATCCTGTGCTCGATCGCCAGTACAGCATCCACGTCCTGGAAACGCATGGGGCGAACAAGGGGGCCGGTCTGATTTTTCAGTTGCGCGTTCATTTTCTTTCACTCATCTTCAGAGCCACCTTGTTGCGGATATAGAGCGGCGCGGCCAGGGCGGCATCCTGCCCCAAACCTTGCGCGAACAGCGGTACCGCGAGTTCGACCATGTCCCGCGCCTGGGGATAGACGCTGCCGTCGCTGGAGACAAGCTGTCCGGCGTAGCGCGCCTGCAATGCCTCGCCATAGGCAGCAAACCCACTGCCGACACCCACCCACCCGCTGCCGACGACCGCGGGCGCGTCCTGGGCGAGCCCCAGGCTCGGCTCGCTTACGGTGCACCAGGCGCCATCCCGCAGCTCATAGGCTGCATGGTAGATTTCGCCGATGCGGGCATCGAGGCAGGCGATCACCCGTTCGCCCGGCGCAGCCGCGGCCAGCGCCAGCAAGGTGGAGATGCCCAGCACCGGCAGATCCGCTCCCAGAGCCAAGCCCTGGGCCACGCCGCAACCGATGCGCAGTCCGGTAAAGGAGCCGGGGCCTTCGCCGAAAGCGATGCCGTCCAGGACGCCAAGGGTCAGCCCGGCATCGCCCAGCAGCGCTTCCAGCATCGGCAAGAGCAGGTCGGAATGACGTTGTCCGGCGAGTTCCTGGCGCGACATCACTTCCCCGTCAAGCCACAGGGCCAACGAACAGTTTTCGGTGGAAGTATCGAGAGCCAGCAGTTTCATTTCATCTTTCAGTGAGACAAATAAACGTCAAATTCAATCCAGCGGCCGCGCCGCTTTTCCTTCGACAAGGCGATAATGCGCGCTTCCATGTGCTGGCCGTGATCCATGAAACGGGCCAGCGCGGCGTTTTCCGCGCGCGGCACATAGCCCAGCTTGTGACCCTGCCATTCCACCCGCACCGCATTGGAATCGAAAGCATTGTCCGCTTCCCGCACCAAAGTCAGACCATCCTTGAGCTGCATGCTCGGCCACAGCTTGCGGCCTTCGTAGTAGCGGAAGCCCGCCACGCGCGAGCTTTGCAGCAAAACCTTCGCCTCCGTTACCGGTACCTGCGCCGAAACATTCCAGGCACCGAGCAGTAATGCAAACAGACATGATTTTACCCAGAACCGCCGCATCATCGGGCAAAAAAGCTTTCCACGTCTTTCAGCTCCCGCGTGCGCGTCATCGGCGGCAGGCTCTGCCAGATGCGCTTGCCATAGGTCTTGGTCAGCATGCGCGGATCGCAGATCATCAGCACGCCACGGTCGGTTTCATCGCGGATCAGCCGTCCCGCGCCCTGCTTGAGGGTGATGACGGCGTGCGGAAGCTGGTATTCCATGAAAGCGTTGCGTCCCTCGCGGTTGATTTTCTCGATGCGCGCCGCCAGCACCGGGTCGTCCGGCGGCGAGAACGGCAGCTTGTCGATGATCACCAGCGACAGTGCCGATCCGCGCACGTCCACGCCTTCCCAGAAACTCTGGCTCGCCACCAGCACGGCATTGCCCAGCGCGCGGAAACGTTCCAGCAGTTCGGTGCGCGAACCTTCGCCCTGCAACAGCAGCGGAAATTCCCAACCTTCCTTGTCGAAGGCTTCCTTGAGCAGGCCATGTGCCTCGCGCATGGCGCGCAGGCTGGTGCATAACAGGAAGGCGCGTCCGCCGCTGGCGTGGATCACCGGCAGCGCGGCGGCAACCACTGCTGCGGTGTAGTCGCGGCTATTGGGATCAGGCAATGCTTGGGGCGCATATAACACCGCCTGTTTTTCGTAATCGAAGGGACTTTCCCAGTAGCCTGTCGCAGCTTCGAGCAAACCCATCTGGCCCTGGTAGTGGCTGAAATCCTTTTTTACCGCCAGGGTCGCAGAGGTGAATATCCAGGCGCGGGGCTGGCCGGAAAGCTGTTTATTGAAAATTTCCGCGATGGACAAGGGCGTCGCGTTCAATTGCAGCGCATGGCTGAACACTTCCACCCAGCGCACGAAATCCAGGCTGGCCTCGCCCTGCCAGTGACGCAGCTTGTCGACCAGCTCCACGCCGCGCTGCCAGCAGTTCTTGAGTCCTTCGCTGCGTTCCGCCTGGGATTCGAGCATTTTCACCAATTCGCCGAGGCGGTCTTGCATGCCTTGCAGCGCATCCTGGAAGCCGGGCATGGTCTGGGCGCGCTGCGCCGGCAAGCGCCCGGTGTCCTGCGAAAAAATCAGGCGCAAATCACGTGCAGCTTTTTCCAGCGCTGCCGTAGCGTCCGGCAGTGCAGCAAAATCCTTGGCCGAGGTCAGCGCCTCGCCCAGGCTGTCGCGCGCCAGTTCGAGTATCTGGCTGGTGCTCAGGGAATCGCCGAAGAACAGGCTGGCGGTGTCGGGCAACTGGTGTGCCTCGTCGAAGATGACGGTATTGCTGGCCGGCAGCAGTTCGGCCAGCCCCTCGTCGCGAAGCATCACATCGGCGAAGAACAGATGATGGTTCACCACCACCACATCAGCAGCCTGGGCACGGCGACGCGCTTCCAGCACGAAGCACTCCTTGTGAAAGGCGCATTCCTGCCCCAGGCAATTTTCGCGCGAAGAGGTGACGAAAGACCAGATGCCGGCGTCTTCCGGGACCGCCCCCAGCCCGCTTTTGTCGCCGTTGTCGCTGACCTTGGCATAGCGCTCGATGAGCGGCAGATACTTGACGTCCTCGCGGTTGAAAAAGCGCCCTTCGTTGCGCGTCCGTTCGAGGTGGTAGTGGCAGACGTAGTTGGCGCGCCCCTTGAGGATCGCCACCGATACCGGCACCTGGAGCGCGGCGCGCACGGCCGGGATGTCGCGGTTATATAGCTGGTCCTGCAGGGTTTTGGTGCCGGTGGAGACGATCACCTTGCCGCCGGAAAGCAGCGCGGGGATCAGGTAGGCGAAGGTCTTGCCGGTCCCGGTGCCGGCTTCGGCTACCAGGATTTCATGCTGCTTGATCGCCTTGGCAATAGCATGGGCCATCGCAAGCTGCTGAGGACGCAGACGATAGCCTTGGGCGGCCTGGGCAAGCGGGCCTTGTTCAGAAAATATCTGGTCCAGATCAGGCATGTGGAAATGAGCGGGAAGAGTGCGGAAGCCGCGAACGCTATCGAGAAAAAGAGAAGCGTGATTTTACAGGAATAGGCGGGATGTTTCATGAACTTGGTGTCGCCGCACTGTTTTCTCGTCCAGAGACTGCGAAATTGCGGAAATAATCTCAGAAGAGATGCTCGCCTGAGCATTCGGCGATGAAAAACTCATACCTGCGAGAACGCCTGTTCAGGCGGAGGTCGCCTGGCTCGCGTTATTCGTGCCTGACAGGCTTTGGCGCATTGCGGATTCGAAGTCGGCATAGCCTTTTTGGACGAGCTCTCGGGTCTTGTCGATGTCGCTGGCAATGTCGCCGTTAAGAACGCCCATGCCATTCAGTATCCCTTGCGCTTCTTTGAAACCTGTCTCGAACCCGCTGCGGATGATGGCCATGAAATTTGTCAGTACATCGTTCGGGTCCTCGCCCGGATGCTGCTGCTTGAACAAGTCATAAAATCCGGTGGAGAGCGATACAATTCGATCCGCCGTCCCGGTGGGGGTGTTGTCCTCGCTGGCGGCGGCCTGGATGGCGTTGTCGCCAAATTGCGGCTTCAGCAACTCGTTGATCCCCGTGATCGCCGACTTCAGGAGCAAGGCTAGCGGCTGGTTTTTTGATTGGATCGACACCTCAAGCGATGCTTTAAGAATGGCGGCATTCTGTTGGGTCTTAGCCTCGTCGAGGCTCGATACCTCTGTTTTATCAGACTGCACCTGGCTCGCGCTGACGCTCGAACCGCGACCTGGAGTGCTGTAGTCCTGCTGATCAGGCAGGCGAACATTGATCGATGATGAATCGTCTTCTTCGGTCATGGCAAATTACTCAAACTGGGGATTTAGTCTATTAGACATCGATCAACAGGAATCGTCTGTGCGCTACCCCACTTTATCGAGTTACTTCGCCTGCACTGTATTGCACGCCCTAATGTCGGTTCGACCGCCAGATCGAGACGATGATCCAGACACTGTTGAAGAAGGCCAGCAGGAACCCGAGCAGCCCGAACAACGGCAGCCCGAAGAGGGTCGGTCCGCCCTTAACGGTCATGACGATGGATGAGCCGATCACCAGAGAGGCGGTCATGATTCCCATGGTGAGGCGGTTGGCGCTGCGGTCGAGCTGCTGCCCGAAATGATCGAGCCGCTTGAGGTCCAGGTCAATCCTGAAGCGCCCGCGCCGTGCCTCCCTGAGGAGCCGCCCCAGATCGCGTGGCAAACTGGTGACCAGCCCATACATCTCATTGATGCTGTGCCGCCCACGTTTGAGCAACGCGGCAGGCGTGTAGCGCTCCCTGATCACCCGGGTCACGAAAGGAGTGAGATGGCTGATCAGGTGAAATTCCGGGTCGAGTTGACGACCGAATCCTTCCAGCGTGATCAAGGTCTTGAACAACAGGGTCAAGTCGGACGGCAATACGAGAGAATGCTCGCGCATGATCATGGTGATTTCTTGCAGCAGTGCGCTTAAGCGGATGTCCTTGATCGGTACATTTTCATAGTTCACGGACAGGTCGCCCACATCGGCGGCCAGTTTGGCATCGTCCACGCTCGCGTCTCCGGCCCATTCCAGCAGCACGTCCAGCATCCCATCTTCGTGGTGTTGCGCCAGCGCGGCCAGCAGGTCCACGATCTGGTCGCGCCGTTCATGGGTCAAGCGGCCCACCATGCCGAAGTCGAGCAGCGCCAGGCGGTTTCCGGAGAGGTAAAAGACGTTGCCGGGATGAGGATCAGCGTGGAAATATCCATCAATCAGGATCATTTTGAGTACTACGTCGGCGCCCCGCCTTGCCAGCAGCTCGCGGTCCAGGCCCGCGGCTTCCACTGCGGCAAGATCCTTGCCCTGAATACCGACGACCCGTTGTTGCACGTTCATGATCTCGCTGGTCCAATCCCAATAGACCTTGGGAATCAGCACCGTCGCGTCGGACGCGAAATTGTTGGCGAAACGCTCGATATTGCGCGCTTCCAGCGCCAGATCGAGTTCGCGGCGCAACGAACGGGTAAATTCAGCGGTGATTTTGGCCGGCTGGTAACGCCGCGCTTCGGGAATTTCGGATTCCAGTAGATTCGCAATATGCGCCAGGATACGGAGATCGGCTTCGATCTTCTGGCGGATGCCGGGACGGCGAATTTTCAGGACGACTTCACTGCCATCCTTTAACCTGGCTGCATGCACTTGCGCAATGGACGCGGCGGCAATGGGGATCGTCTGCACGTCCTGGAAAACATCCAGCGGCGATGCACCTAGCGCACTGACCAGTTCCGGCAGCAATTCCTCAAACGGCACGGGTGGGACTTCGCTCTGCAGCTTCTCGAACTCGGTAATCCAGCAGGGCGGAAACATATCCACCCGGGTTGCCAGCACCTGGCCCAGCTTGACAAGGGTCGGGCCAAGCTCTTCAAGCGCCCGCCGAACACGTACAGCGGGTTCGAGATGCATGATGTCGTCGGCTTCCTGCCAGTGCAGGATGCGCCCCGCCCGCTCAAGCAGGGAAACGATTCCAAGGCGGCGCGCCACATCGCCCCAGCCGTAGCGGATGAAGATGGTGGCGATTTCATGCAGGCGGGAAAGATCCCGCATCACATGAAGGGTTTCCATAAGCATGAGGTTTTGCTACTTCTGGCCGGGTTCGCTTTTTTCCCGCAAGGCTTCTGCCATGCCCGCCAGAATACCGCTTGCCAAGGCGGCCAGGCGGCCGCTTAAGGCATGTGCGGCCTCCTGCCCAGCCGCCTTGCTCACCTGCAAGGTGGCGGACAGCCGGTTGCCCAGCTCGCTCAGCGTCTCTCTGACGCTGGCGCCGGTATCGGTGCCGGAACGGCGCACATGCTCCACTGCATCCCTGAGTTCCTGCCTGATCTTGCTGCCGGCAGCGTCGGCCACCTGCCCCAGCGTGTCGACGAATGCCTGCTCGGTTACCCTGAGATCGTCCAAGGCTCGTTTCAGATCCTGATCGGTAAAATCCTTGCCGGCCGAAAGAAGCTCCTGCAATGCCAGGCGAGTCGCTTGCGCGGCCTTCGCCAAGGCGTCGTCGAGCCCTGATAAGGCCGCCGCAAGCGCCTGTTTCACTTCGCCGGCACGATGCTCCGCGCCGAGACTCACGCCTTGGGCCACGGCGCGCACCACCTCGCGTATCTCGTCGGCTTCAAGGCGGCGAGTTTGCAAGGCCCGCAGCGTCAGGTCGCGAACCCGCGTACGAATGTCGCCGACATCCTGCTGCAGCGAATCGCTGACAGCGCTGGTAATTTCTTGTGTGCTGAGAGGCTGGGTCATGATTGTTCTCCTAAGGAACCTCTGATTAAGGGAACCTCTGATTAAGTCAAACGCGATCCGCATTCGACTTAATCAGAGGTTACTCAAGGGCATGAAGCTTTAGGTTAAAGCATTTTTATGCTTTACAACAGCATACTTTCCCGATAAATTACGCGCCCATGGGTATTTTCAAAACCGCCATATTCGGATACCTCTTTTGTGCCGCCAGCGTCGCGTGGGCACAGGAGCCAGCCGAAGCGACCAGTTCCGCAGCCGAGCCAGTCGCATCCACTCTGCAAACCCGCCAGGCTGCCGGCGTTTCCGACATGCTCAACTACGCCCTCAACCTGATCGGCGTCAACTACAAGTACGGCGGCACACAGCCGACCACCGGTTTCGACTGCAGCGGTTACGTCAGCCATGTCTTCCGCCAGGTAGCGGGGCTCTCCCTGCCCCATAACGCGCTGGCCATCAGCCGCCAGGGCAAACAGATTTCCTTGAATGAACTGCAACCGGGCGACCTGGTGTTCTTCAACACATTGCGCCGCTCCTTCTCGCACGTCGGCATCTATATCGGCAACAACCGCTTCGTACATGCGCCCAGTTCAGGTGGCGGCGTCGAAGTCGTCAGCCTGCAGGACAGCTACTGGGTCAAGCATTTCAACGGCGCACGCCGCATACTTACTTTCCAGCCCCCCGCTGGATTAGCGAACGAATAAGGGGCAGCGCGGCAAGCGCGGCCCTCTCCCCTTCCATAATCGCCTGATGCTTCTGTTCGAAATCCGTTGAGCCTATTCCGCCCGTATTAGGACGAATCACCACGTCAGCCTGCGCCAGTTCGTACTGGCTGATGCTCTGCCCCATGATGCTGAACGTTTGCAACAGGACATCCAGCGAATCGTTGACCTTGGCATTGACGGGCCTGCTGGATATATCCACCGCAATCACGATGTCCGCCCCCAGGCTGCGCGCCACTTTTACCGGTACAGGGCTGGTAAGGCCTCCGTCCACATATTCCCGTCCATTGATGGTGACCGGCTGAAACACTCCCGGAACACTACTGGAAGCGCGCACCGCCATGCCGGTATTGCCGCGCCGGAACACCGCCTGTTCACCGCTGCGAAGATCGGTTGCCACGGCGGCAAAGGTCTTGCCCAAACGCTCGATGGGCTTGTTCTGCAAGGCGCGGTTGACGAAGTTCTGCAGCTGTTCGCCTTTTATGAATCCCCGGTCGGGCATGACCCAATCCCCCACGCTCCCTTCATCCATCTGGAAGGAGATTTTTTGCAGATCGAAGCCGCCATACCCGCCGGCATAGAGCGCCCCGACCACGCTCCCGGCACTTGTGCCGACAACGATCTGCGGCACGATTCCATGCGCCTCAAGCGTCTTGATCACGCCGACATGGGCAAAGCCGCGCGCGGCGCCGCCTCCCAACGCCAATGCAATCTTGGGCGCAACCACAACTTTTTGGGTTTCCACCATTTTTGGGGGTTCCACCACCTTGCTTTGCGGTGCAACCGCACACCCAGCCATTACAAATGAAGCAGTCGCAAACAGCGCCAATAATTTCCGCATTCAATTCAACTCCAAAAAACAGCCCAGCAGCGTAGCGCCACGTAAGGCAATTTACAACCGTGCTGTGCAGTTAATATGCAGGGTGCGACAATATCTGTGAAAGAACAAGCAAATATTTAGTTAAGTATCTATTTATCAATATATTGGAGAATCATGTTCGCGCGCAACATGAAATTAAGCGTCGGTGCGGGCTTTGCACTGGTACTAGCACTGATGGTCACTCTCACGGTTATTGGCTTGAAGCAGATGGATGCCATAAACAGCCGACTGGAAGGGATTGTAGAAAAAAACAACGTCAAGATCGAACTCGCCACCAGCATGCGTGACGCCCTGCGCGAGCGCGCTATCAGCATGCATACCATCGTGGTGCTTGAGGATCCATTCGCCCAGGACGATGAACTGCAGCGCTTTTACGAATACGGCACCATCTTCACCAAGGCGCGGCAAAAGCTTCACACCATGATTTCCAATAACGACGAAGCGATCGTGCTGGATAGCATCGACAACCTGACTTCGATCACCCAGCCCATCGTTATCCAGACCATCGAGCGCGCCACCGATCACGACAGCTCATCGGCGCTGGAGCTACTGATCTCGCAGGCGATCCCGATTCAGAAAAAACTGCTGCACGAACTGGATGATTTGCTCAAGCTGCAACGCGATGCAAGCCACAAAGCCGCTGAAGAAGCCGCGCAATCATATGACCAGACCGAATTGCTTATGATCGTGCTCGGCACCTCTGCGGCCCTTCTGGGAATACTCATCGCCATCGTTGTCATCCGGCGCGCAGCCCAGCAGGCGCTTGAAATCGAGAAGGGCCAGCTGAAATTCAAGACGCTGTTCGACACCAATTCGGATGGGATCGTGTTGATGGATCAGGACCATTTCGCCGACTGCAACCCCGCAGCCTTGCGCATGTTCCAGATCGCGTCGTCCCAGCAATTCACCAAAATGACTCCCACGGACCTCGGACCACCGCAACAAGCCGACGGAACGGACACCCGTTCCTATGCCAAGACCCATATCCGTCAGGCGATGGCGGAAGGACACTGTTATTTCGAGTGGCGAGGGAAAAGGGCCGACGGAACAATTTTCCCGGCCGAAATCGCCTTGCACTCCATGACGCTGGACAACCAGATCATTACCCAGGCAATCATCCGCGACATTACCGAACGCAAACTTGCGGAGGAAACCCTTAAGAAAGCCTATGACGCAGCCCTCGATGCATCGAACCTGAAATCGGAATTCGTCGCCAACGTCAGCCACGAAATCCGCACGCCGATGAACGGCATCATCGGCATGATCAGCCTGCTGCTCGATACGCCCCTGTCCCCTCAGCAACGCGATTACGCCGAAACCATCAGCTATTCCGCGGAAGCGCTTCTGACCATCATCAACGACATTCTCGATTTCTCTAAAATCGAAGCAGGCAAGCTCGAGCTCGACATCATCGACTTCGATCTCCGCGAAACCGTAGATGGGATCAGGAAGCTTTTTACCCCTCGCATACAGCACACGGGCCTGCAGTTGACCTGCCACATCGAAGCGGCGCTCCCTCCCCTGCTGCACGGCGACCCAGGCCGACTGCGGCAGATTCTCGCGAACCTGACAGACAATGCAATCAAGTTCACCGATCAAGGGGAAATCGTCATCGATGCTCGCCTGCAAGAGGAGACGCCGCGCGACATCGTCGTGCATCTCGAAGTACGCGACACAGGTATCGGCATTGCGCCGCAAACCGCCTCCCGGCTGTTCCAATCCTTCTCGCAAGCCGACGGCTCGACTACGCGCAAATATGGCGGCACCGGGCTTGGCCTGGCCATTTCAAAACAACTGGTCGAACTCATGGACGGAGCAATAGGCATGGAAAGCGAGCCGGGGAAAGGCAGTCGATTCTGGTTCACGGTGCGACTGGCAAAGCAAAGCTGTTCAGCCAACATCGCTGAACGACTTGCTGAATCACCCGCGCGGATGAAGCAGGGCACAGTCCCCCAATCCTTACGCGTGTTGGTTGCAGAAGATAACAGTGTCAATCAGAAAGTGATCCAGCACATGCTTGAGCGTTTCGGCATATCACCCGAAATCGCTGTAAATGGGCGTGAGGCGGTGCAAGCGGCCAGCCGTTCTCACTTCGACCTGATTCTGATGGACTGCCAAATGCCGGAACTGGATGGCTTCGAGGCCACAGCAGAAATTCGCCGTATGGAACATCACCAAGGCACTCGCCAGCCTATTGTCGCCATGACCGCCAATGCCATGCCAGGCGATCAAGAGCGCTGCCTCGCCGGCGGCATGGACGACTACCTGGTTAAGCCGCTCAAACCAGAATTTCTGGAAGAGATCCTGTTACGTTTCGCGCCACCATTATCAGTGACGCATGCCGCTATCGATATGACACGCCTCAATTCGACGCTGGGCAAGGATCAGGCATTCCAACGCGAGATGATCGTGCTCTATCTGACAACAACCCGCCCATTGCTGGCAAGAATCGCCTCTGCCCTTGCCGACAAGGATGCCACATCCTGCCAGCGGGCTGCGCACGAAATCAAGGGAGCATCCAGTTACATTGCTGCGACCGACATGGCACTCAATGCCCGCAACATGGAACACGCTGCTCAAGTTGAAGACTGGGAGGGTGTCGAACTGAATTTGAAGCATATGGAAACCGCCCTTGATGCAGTGGCACACCAGGCCGAGGAACTTTTATCATGATCGCTGACAAACGGGAAAGACAGGACTGGCCTCATTATTTGCTTGACGTCATGCCAAGGCATATCTATAATTCGCACAGTTTTTTGCAAGACGAAATCGAAATCAAATGAACCGGCTGGGTGTTGTGTCATCTTATGTTGGTTTCATTCTAACGGTTATCGGCCTGGTGGTTGGTTTTTATAACCTGCCTACGGGTGACGGCGAAAAAATAGGATTTTGGTTAGGCTTGGTACCAGCCGGTTTTGTTTTGTTACTGGTCGGCGTGGCTACAACCCAGCTTACAAAGAAGTAAAGTTTCAGTCCCTATCGTCTAGAGGCCTAGGACACCGCCCTTTCACGGCGGTAACACGAGTTCGAATCTCGTTGGGGACGCCAAATAAATAATGGGTTAGAGTAATATCTCTAGCCCATTTTCGTTTCTCCTCTCGGAAACGCTGCGAATATTTCCGAGAATCACTGTTTTATGGCGGGCCTCCCCGCATTGCAAGGTAGTGAAGCTGGTCAGGGGCGGAAGCCAGCAGCCACAGCTATTTATTGCAAGTGCCGGGGGTCAGGCTCGCCACCCTCATTTTCTCGATCGATATCACCTGACACGATTTCCACCGGGGTTCCGGCAGGAACCAGATCGAATAATTCGATGATGTCCTGATTGCGCATGCGCACGCACCCGTGAGAAACCGGCTTGCCGACCGCGTTTTCGTCAGCCGTGCCATGGATGTAAATGTAGCGGCGCATGGTATCCGACTCACCAAGCCGGTTGAATCCGGGCTCGCAACCCGAGAGCCACAGTATGCGGCTGAGAATCCAGTCCCGCTCGGGAAACTGCTGCCCGAGCTCCGCAGTATAAATTTCGCCCGTGGGACGCCGCCCAGAAAACACGGTGTTAACAGGCTGCCCTGCGCCGATCCTGGCACGAATCAGATGCTTGCCGCGCGGGGTTCGAAGACTGCCGGACTGTTCGCCCGCGCCATTCTTAGCGGTGGAAACCGAGTATCTCCTCAGTGGATAATCATCATCCAGGAGTTCCAGTGTTTGCATCTCTATATTGATTCTGATTTTGCGCATTATATGACGAAGGCGTGTAACCGCTTTGCCTCACTCGCTATGTCGTGCGTTTATGGAGCTTTCGTCCGCTTAGGGGTAGGAATAAGCACCGGGACCGGCATTGACCGCCTTGGGCTGCCGGGGCGCATCACCTCCGCCTGTAAGCTGGTTTTTCCCCGCGGACGGATTTTCTTTCATTGCCGTGCCGGTGATCAGCTTGCTGCCATTGATTCTGGCGCCGTCAGTCTCGCCGTTCAGATTGATCACATTGAGTTTGCCGAAGCCCTGGCCAAAATCATTGGCGAAATCATATACGGCGCCGATCACGGTCAGATCCCCCCGCTTCACCTCATGAGCGAATTTTTTCAAGGCCGCAGCCACCTGATTGTTCACGTTGATGCGCACACCATCTGCATTGGCTACGCCCTTGGCGATCCGGATGCTTTTAAGTTCGCGCCGGATCGCGCTGGATTCCTTGGCATAATTGCCTGACGCGGCATTGATCGCGCCGCAGGCAGAGTGGCCGACAAAGATCAGCAACGGCGTATGCAAATGATGCACTCCATATTCGACCGAACCTTCGGCGGTGGTCAGCTGGTTGCCGATGTTGCGCACCATGAACAGGTCGCCGTCTGGCGTCTTGTCGAACGCCTGTGTATGGACTCGTGAATCAGAGCAGGTCACGACCGTGGCGCGCGGCATCTGGCCGGCGATCAGCGGCTTGTAATATGCGGCATTGTGGCTTTTGACAAAATCCGCGTTGTCCTGCAACAGATTGCTGACTATGCCCCGGAGCTGATCGGACTCGGTGGCCGGCATTGCGACAGCGTGCTGCGCGGCAACGCGATGCTTCACCGCCGCAACGGCGTTAAGCGGCAGACATGCGATCAGGACGGCAATCAGGCTGCTGCTCCACGCCGACATGCTTATTCATTCCCACTCGATGGTTGCTGGGGGCTTGCCGCAAATATCGTACACCACACGATTGATGCCGCGCACTTCGTTGATGATGCGGTTGGAGACCTTGCCCAGCAGAGTGTAAGGCAACTCCGCCCAGTGCGCAGTCATGAAGTCCTGCGTCTGCACGGCACGCAGCGCCACCACGTAGTCGTAGGTGCGCCCGTCGCCCATCACGCCCACCGACTTGACCGGCAGGAACACGGCAAACGCCTGCGAGGTTTTCTCGTACCAGCCCGAAGCGCGCAGCTCCTCGATGAAAATGGCGTCGGCGCGGCGCAGCAACTCGGCGTATTCGAATTTGACCTCGCCCAGGATGCGCACCCCAAGGCCTGGCCCCGGGAAGGGATGGCGGTACACCATGTCGTGCGGCAAACCCAGGGCGATACCCAGTTCGCGCACTTCGTCCTTGAACAGCTCACGCAGAGGCTCCAGTAGCTTCAGGTGCAAGGTTTCCGGCAGCCCGCCGACATTGTGGTGCGACTTGATGGCGTGGGCCTTCTTGGTTTTCGCTCCAGCGGATTCGATCACGTCCGGGTAAATCGTGCCCTGAGCCAGCCACTTGGCGTTGGGCAGCTTGGCCGATTCGCGCTGGAACACCTCGACGAATTCGCGCCCGATGATTTTGCGTTTCTGTTCCGGATCAGTCACGCCGGTCAGGTGCTTCATGAATTCGCCGCTGGCGTCGACGTGAATGACTTTGACGCCGAGGTTGTCGGCGAACGTCTTCATGACTTGCTCGGCTTCATTCAGGCGCAGCAGACCGTTGTCCACGAACACGCAGGTGAGCTGTGTGCCGATGGCGCGGTGCAGCAGCGCCGCCACCACCGACGAATCCACCCCGCCGGAAAGGCCGAGGATGACTTCATCGGAGCCCACCTCGGAGCGAATCCTGCCGATGGCTTCCTCAACATAATCCGGCATGTTCCAGTCGTAACCGCAGTCGCAGATGTCATGC
>JBDKRR010000148.1:0-3280 GCA_039683315.1 Sulfuricella sp.
GCCGCTCCTGCCTGATGCGCTTGCGCTTGTCGTGGCTCATGCCGGCGAGGTAGGCGTCGAAGTCGGCATAGCCGGGGTTGCTCCAGTGGAACTGCACGCCCCGGCGCAGCATCATGCCCTCGCGCTGCATCTCCTGCGCCTGTTCCGCGGGCGGAAACAGGCAGTGCAGCGACGAGACGCCCATTTCCTGCGCCAGCCGCCGGGCGGCGTGCAACAAGGCGGCTCGCAGTTCCGGTGTGGGCGCCAGGATGCGCAGGCCGGTCACCGGCGTGAACGGCACGGCGCACAGCAGCTTCGGGTAGTAGTCCAGCCCCTGGCGCTGGTAGGCCTCGGCCCACGCCCAGTCGAACACGAATTCGCCCCAGGAGTGCGATTTGAGGTAGAGCGGCATGGCGCCGACCAACTCGTCCCCTTGCCACAGCGTCAGAAACTGAGCGCCCCAGCCGGTCTCGGGCGTGGCGCAGCCGCTTTCCTGCAAGGCGCTGAAAAAAGCGTGCGAGAGAAAAGGATTGCTGCCGGCCAGCGCGTTCCATTGCGCGGCGGGAATCTCACTGAGGGTTTCGATGATGCGGAGAGTGGGAGGCGACGACAATTCTGTTCAACCGGTGATAGCGATACTTGATTCTAGCCGAATCGGACAAAGTTTACTAAATCGCTCGGCTATAATGTATCCCATGAAAAAACTCGATCAACTCAATTTCGCCAACAGCTTCGCCCGGCTGCCGGAAACCTTCCACAGCCGCCTTGCGCCGACGCCCCTGCCCGAACCCTATCTGGTGAGCTTCAACGCCGACGCGGCGGCGCTTCTCGATATGGACCACGGCGAAGCGGCGCGCGCCGATTTCGCCGAGCATTTCATCGGCAACCGCCTGCTGCCGGGCAGCGATCCGCTCGCCATGCTCTACGCCGGCCACCAGTTCGGCCACTATGTGCAGCAGCTGGGCGACGGCCGCGCCATCCTGCTGGGCGAGGTGGAGAACCGGGCGGGGGAGGGCTGGGAGATCCAGCTCAAGGGCGCCGGCACCACGCCCTATTCGCGCAGCGGCGACGGACGTGCCGTGCTGCGCTCCAGCATCCGCGAATACCTGTGTTCGGAAGCCATGCACGGCCTCGGCATCCCGACCACGCGCGCGCTGTGCATCGTCGGCAGTGACCAGGAGGTGTACCGCGAAACCATCGAGAGCGCCGCCGTGGTGACGCGCATGGCGCCCTCGCACGTGCGCTTCGGCTCGTTCGAGGTGTTCTATTACCGCAAGCAGCAGGAACCCATCGCGCAGCTGGCGGATTATGTGATTGCCAAACATTTCCCCCACCTCGCCGAAGCGCCGGACAAATACGCGCAGTTCCTCAACGAAGTGGTCGCGCGCACCGCGCGGCTGATGGCGAAATGGCAGGCAGTAGGCTTCGCCCACGGCGTGATGAACACCGACAACATGTCCATCCTCGGCCTGACTTTCGACTACGGCCCGTTCGGCTTCCTGGATAGCTACAACCCCGGATATGTGTGCAATCACTCCGACCACAGCGGGCGCTACGCCTTCGACCAGCAGCCGCACATCGGCCTGTGGAACCTCACCTGCCTGGCGCAGGCGCTGACGCCGATCCTATCGGTGGAGGATGCCAATGCGGCGCTGATGCGCTACGAAGCGATTTTTGGCGCGCATTACCTGGAGCTGATGCGCGCCAAGCTCGGGCTGACAAGCGCCCGTCCGGACGACGCCGCGCTGGTGGAAAAGCTGCTGGAAACCATGCAGGCCGGCCAGGTCGATTACACCCACCTGTTCCGCAGCCTGGGTCAGTTCAATTCTGCGCCGGGCGCGGAAAACACCATGCTGCGCGACCAGTTCATCGACCGCGCCGCCTTCGACGCCTGGGCCGACGCCTACCGCGTCCGCCTGCAAGCTGAGCAGAGCGCGGATGCCGAACGCAAAGCGCGCATGGACAGCGTCAACCCGAAATACATCCTGCGCAATTACCTGGCCCAGGTCGCCATCCGCAAGGCCGAGGAATCACGCGATTTTTCCGAAGTCGAGCGTCTGCTGGCACTGCTCAAACGCCCGTTCGACGAGCAACCGGAAATGGAGAGTTACGCCGCCCTGCCGCCCGACTGGGCGCAACATATCGAAGTGAGCTGCTCGTCATGAAACCTTACGCCGAATCCTGCGAACAAAACCGCGACCCTATCCTAGCCGTGCTGCAGTCGGTTTTCGCCGACCGCAAACAGGTGCTGGAAATCGCCAGCGGCACCGGGCAGCACGCCGTGTATTTCGGCGAGGCGCTGCCCCACCTGACCTGGCAGACCAGCGAACTGCCCGTCAATCACGACGGCATTCATGCCTGGCTGGACGAGGCGCAACTGCCCAACGTGCTGCCGCCGCTGGCCATCGACGTGAACGACGCCGCGTGGCCGCTTGAAAGAGTCGATGCCATATTCAACGCCAATACCGTACACATCGTTCCGTGGCCCGCGGTGGAGCGCATGTTTTCTGGCATCGGGCGGGTGCTGGCGGTGGGCGGATGCCTATGCCTGTACGGCCCGTTCAACTACGGTGGAAATTTCACGTCGGAAAGCAACGCGCGCTTCGATGTCTGGCTCAAGTCGCGCGATCCGGAAAGCGGGGTGCGGGATTTCGAAGCGGTCAATCAGCTGGCCGTGAGTCAGGGCCTGGCTCTGCTGCAGGACATCGCTATGCCGGCCAACAACCGCACCTTGGTGTGGCGGAAGGTGGATGCGGGTTAACTACATTATAGAAAAGCCCGCGGCTCAACGTTCGAATTAGCCGTTTCGTCGTACTGCTTTACAGAAACCGTGGTCTGTCCCCTATTGTTCTTGACCAACGCGATTACCTGAAAGAGCCTCCAGATGATTAGAGGGTGGCAAACGCAGATCATTCAACTCTGTAGCAGCGTGCAACTGATTGAGACGCATAGCAGCACGCTTGAGAATTTCCGAAGGTAAATAACGAGATTTGCCTGAAATGAAAAAGCCTTCGGTCTCAGTGTCGGCGAAAGATTGAATCATGCGCCAATTGTAAACATAATGTTTACGGCGTGCAAATTTTATTGATGACTACTGCTCGAATTCAGGGGTCGCCAGAGCGGATCAGCGATCCCGTGCAATGAAGGGTTAGCGAAGTAATCGGCCCTGAGACGCAAATCGCGTCGAAGAAAAGCCGTAGGTTGGTGGTGAACAACGTGAACCCCAACACTTCCCTGCCGGAATTGCGGCATGGCCGATATGTCGGCGGCGCCACGTTGGGGTTCGCTACGCTCACCCCAA
>JBDKRR010000149.1:0-3694 GCA_039683315.1 Sulfuricella sp.
AAAACTGGCTGCGTCCAGGTTGCTGGTTTCGACTAGCGATTTGACGATCATTCTCAAGACGGCCTACGACGAGAGCCTGGCGCAATTCGCACCGGGGCGTTTGCTTCTGAAAGACTATATCGAGCGCACATTCGCAGAGAAGAAGGTCAGCACGCTGGAGTTCTATACGGATGCAACGCCGGATCAACTCGCGTGGGCGACGGGGCAGCGGCATATCTCGCATGTCATGTTGTTCCGGTCACCCTTCGTGGCGCACATGCATGATGCCTACCGGAGCGTCAAAAAACTAGCTTCAGGGGTACGCAACAAATCACTCGAGCCAGACCCGAAGCACGCTCCAAGTCCCGTACTTGAATTTCAGCGTTACGAAAAAATATCCCAACTGCCGTCTGGATGCGATGCCTTGTTTCATGCCGGCGAATGGGATAGTTTCGATCTGTCCGCCGACTGGTTCGGATTGTTGGAGGCCACGGTCTTTCCTGAAAGCAGCACCGGGATTTACGTGCTGCAGCGAGACGGAAAAGTGCGGGGTGTTTTACCACTTCTTTCCAAGCGAACGATGATGCGGCTTAGACAGGCGAAAAGTCTCTCGAATTTTTATTCATCGTTGTACCGTGTACTACTCGCTCCTGGAGTGACTTCCGATGAGTTGGCAGGCTACCTGCGCATGATTTTGAAGGACGCTCCTGTTGATATGCTGCAGTTCGACGCGATGGACCCTGAGCATCCAACGTTTGAACTCTTGGAGTCTGCCATTCGTCAGGCCGGCCTCAAGCCGTACCGATTTTTTGATTTTGGCAACTGGCATTTGCCCGTACACGGACGTTCATTCCAGACGTATTTCCAGGGGCTGACCTCCCAGGTCCGCCATACCATCCGGCGCCATGAAAAAAAGCTTTTTGCGCTCGAGCGCGGCAAGCTGAAAATTGTGACTGGAAATGAGGGCCTGGAGGAAGCGATTGCAGCCTGGCACAAGATATATGGCCGCAGCTGGAAGGCCGCCGAGCCGTTTCCGAGGTTTGTTCCGGAACTGATCCGGATGTGCGCCGCACGTGGTTGGCTGCGTATGGGGCTCGCCTACTATGACGGCGAGCCGATAGCAAGCCAGATCTGGATCGTGAGCCATGGCCGCGCCGCCATATACAAGCTCGCCTACGATGAAAAATTCGCACACTTGTCGGCCGGCACGATACTCACCGCTCATCTCTTGCACCATGTACTGGACGTAGACAAGGTGAAGGAGGTGGATTACCTGATTGGCGATGATGATTACAAGAAGGACTGGATGAGCCACCGGCGCGAACGCTGGGGAATTGTGGCTTACAATTCTCGAACCATCAGAGGGATGATCGGAATGACCAATGAAATATCCCGTCGATCTGTCAGGACGGCGTGGTGCCACCTGAACCATATTCTGGCCACCTTTAAAGGCAAGGCCAAAAATTCCTGCAATATCCATGGAGACGGGCATGCTGGTCCATGAATTGATCCTTCAGCATACGGGTGCGGCGTCCCGGCAAATCGCCCTGCGAGATGGCGGGCAAGAGATTACTTTTGCGGCTTTGGCAAATGAAATCGCATGCGCAGCCAATCTGTTCCTCGGCCTGGGCATGGACCGCCGGGACCGCGTGGCCGTTTACATGGACAAGCGCATCGATACGGTTGTGGCGATGTTCGGAGCGGCGAAGGCCGGCGGTGTATTCGTGCCGGTCAATCCGCTGCTCAAACCTGAACAGGTCGCGCACATTCTGAAAGACTGCAATGTCCGCATTCTTGTCACCACACCCGAGCGGCTGGCATTGCTGCAGCCGGTGCTGGCCGGTTGCCACGATTTGCGCTGCGTGGTGACGGTCGCCGCTCAGGCGACGCTGCAGATAGCAGGCTTAAGCTGCGTGAACTGGACGGAGCGGGCCACGGCACCCCAACGGACCGCACATCGGGTGATCGATGGCGACATGGCGGCGATACTCTACACCTCTGGCAGCACAGGCAAACCGAAGGGCGTGGTGCTGTCCCATCGCAACCTTGTCGCGGGTGCGGAGAGCGTATCGCAATACCTGGAAAACAGCCCGGAAGACCGCATCCTCTCTGTGTTGCCGCTGAGTTTCGATTACGGCCTGAGCCAGCTCACTACAGCTTTTCGGGTTGGCGCGTGTGCGGTATTGATGAATTATCTTTTCCCACGCGACGTGATTCGCGCGGTGGAGCGCGAGAAAATCACCGGGCTGGCTGCCGTACCGCCGTTGTGGGTGCAGCTCGCGCAGCTGGATTGGCCTGCCGGAATTGATGAGCATTTGCGCTACATCACCAACTCGGGCGGCGCGATGCCGACCAGCACGCTGGCGTCGCTGCGTGCCAAATCCCCCAGAACCAGGCCCTACCTGATGTATGGCCTGACCGAAGCGTTTCGTTCGACCTACTTGCCGCCTGACGAGGTGGATCGCCGCCCCGATTCCATGGGGAAGGCCATTCCCAACGCCGAGATCATGGTAGTACGGGAAGACGGCACGCCCTGCGCACCGGGCGAACCGGGCGAACTGGTGCATCGCGGAGTACATGTGGCGCTTGGTTACTGGAACGACCCGGAAAAAACGGCGGAGCGTTATAAGCCCGCACCAGGCCAGCCGGCGGGGCTACCCATCACCGAGATGGCGGTTTGGTCGGGAGATACCGTAAAAATGGATGACGAAGGCTTTCTGTATTTCATCGGCCGCCGCGACGAGATGATCAAGACTTCCGGCTACCGGGTGAGTCCGACCGAGGTGGAGGAAGTGATTTACGCCACCGAACTGGTAACGGAAGTGGCGGCGGTAGGTGTCGCTCACCCGGTGCTGGGGCAGGCCGTGGTGCTGGTGATTTACTCGCTCGGCAAGGACGGCTCGGTGAGCGAAAAACTCATGGCCGAATGCCAGCGGCAACTGCCGGCTTTCATGGTTCCAGCCAGGATTGTTGACCGGGACGAGCCGTTGCCGCGCAATCCCAACGGCAAGATTGACCGCAAGAAACTGGCTGGCGAACTGGCTGAAATGTTCGAGGAGAATCCATCGTGAACAGTCCTGCCCGCCACGCCCCTAATCTGTTGCTCCCGGTAGTGGATGACTGCCTGCAAATTGGCGGCATGCCGCTTACGCGCCTTGCCGAACGGGCCGGCAGCACGCCTTTTTACGCTTACGACCGCCACCTGATGACGGAACGGGTTGCCCAGTTGCGTGCAGCGCTGCCGGCAGACATTCACCTGCATTATGCGATCAAGGCCAACCCCATGCCGGCTGTGGTGCAGCACCTGGCCGGACTGGTGGATGGTTTTGATGTCGCGTCTGTGGGGGAACTGAAAACGGTGCTGGATACAAACATGCCGCCTGACCATATCAGTTTCGCCGGCCCCGGCAAAACTGAGAAAGCGCTGCGCCAGGCTGCTGCGGCCGGTATTGTGGTCAATCTGGAATCGGAGCGGGAAATGGAAATCCTCGCCCAGGTTGGCGCGTCTTTGGGGCTGCGCCCCAAGGCGGCGGTGAGGGTAAATCCGGATTTTGAGCTGAAGTCTTCCGGCATGAAGATGGGGGGCGGACCCAAGCAGTTCGGTGTAGATGCCGAGCGGGTGCCGGCCATGCTGCAGCGCATGAAGGATTTGCCTGTGGTATTTTACGGCTTCCATATTTTCTCCGGCTCGCAGAATTTACGCGCCGAGGCCATC
>JBDKRR010000150.1:0-6276 GCA_039683315.1 Sulfuricella sp.
GCGTAGCGGGCGGGGATGACTACCTTGAAGTGAGGGGTGAGGGGTGAGGGGTGAGGCGAATCCTCGCGCACACCACTGTTTTCCCCCTCACCCCTCACCCCTAACCCCTCACCTTTCATTACACCTCTTCCTCGGCCGGCAGCTTGCGCGCCTCTTCTTCCAGCATCACCGGGATGTCGTCGCGCACCGGGTAGGCCAGGCGGCAGGGTTTGCAGATCAGTTCCTGAGCGGATTTCTTGTAGACCAGCGGCCCTTTGCACAGGGGGCACACCAGGATTTCAAGCAGTTTTGCGTCCATTACGTTTCCTTAAAATATCCAGAATTCTTTGTCCGAAAGAAGCATCCAGCTCGGCTTGCACCGGCAAAACCCAGTAGCGTTCATCCGCGAATGCTGCGCATTTGACCGCGTCCTTTTCCGTCATCATTATGGCATCGGCCTCCGGCCAAGCCAGGTCTTCGTGCCGATAAGCATGATGGTCAGGGAAGGCATGGCTCTCGAATGTCAGACCAAGCCCCTGCAAGTGCGCGAAAAATCGTCGCGGGTTTCCGATCCCTGCTACGGCGTGGAGCTTCTTTCCAGCCAACTCGAGCGCAGGCACTGTTACACCCGTGCGCAAATTGCGCAACACGGAACCCTTCAGGCTCATGTTGACATACATACTGCCAGCGGGCTCGGGTCCACCGTTCACCACTACAGCGTCAACCCGCAGCAAACGCCACTGGCCTTCGCGCAGGGGACCGGCCGGCAGCAAATAACCGTTGCCGAGCAAGCGCTGCCCGTCCACCACCGCAACTTCAAGGTCGCGCGCCAGGCGGTAATGCTGCAGCCCGTCGTCGCTGATGAGTACGTCGCACTCCGGGTGGGCCGCCAGCAGCCCCTGTCCCGCTGCCACGCGGTCGCGCCCGATCCATACCGGGCAATGCGACTGACGCGCCAGCAACACGGGTTCGTCTCCGCTCAGCGCCGCACTGTTGTCAGGTTCGACCGGCTGCGGTTCTGCGGAACGCCCGCCATAACCGCGGCTCACGATGCCGGGACGAAAATCATGCCGTCTCAACCAATCCGCCAGCCACAGCACCAAGGGCGTTTTGCCGGTGCCGCCAACGCTGATGTTGCCCACCACGATCACCGGCACCGGCAAGTGCTGCACGCGCAGCCAGCCGCTTCGGTAAGCCTGGCGACGCAGCGCGGAAAGCGCCCAGAACAAAGCGCTTAACGGCAACAGCGCGAGCAGCCATGGGCCGCTTCGGTACCATTGTTTTTCCAGCCAGGAACCGGGCACGAAATTCGAGCCGGGTGCCGCGGTCACTTACCGTTCTTCGTTTGGGTGGCGAAACTGATACGGCTGTAGCCCGCCATACGCGAGGCTTCCATGACGTTGATCACAGACTGGTGGGTGGCCTGGGCGTCGGCATTGATTACGATCACCGGATCGGTCTGATCGCCCGCCGCACGACGCAAGGCTGTGCTCAAGGCGTCCACGTCGGGATGGACGATCTGCGCGCGGTTAATGACGTAGTGACCGGAGGCATCGATGCCCACGACGATCTCGCTCGGCTTCTGCAGTTGTTTTTCTGCATCGGCCGATGGCAGATTAATCTGCAGTTCGGCGATCTGGGAAAAGGTGGTCGTCACCATCATGAAAATCAGGATCACCAGCAGCACGTCAATCATCGGGATAAGATTGATCTCTGGCTCTTCCTTGGACCTGCCACGCTGGAAATTCATACTTAAGAGCCTATTCTCACTTGCGGTCGCCGTGGACCATGTCCACCAGCTTGATGGACTGCTGCTCCATTTCCATCACCAGGGCATCGACCTTGGCGCGGAAAAAGCGGTAGAAGATCATGCTGGGAATCGCCACGATCAGGCCCATGGCGGTATTGTAGAGCGCCACCGAAATGCCGTGCGCGAGTAGCGCCGGGCTGCCGCCGGAGGGGGTCAGCGCGCCGAAGATCTCGACCATGCCGATCACCGTCCCGAGCAGGCCCAACAGCGGGCTGACCGAGGCGATGGTGCCCAGCGTGGTGAGAAAGCGCTCCAGTTCGTGCGTGACCGCGCGCCCCGTATCCTCGATAGCTTCCTGCATCATTTCCCGCGAGCTGTTTACGTTGCGCAAACCGGCTGCAAATAGCTGACCCAGGGGTGAATGACGTTCAAGGTTAGCCAGCACCTCGTCGTTCACGCCGCCCTGCTGCAACCATTCCTGGACTTTCGGCAACAGGCTGCGCGGCGCCACCTGGCTGCTGCTCAAGGACCACAGACGCTCGCCGATAATCCCGACAGAAATAATCGACGCGATAATCAACGGCCAGATTGGCCAGCCTGCAGCCTGAATGATGGATAGCACGCGCTTCCTCCTAAATTTTTTTAACCGCGTAACTTTAGCCTGCTGCTCCATTTTGAGCAAGGGCGCCGGTTTCAAGTGTCATAACCCCATGTCGGAATAGGTATTTTCCACTATTGTCCACAGTTTCTGTGGATAACTTTGTGCATGGTTTGTCAAAAACCGCCATAAACCCCTTCCCCACAACATATTTCCTGCTTCGCACAAAATTTGCGCTACTTTTTTATTGATAATAATCATGCGGTTACAAATAACAAAACAAGGTATTGACAATAGTTCCGCGAATATGAAGGTTTTTTAACAACTGTGGATTAGTTTAGAATCCGTCCATGTCTTTATTCCCCCTCAAGACGCCGACGGTTCTTACGGTCAGCGAACTCAACCGCCACGCCAAGGCCGTGCTGGAACAGACCTTCCCGCTCTTGTGGGTGGGCGGCGAAATCTCCAACTTCACGCGCGCCACATCCGGCCACTGGTACTTCACCCTCAAGGACGGCCAAGCCCAGGTGCGTTGCGCCATGTTCCGCCACAAGAGCCAGTATGTCGATTTCAGACCGGAAAACGGCATGCACGTGGAAGTGCGTGCGCTGGTCACCCTGTATGAAGCGCGCGGCGAATACCAGCTCAGCGTGGAATCCATGCGCCGTGCCGGCCTGGGCGCGCTGTTCGAGGCGTTCGAAAAACTCAAGGCGAAACTGTCCACGGAAGGGCTGTTCGAGGAGACGCGCAAGCAAGCCCTGCCCGTCTTTCCGCGCCACATCGGCATCGTCACTTCCCCTGCCGCCGCTGCGCTGCGCGACGTGCTGACCACGTTGCGCCGGCGCATGCCGAACATCCCTGTGGTGCTCTACCCTACCCCGGTGCAGGGCGAAGGCGCCGGGCAGAAGATTGCCCAGGCGCTGCGGCTTGCCGACAGCCGCAACGAATGTGACATCCTGATTCTGTGCCGCGGCGGGGGCAGCATCGAGGACTTGTGGGCGTTCAACGAGGAAGTCGTGGCGCGCGCCATCGCCGCGAGCACGATACCTGTCATCAGCGGCATCGGCCATGAAACCGATGTCACCATCGCCGATTTCGTCGCCGACCGGCGCGCGCCGACCCCCACCGCGGCGGCGGAGCTGGCAACGCCGCACCGCGCCGACCTGCGTCAGCGGCTCGAGGCGCTGCACACCCGCCTGTCGCGCCAGACCGCACGCAGCCTCGAGCAGCGCATGCAGCAGCTGGACTACATGGCGCGCCGCCTGGTGCATCCCGGCACGCGCATCGAGGCGCAACTGCAGCACATCAACCATCTGCGCCAGCGCCAGCAGCAGGCAGCAGGCCGCACGCTGGAACAACAGGAATGGCGCGTTCAGCGCCTGGCCAGCCGCCTGGCGCGGAGCGCGCCTGCGCCGCAACTGCTGCTTGCCCGACAACAGCAACTCGGCCAACGCCTGGACCTCGCCATGGGGCAACTGTTGCAGCAGCGCCAGGCCACGCTGCAACGCTTGGCGGCCAGCCTGCAGCACCTCAACCCCGAGGCCGTGCTGGAGCGCGGCTTCAGCATGGTGCGCTCGGCCAGCGGTAAACTTGTACGCAGCAGTGCCGATATAACCCTGCACGAAGAGCTTTCCATCACCTTCGCCCATGGAAGTGCGAATGCCAGCGTGACACGCAAGGAGGAGGCGACATGAACCTGAAGTTCTGGAAAAAGAAAGCGCCGGCCGACGCGGAAGAAAGCGACTCCGTCGACGACAAGACCGTGGCCATCCCGCGCGAAGCGGAAGCGGCGGAAGCGCATGAAGAAGGCAGCGTTCGCCCCAGCCTGCTGGCACGTGTGCGCAACGCCCTGTCCGCTTTGCGCAAACCCCGTGACTCGAGCGCCGAAGCCGGCGACGGCGAAGCGGAAACACACGACAGAGACAAACCAGCCGCAGCCAGCCGCCGGGACGCTGAAGAACCCGTTATCGCCCCGGTGCGCAACCTGAAGAAACGCCTGATTATCGGCGGCATGCTCGGCGCTGTAGTGCTGTTATTGGCCGGCATCGGGCTCACCGCATGGACGCTGCTCGCGCCGAAGCATGCGGAGCCGCATACTCCACCAGCAACTACTCACAACGCCGCGACAATCATGCCCAAGGCCCAGGACAGCGCGGCCATGCAGGCGCAGATCGAAGCGCTCAAGCAGCAGAATGCGAAAATGCACAGCGAACTCGAGTCAATGAAGAAAACCGGCAAGGACGAAACGCCAGCGGCTTCCGGCGCTGAAGGTGGGGCGACCAAGTCGGGCAGCGGAGATGTTGTGCTGTTCAGCGGCAAGGACACAAAGGCGAGCGCAGCGGCGCTGAAGCAGGCCATCGAGGAAATGAACGCCGAATCCGAGGGACGGAAACCGCGCAAGCCTACTCCATGAAGCTGGCATGCTCTCGTTTGCATCATTAACGCCCTGTGGTAGCCTGTCGCCACCTCGCAAAAAAGGCTGAATTGCATGGATGGAGAGACGGTGGTCAGGCGCACAAACTTCACTCGCATAATCGCGGCATGCGCGTTCATTTTCGCCACCGCCGCCAATGCCGGCCCCGCAGTAAAAACGTTGCGTGTCGACGTGCTGTACTGGTCAATGAACATCCCCGGCCAGGTCGCCATGCGCAAGGGCCTGGAGCAGGAAGCCGCCGCCATCAACCGCGACGCGGACAAGAAAAACCTGCCGCGCATCGAACTGACGCCTTATGTCGCCGGAGACGGCAGCGCCGGCATCGAACGCCAGATCGCCCAGATGTTCGAGGCGGTGAAACGCAAGCCCGATATCATCATCGTCCAGCCCACCGACAATGCCGCCCTCGCCGCCCCGCTGCGCGCAGCAAACCAGGCCGGCATCCCGGTGGTAGCCTACGACCAGTACATCGATGGGGGGAAACTGGCCGCCTTCGTCACTTCCGACAATTACCAGGCCGGCTACCTTGATGGCGAATACCTCGCCGCGCACTTTCCCAACAACAAGGAACTCAAGCTGGTCCTGGTCGAATATCCCCACGTTTCGTCCACGGTGGAGCGCGCCAACGGCCTGCTCGACGCGCTGCGCGATTACCGCCAGCCGTTCCGCATCCTCAAGACCTACGAGGCAGTGGAACCGAACAGCGGCGCACGCGCCGGGGCGCAAATGCTGCAGGATTTCCCTGCCAAAGGCAGCGTGGACGCGGTTTTTTCCGTCAACGACGGCGGCGGGCTGAATATCGTGGAAGCGCTCGCCAACGCCGGGCGCACGGAAATCGTCGTCGCCAGCATCGACGGCGATCCCAAGTCGGTGGACAACATCCGCGCCAAACGCCTTACCCATATCGACGCCGCGCAATTTTGCGGCCCGCTCGGCGCCGAGGCCATGAAAATCGCCTACGCGCTCGCCACCGGGAAAAAAGTTGCACCTCACCATCTGGTGCCGGTGTTCCCCATAACCACCGAGACACTGCAGCTTTACCCCGGCTGGGGAGGGCCGATCCCGCCTCGTTTCGCCAAACCCTGGCAGGCGCGTGTACCATACTGGGAAGGAACAGTAAGGCCCGCCGAGTAATTCATAAAAACAATAAATCCGGATAGAACTTGAACCACGACATGCCGCAAGCAGATTACGAACACCTTCCCTTCTCCCACATCGACCGCCGCCTCGCCCTGTCTTTCGGCGCGCTCATCCTCGCGCTCATGAGTGTGGTGCTGGTCGTTGGCGGGCTTTATTACCAGAACGTGATGCAACGCGAGCAGGACAAACTGTCCACGCTCGTCACCCAGATTCTTGCCAACTCGGTGAACCGCATCAGTTTCTCGGGCAAGTACCACGCTCGCCTGTTGCTGGAGGAAATCAAGGCGCAGCAACTTGGCATCGCCTACGTGATGGTGGCGGACAAGCAAGGCATGGTGCTGGCCCACAGCGACCCGGCACTGAACGACGGCAAGC
>JBDKRR010000151.1:0-7601 GCA_039683315.1 Sulfuricella sp.
CCGAGGCGGACTCTTCATAGATTTCCGCCAGTTCTTGTTCGTCGAGATTCAGCAAGCGCAGGCAGGATGCCCCGAGCTTGTTCCACTCCTGGCCCTGGCTCAGCCCGGTGTGGTACTGGAACAAGTGCTCGGCGAGCTGAGCGGTAGCGATCAGGCCCAGCGTCGCTGCGGGCAGCTTCGAATCATTGCCTTGCTCGAGCATCTCCTGGTCATGGTGGTGGCGAATGGCCAGACTGATTTCATCCGGCAACCACCAGCTCTGCGCCAGCAGGCAGCCGACTGCGGCATGGTTGGTCGGAAAAGCGGCCTGCTCGACCGCAACGAAGCTCAGGGCGTTCTCCTCGTTGGCGGCTTTCAGCACCTCCCGGTACTGGTCGAAGCGCCGCATCAGTATCGGGATGCCGCAATCGCGGAACAGGCTGAAGGTATAGGCATCGTCGGGACGTACTGTGACCCCGCCGCGGACATTCTTCGCCAGCCAGCCGCCGAGCCGGGCGACGGTGGCGGTGGAGTGCCAGAAGCGCTCCAGGCTCGGGGTAACGGGAAACAGTTTTCGCAGCAGCAGCCCGGCGATAGCCCGGCTTGAGACGCCCAGCCCCAGCATGTGCAGCGCTTCGTTTACCGAACGCACGCGGTTCTGCAAACCGAAAAAAGGCGAGTTGGCGATGGCGATCAGGCCGGCAGCCAGACTGACGTCGGAGCAGATGATGCGGTCGAGCTGGTTGAAGTCCGGTTCGTCCTTGCTCATCTCTGAATTGATCCGTTCGAGAATCGCCGGACACGGCGGAATGCCGATGTCGCGAATTGCGTTGGTGAGCAGGTCGCCGACGCGGGCGGCGTCCTGCTCTGGCGCGGTGCTGGCGTTGATCTCAGGTGACATTTTTATTTCCCTTTCTTACGGGATCAGCTTTAGCTGCTGCGTGTTGTTGGCGACATAGGCGGCGAACTCGTCCGCCGGCAGCGGCCGCGAAAAATAGTACCCCTGGCCTTCGTCGCAATACTGGAGCCGCAGGAACGACAGCAGGTGTTCATCCTCCACGCCTTCCGCAATGGTCTTGAGGTTGAGGTTTCTCGCCATCTGGATAATGGCCCGCACGATGGTTGCATCGTTGGGGTTGTTGATCATGTCGCAGACGAAGGAGCGATCGATTTTCAGTTTGTCGACGTTGAACCGCTTCAGGTAGGACAAGCTGGAATAACCTGTGCCGAAATCGTCGATCGACAGCATCAGGCCATGCGATTTAAGGCGCTGCACGGTTTCCAGCACTTTTTCCGTATCCTGGATGAGGATGGACTCGGTCAGCTCGAGCTCCAGCAAGGCCGGCGGCAGTCCGGAATCGGCAAGCGCCCGCAGCACGCTGTGTTCGAGGTCACCGCGCTTGAATTGCATCGCCGAGATGTTCACCGCCATGACGAACTCGGGCAATCCGGCCTCGAGCCATTCCACGGCCTGGCGGCAAGCTTCCTGCAGCACCCAGTCCCCCATCGGCACGATCAGTCCGCTTTCTTCGGCAGTCGGCAGGAAGCTCGCGGGCGACAATAATCCGAGTTCCGGATGGTTCCAGCGAATCAGCGCCTCGGCGCCAATCACCGCGCCGCTGGAGAGGCTGATCTGCGGCTGGTAATGGAGGGCAAGTTCGCCGTGTTCCAGGGCTCGCCGCAGACCCACGCGAATGTGTTGATGCGCGACCGCATCGACATTCATCTGCTCGGTGTAGAAACGAAACGCGTTGCGCCCCGCCTCCTTGGCGTGGTACATGGCCCGGTCGGCCAACTTCAGCAGGGTGTCGATCTCCTTGCCGTCGTCGGGATAAACGGCGATGCCCACTGACAATGAAGTCGCGATTTCATTGCCGTCGACGATGAAGGTTTCCTCGAGTTTCTCCAGTATCTTTTCGGCGAACAGGTTAATGGCTTCGGCATCGTGTATATCCGAAAGCACGATCAGGAACTCGTCGCCGCCCTGCCGGCTGATCGTGTCGGTCTCACGCGTACATTCGCGCAGACGCTCCGCAACCGCGACCAGCAAGGCATCTCCGATGGCGTGACCGAAGGAGTCGTTGATCGTCTTGAAGTTGTCGAGATCGAGAAACAGAACGGCGGTCTTGGTGCCCGCGCGTTCCGAATAGGCGATGGCCATTTCGAGGTGATCCTTGGCCAGCAGGCGATTCGGCAGCTTGGTGAGCGCGTCGTGATAGGCCAGAAATTCGATTTGGGCTTCGACTTTCTTGCGATCTGTGATGTTTTCGACTTGGGCAAGAAAATGCAGGGGAGTGTTTTTCGCATCCCTGACAATCGAGCCGGTAACCTGGACCCATTCAATCTGACCATCTTTGCGGATATAGCGCTTTTCCGTCTGAAACGCCCCGATCTCGCCGTCCAGCAGGCGCTTCATATTGGCCAGATCGGCATCCTGGTCATCCGGGTGGGTGATGTCCTGAAATCTCAGCTTTTTCAGTTCGGCCCTGTCGTACCCGACGATCCGGCAAAGCGCCTGATTGACTTTGGAAAACATTCCGTCCAGCGAAACGATAGCCATCCCGATCGGCGCATTTTCGAACGCGTCGAGAAAGCGCTCCTCACTGTTGTAAAGCGATTCGTAGGCATTCTGCTGGCGCATCAAGGCACGGTAGATCAGCAGTGAAGTCAACAGCGTGGCGACGAAAAACAGGATGCCCCACGCAGCCTGTTTGGCAAGGCTTGTCCTCCAGTCGGCCAAATAGTCTTCGCTGGCGAGGCCTACCGTGACATAAAGCGGATAGTCGCCGATCTTGCGGTAGGAGTAGTCTCGCTCGACATTGTCCAGCACCGCAGCGACCCTGTATGTGCCGGCAGTTTGACCCGCGTCGATAAGCTGTTTGAGCGGGGGCGAAATAGTGGGTTTGCCGATCGCGCTCGCGCCTCCCAGCCGTTCGGGGTAGCGCGCCAGTATGTTCAGGCCCAGATCCCTGAGGTTGGCGACGCCCTTGCTGCCGAGGTCGAGTTTTGAAAAGGTCTTCGCCAGATGGTCCAGCGAAAGATTGGCGTACACCACGCCGGCAAAGCTTCCGTCCGGGTGATTGATCCGTCGGGACATCGGCAGCGACCACCGGTCGTCGCTGCGCATCTGCACCGGGCGACCGATTACCAGACCTGCGTGGGCGTTGTCGCGCTGAGTGGCGAAAAATTTCCGCTCGGCCACGTTCGAGGTACCGGGCGTAGCCGGGTTACCGTAGGTGACGGTTCCTCGTTCATCCGCCACGCACAGGCTATCGATTTCCGGCAGGAGCGGCAGCTCCCGCAGCAGGAAATCGTTCAATTCCTTCTGTCTGATATTCCCGGAATTGAACTGTCGCATGACTTCATCGCCTGCAGCGAGCAGTATTATGTCGATTTTTTCGATGTCCCCGCCAATCTCTCCTTCAAGTACCTTGGAAAGATTCTTGGCGGTGGTTTCCGCGCGGTCCTGGTATTGATGCCAGCTCTGACGCAACGACGATGCCGCCAGGAACAGCACGAACAGATTGACGAATATGACCCCGAGAGCGAGCCGCCATATTAGGGATTGAGCGGATATCGATGAAACCGGCAATCCGGTCCGGTCTAGCATCTTTGAACTGCTTTGCAGAAAATGAGCTTGGGAAAATCGGAAATACGCGTTACCACACCTGCCCCTGCCTCAGATTCCATGTTTCGAAAAAATGAAGCAGCGTACCATATGCGGCCGCTTTCAGCGTGCAGAAATTGTGTAAATTCCGTAATGTCCGCGCATGTTCTTAACCAGGCCCAGAGGCCCTGCGCGGCGCGCGGGAATATCCCTCACGCCATGGCTGGCGATCTGCCGGCGAGAGCGAGGACTTTGTTCACGATGGCAGCGCGCGCGATGCCATAACGTTCGAGCAGTTCGTTTTCGCTGCCCGAACGCGGTTCGTCGCGGATCGCCAGACGGTGGACCGGCACAGGCAAACCTGCGGCCGCGACAGCATCGCCCAGCCCGCCGTCGATCCAGTGGTCTTCCACCACGATCAGCGCCGCAGTTTCCCGCGACGCCTTCGCCAGAGCCTCGACATCCAACGGCTTCACCGAATAAGCGTCGATCACCCGGGTAACGATGCCCATGCCCGACAGTTCCCGGTGGGCGGCAAGCGCCTCGTGCACCGTGATGCCGGCGGCGATGAGGGTGAACGCGTCTTGCGGCGAAGCGCGCAGCGTCTTGCTGCCGCCGACAGGGAAACGCTCGTCGTTATCGTAGATGACGGCCGTTTTGCCGCGCGTGGTGCGCAGATAGACGATTCCCGGCGTACCGGCGGCTTCCTCGGTCACGCGTTCGGCGCTGACGGCATCGCAGGGATAAAGAATGATCGTGCCATGGACTGCACGGAACATGGCAAGGTCCTCGAGGCCCATCTGGGACGGGCCGTCCTGGCCGATCGAAACCCCGGCGTGGCTGCCGCAAAACACCAGCCGGGGCGGACGGCTATGGCCCGCCATGCGGATAAAGTCGAACGCCCGAGTGAAGAAGCAGGCGAACGTCGAAGCAAACGGGAGCTTGCCGCTCACCGCCAGCCCCAGCGCCGCGCCCACCATGTTCTGCTCCGCGATATAGCATTCGAAGAAGCGCTCGGGGTAGGCGTCCGCGAATTCCTTGGCGCGGGTGGACTCCCGCACTTCGCTGTCGAGCACCACGATTTCCGGGTGCAGTGCACCCAGCTTCAGGAGTGCGCGACCGTAGCCGTCCCGCGTCGCGACCATTTCGCCCTTGTGATAGCCAAGCTGGATGCGCGGCGCCACGCTGCCTTCCGCTGCCTCGAACTGCCCGATGCGGCGGCTTTCCACTTCGAGCCGGATATGGGCTTCGCCCAGTTCGTCCAGTGCCGCTTTCATCTGCCCCGCGTCGAGCGACTTGCCGTGCCAGCCGGCCGCGCCTTCCAGGAAAGACACGCCCTTGCCCTTCTCGGTCCGCGCCAAGATCGCGGTCGGGCCGCCGTTCCTCGCGCGCTGCAGCGCGTAGAGAATGTCGGCCATGTCGTGGCCGTCGATCTCGATGGTTTTCCAGCCGAAGGAATGGAAGCGCCGCGCCAGCACCGACGTGTCGTGACCGTAGGGTGCCGGCCCGCTCTGCCCCAGTCCGTTGACATCGACGATGGCGACCAGGCTGGAGAGCTTGTGCAGGGAGGCAAACTGCGCCGCCTCCCATACCGAGCCTTCCGAGCATTCGCCGTCGCCCAGCAGGCAGTAGACACGCGCATCGATGCCGTCGAGACGATTGGCCAGGGCAATGCCGTTACCCGCCGACAAGCCCTGTCCAAGCGAGCCGGTGGCGACCTTGACCCAGGGATTGTTGGGGGTGGGATGGCCTTCCAGCGTGCTGTCGATCGAGCGCAGCGTCATCGGGTCTTCCGCGATCGCGCCGGCCTCGTGCAGCGCCGCCCACAAGATGGGGGCGGCGTGTCCCTTGGAAAGCAGGAAGGTATCGACGTTGCGCGCCTTGGGATCGTGCGGGTCCCAGCGCATTTCGCGGAAAAACAGCGCGCTCACGATATCGGCGCAGGACAGGCAGGAAGTGGGGTGCCCCGAAGCGGCCTGCGTGGTCATGCGGATGACCAGGCGGCGCAGCTTGCGCGCCATTTCCTCGAGCGGCGCGGCACCCTGGGCATGGAGATATTTTCCCCGTTTGTCGGCAAGCGTTTGCAGCAGCGCATCGTAGGCATCGATGAATTTCTGGACACCTTCATTTTCCAGTTGCTGGGTCACCTGGCGGAACGAAATGCCCGACATTTCGATATTGCGCAACACTTGCCTGGCTTCGTCGACACCGATTTCCACCGTGTCGGCCACCTTGCCGTGATCGAGAAAAGCGGCGATGGTCTCCTCAGGCAAGGTGTTGACGGTGTAGGGGCCGATCAGGGGTTCCACGTACATCACATCACGGTAGGCGGGATTCTTCGTGCTGGTGCTCGCCCAGAGCATGCGTTGCGGCCGCGCGCCATTGCTTGCCAGCGCTTTCCACTCATCGCCATCGACGATCCGCCTGAAGCTCTGGTAGGCGAGTTTGGCATTGGCGATCGCGGCCTTGCCGAGCAGGCGGGCCGGTCCCGCTTCCATATTGAGTGCATCTGCCGCCAGGATGCGCTGCGCCAGCAACTGATCGGCCAGCACGTCGATGCGGCTCAAGAAAAAGCTCGCCACCGAGGCCACCGTGTCGAGCGGCAACCCCGCTTCCAGACGGCGTTTCAGGGCACGCAGATAGGCCATCGCCACGGCTTCGTAATTTTCTATCGCGAACAGCAGCGTGATGTTCACATTTACCCCCTCGAACACCAGTTGCTCGACGGCCGGGACACCGGCCGCCGTTCCGGGAATCTTGATGAGCAGATTAGGCCGGGAAACCATTGCATGGAGGCGGCGCGCCTCCTGAATGGAGCCTTGTGTGTCGTGGGCGAGATGCGGGGAAACCTCCAGGCTGACAAACCCGTCTGCTCCTGCGGTTCGCTCGAAAACAGGAGCCAGGATATCGCAGGCTGCCCGTACGTCGGCGGTGACGATTTGCTCATATATCTCAGCGACTGAGCATCCCGCTTCCGTTGCCTGCCGGATCTGCTCTTCATAGTCGCGTCCATGGGCAATGGCTTTGCCGAAAATCGATGGATTTGAAGTGACGCCGCACAAGTTTTGTTTCTCGACCTGGCGCTTCAACTCCCCCGTTCGCAGCATGTTCCGCGTCAGGTCGTCGATCCAGTAGCTTTGACCATGTCCATATAGCTGAACCAGGGAATTTTCCATCAGAACCTCCTTTCTTCGCACCAATGCGGGTTGGAACATGACTCGGCACCGCTCAAGCAGCGCTCGCCATTGGCTGAAACAAATTTGCAGTTAATCATTTTACGCCGGACACGGGTGTCTAACGCCGCTACTGCCGACGCTACGCAGGCTATACAAGAGAATGGATCGAAAGATAAAACAGCATGAAACTGGAATCGCCCGGTCAGTCTGGTGATCTGCGAACCGCCTCAGCAAGCAGGCAGCTATACGCGCTGGAAGTAACGAGAATATCTTTGAAGGAAGTAAAAAAGCGATAAGGTAAAAGGAGTATTTCCTGGTCGACGAATCGGTAACCTGGTTATCTTTAACAGGAAGTCCTGCAGCAATCAAACCGGAAAGCCGCACAGAATCGGACGCACATAACACAAGACCGTTGCCGTACCTGGTTTGGCAAATCCATAGTGTTTTCCCCGATAGTCAAAACAAGCTAGCCCTGATATAAATATCTGTAAAAAAAGCGAATAGTACGATCAATTTATCGTTCGTCTCATGCACAACGGCATGTCATTCAATTAAATAATAATGGGGGCAACATGGAATTTCTGATACCTGCAGCGACATATCTCACGGTCAATGTCATCGGCTGGGCGGGGTTCATTACATATCAACTCTTTGCAGAACGGAACTAGAATCCGGCCGGAATTACCCGTCCCAATCTTACCGAAAGCGCCGAATACGTCATGTCCACAGCCGAACCGACCGGTTCACTGATTGCGAATCCAACCATTGCCTTGGCATAGTGAGCTAAAAAAAATAAATAAATTAGGTATTTATCACGATTGCTGGTAGTCTTGCCAAAG
>JBDKRR010000152.1:0-1785 GCA_039683315.1 Sulfuricella sp.
GGCGCGTCTGGCGCCAGGGTCAGACGCAGGCCTGGTGCTGCCGGTTTGCCCAGCCAGTCGTTCAGGGAAAGGATGGGCGCGACTTGGGGAACGCGGTTGCGGCCGCACTGTTCGCAGGCGGAAACGACGATCTGCTGCCAGTGTCGCACACGCTTTTCGGCCCGTTCCCCGCTCAGTTTGACGACGCTGCGCTCGCTGGCGACCGGCTGGATGGCGGTAATGCCGAGCTCCACGGCTTTTTGCAGGGTGAAATCCATTTTGTCGCCGCTGGAGAGCGCCTGCGCCAGGGTGACGTCCAGCGGCGATTCGCATTCCCGCTCGCGCCACGTTCCGATTTCAACCGTAACGCGCTGTTTGCCGATCTGTTCGATGATGGCCGGATACTCTCCTCCCGTGCCGTCAAACAGGACGATCGCATTGCCGACTTGCAGGCGTAGCACCTTGGCTGCGTGATGGGCGGATTCGGGGAGGAGTTCCGCGTGCTTGGCGTGAGGGGGCAGGGTGGAATGATAAAAGCGTGAAATAGTCATGGGTTGAAACTATAACGCTTGCGCTGGCGTTGGCAAAGAAACGGGCGTTATACTTCAACCGGGATTTGTATTTTAATTGAGGTAGTGATGGTTAGTTTGCAAACGCCGCTGTGCGATTTTGGCTGGAACGCGCTGGATTTCGACTTGCCTGGGGTGGACGGTAAGCGTTACAGCCTGTCCGATGTGCGCGGTCCGAACGGCTTGCTGGTGATGTTCATCTGCAACCACTGCCCTTATGTCAAGGCGGTGCGCGACCGTCTGGTGCGGGATTGCACCGAGCTCAAGTCATACGGCATCGGCAGCGTGGCCATCATGTCCAACGATCCGACCGAATATGCCGAAGATTCTTTCGACAACATGAAGAAAGTGGCTGCCGAATTCGCTTATCCCTTTCCTTATCTGCTGGACGAAACCCAGCAGGTGGCGCAGGCCTACGGTGCGGTATGCACGCCGGATTTTTTCGGCTTCAATGCCAAGCTGGAGCTGCAGTACCGCGGACGGCTCGATGCGTCGCGCAAGGAAGCCGCCCCGGCCGATGTGCGCCGCGACCTGTTCGAGGCCATGGTGCAAGTGGCCAAAACCGGCCAGGGGCCGGCAGAACAGATTCCGAGCATGGGCTGCTCGATTAAATGGAAGGGAGAGTAAGCGGTGAATAGTGAGCAGTAAGCGGAAAACCGCTCACCACTCACTGCTAACTGCTCACTATTAACGCATGCTCAACGCCGTCATCGAAGCCGTCAAAACCGTCGCCCAGGTCGAAATCATGCCGCGCTACCTGAAAGTGGCGCGCCAGCGCAAGAGCGACGGCAGCATGTTCACCGAAGCGGATATCGCCTCGCAGAATGCCCTGGTGGCGGCCCTGGGAAAAATCGCCGACCACCCGGTGCTGGGTGAGGAAATGCCCTTCGAACTGCAAAAGGAGTTGTGGCAGGCGGGAGATGCCGGGCTGTGGTGCATCGATCCCATCGACGGCACCTCCAATTTCGTTAACGGCCTGCCCTATTTCGCCGTGTCGGTCGCACTGATGCGGCATGGGCGTAGCGTGCTGGGCGTGGTGTATGACCCGGTGGCGGACGAGATGTTTTATGCCATGGAAGGCAACGGCGCGTTTCTCAATGGCATCCAGCTGCCGATCAAGGAATATATTCCTGACCTCTGTCACTGTATGGCTGGTGTGGACTTCAAGCGTATCTCCGCCAAGCTGGCGCGGCAACTTGCCAGCGCGCCGCCCTATAGCTCGCAGCGTAATTTTGGC
>JBDKRR010000153.1:0-2698 GCA_039683315.1 Sulfuricella sp.
GCTTTCTGGCCCTGGCCGGTGGTTGCGGCAAGAACGACCAGCAGGGCGGTTATCAACCGCAGATCGGCGACAGGCCGGACTCGGTGCCGGTCAGGAAGGAATATCTGTTCGGCGTGCATCCGCTGCACAATCCGTCGCGCCTGTTCGAGCTTTACGGGCCGATCGTCGATGTGCTCAATGCCCGCATTCCGGAGGCGCATTTCTCGCTGGAAGCATCGCGCAATTACGAGGAATTCGAGAAGAAGCTTTACTCCCGCCATTTTGACCTGGCTCTGCCCAATCCCTACCACACCATCAATGCGCTCAAGCATGGCTATCGCGTGTTCGGCAAGATGGGCGACGACGAGATGTTTCGCGGCATCATCCTGGTACGCCGCGATAGCGGCATCCGCAACGTGGCCGATCTCGAGGGCAAGGCGGTGAGTTTTCCGGCCAAAAGCGCGCTGGCCGCCACCATGTTGCCGCAGCTTTACCTCAACGACCACGGTCTGCCTCTCTCCAGTTACGAGTCGCGCTATGTCGGCTCGCAGGAATCCTCGATCATGAACGTCTATCTCGGGAACACGGCAGCCGGCGCGACCTGGCCGCCGCCGTGGACCGCCTTCGAGAAGGAACATCCCGACTACGCTGCCCAACTGAAAGTCCAGTGGACAACCGACAAGCTGCCCAACAACGGCCTGGTGGCGCGCGACGATTTTCCGCCGCAATTGCTACAGCGCGTGGCTGTCATCCTGTTCTCCCTGCAGGACAGCCGGGAAGGGCGTGAAATATTGGCGCGCCTGCCGCTGTCTCGCTTCGAGGCCGCGAGCGCGGAAACCTACCGGCCGGTACGCGAGTTCGTCGCTCATTTCAGCGCCACCGTGCGCCCGCTCGAAGAAGTGGAAAGAACAAAATGAAGCGCATCTTCCAGCGCTTTCAGGGCTTGTCCATCCGTCACCAGCTCATCGCCGGCATTGCATTCATCTATGCATTGCTCATGACGCTGCTAATGATCGACCTGGTCGCCGGGCAGAGCGACTTTCTGCACCGGCGTGCCATGGCGGATGCTGGCCGCATGGCGGAGACGCTGGCGGCTGGCAGCGCGTCGTGGGTCATGGCTCACGACGTGGTCGGTTTGCAGGAGGTCGTCCGATCGGTGGCGCGGGACCCGGATGTGCGTTACGCCATGCTGCTTTCTCCCGATGGCAGGGTGCTGGCGCACAGCGACCCCGGCAACATCGGACATTTCATCAAGGATGCTACCAGCCGCGCCCTCCTGGCCGGCCTTCCGGTGCCCACTACCTTGGTTGACGACAATGATTTGGTCGACGTGGCTGCGCCGGTCATGGCCGGCAAGTATTTTATCGGCTGGGCGCGCGTAGGGGTCGGCCAGGAACGCATCGCGGCGAACCTGCGCCAGGTCAAGTTAAAAGGAGTCGTTTTTACCCTGTTTGCCATTGCGCTGGGTTCCTTGTTCGCCATCTTCATGGCGAACAGTCTGACCCGTGGACTGAACCGGCTGGTCAGCGCCACTTCGCGGGTGCGCGGCGGGGAGCGCGGCTTTCGGGTCAGCTTCAAGCGCAAGGACGAAATCGGCAGAGTGGGAGAGGATTTCAACCTCATGCTCGCCGCGCTGGAAGAAAGCGAATCCGAACGCAAGCAGGCAACCGAGGCCCATCGCGCAAGCGAGGAACGCTTTCGCGACATCGCCTTGACCTCGGCGGACTGGCTGTGGGAGGTAAACGCGGAAGGGCGCTACACCTTCGCTTCGGACAACGTGCTGAATGTGCTCGGCTATCGTGCCGAGGAAATCATCGGCAAGACGCCCTTCGACCTCATGTCGCCTGAGGAAGCGGAGCGGGTGATGCCGCTGTTTCAGGAGATCGTCGCCCGCCAGGTCCCCTTTCGCCTCCTGGAAAACGTCAACCGGCACAAGGACGGTACGACCCGCGTGATCCTCACCAGCGGCGTGCCGGTTTTCGATGCCCAGGGGCAGTTGTGCGGCTTTCGCGGGGCGGAACAGGACGTCACCGAGCGCCGGCGTGCCGAAGAGGCTGCGCGCGCGGCCCAGGCCGAAACGGCGCACTTGCTGGCGATTTCGGATCAATCGCGCCTGGTGCTGTTGAGCATGATCGAGGACCGGAAAGCGGCCGACGCGGAAATACGCAAGCTCAACACTTCCCTGGAACAGCGCGTGCGTGACCGGACCGCTGAGTTGGAGGCCGCCAACAAGGAACTGGAGACCTTTTCCTACTCCGTCTCGCACGACCTGCGCGCACCGTTGCGGGCGGTGAGCGGTTTTGCGCAGATACTGGCGCGCAGCCATGGCGATTCTCTCAACGAGGAGGGGCGGCACTACCTGGATAACGTCATTGCCGCAAGCGAACGCATGGGCACGCTGATCGATGACCTGCTGCACTACTCGCGCACCGGGCGGGGCGCCGTGCGGGCAGTGCCGGTGCCGCTGGAGCCCCTGGCCGCTCATCTGGCGTCCACCTTCGGCGAGCGCATCGCCGCCAGCGGCGCCCATTTCGAAGTGATCGGGCCGCTCGCGACCCCGCTCGGCGACGCCACGCTGATCGGGCAAATCCTTACCAACCTGGTGGACAATGCGCTGACCTACCGTTGCCGCGACGGCATGCCGCAAGTGACGCTGTCGGCCGTGCGCGAAGGCGAATGGGTGGTGCTGCGCGTGGCGGATAATGGCATAGGCATCGCA
>JBDKRR010000154.1:0-13433 GCA_039683315.1 Sulfuricella sp.
CACGGGCAGGCCGAATTGTTCAGCAAGCTTGTAGCCGAATGGGCTGGCCCCGATTTGTGGCGCGGCAAGCCCTCCGCTGGCGACTACCAGCGATCGGCAGCGGAAGGTGCCACGTTCCGTGGCCACAGAAAAGCGCATGCCCTCCTTGTCTTCGATTCGAGCGATTTGCCGCACGGCGCAGGGCATCGCCCACTGCACGCCGGCAGCGTCGCACGCATCCTTGAGCATATCGATGATGTCCTGTGCCGAGTCGTCGCAAAAGAGTTGGCCGTGCTCGCGTTCGTGGTAGGGAATGCGGCGCCGCTCTACCATCTTGATGAAGTCGTGCTGAGAGAAGCGGGCAAGCGCCGAACGGCAAAAATGCGGGTTTTGCGACAGGTAATTCTCTGCGCCGACACTACGGTTAGTGAAATTGCAGCGGCCGCCGCCTGAAATGCGAATGCGCTCGGCGAGTTTTTCCCCGTGGTCGAGCAGCAGCACGCGCCGCCCGCGCTGACCTGCTTGCGCCGCACACATCAAGCCGGCAGCGCCGGCGCCGATCACGACGACATCGAACGAAGTCAATCAGTAGAGCTTTGTACGGCGGCAAGCATCGCCAGCCCCAGCGGGAAAGCGCCTGACAGGATCAGCGCGATGCCGGTAACCACAAGCGCCAAGCCACCATCTGCGTTGAGCAGGGGGTGCACTTTGTGTAGTAGCCCGGCCATTGCGAAAATGCCGACTGCAAGGGTGATCAATCCGAGGACGCCGAAAAAGACGGCGCTGACAGGCAGGCGAAAACGTGTTGGTGGCATGGTGTCGATACTTTCCTTGTCGATCCTGGCTTGGCGGCGGGTAAATTTCAGGTGTGCACCGGCCGCAGTGTCTGAAGTGAAATGGTACATGCTTTGCACTTCATTTTCTTTATCAAAATGGCTGGCGAATCTGGTCCGCTACGGCGGGCAGTGACTTATGCATTTCACCTCCGGAATTTTCTTGCCGCCGCACGCCAGAAAACAGGCGTCATAGATGGACTGGCAGCCGCAGTCCACATCGCAGCGCTCGCCCCTAAGCCGCTCGAACTCTGCACTGCGACTGGGTTTTACCGGTGGAATAGGGGGCGAAGAGTACGGCATCTCCCAAGGGGAATATGGCCACATGCCATGGTGCCATGGGTAAGGGTAGCCCCAATTCAGCGACAGATATAAGTCATATTGAAGCAGTTCCTGGCGGTAGCGACCCAGTTCCGCCTCGTAACGCTTCACGTCCGCGTTGTAGCGTTCATCGACCAGAGGTGCCAGATTCTTCAGGCAAGCCTGGCTGGTCGCAGCGCACTGCCCGCGGCATACCGCAATTTTGCGCGTGCAAGCTTCCAGGCAAGCGTGACCGTCCATCCCTGTCGGCGGCTCGTAGCGATATGCGGACTGGTAGCGGGGAGCGGCACAAGCGGCCAGTCCAGGAATGAGAGCGGCCATAGTTATGACATGCAAGGCAGAGCGCATGGATCGACTCCCCGAAAATACCTGCCTGAACTTGCTGATGGAGCCCTTAGCAACCATAATTGCTACTTGTTCTGGGGCCAATATGGCGATTAATCGCCGATAATGCGATTTCTAGGTCGAATCGTTCACAATTATCCGTTTACAGACTTGAAAGGAAATTAGATGCAGAAAAAGACACCATCGTTCACCGCATTAGTCCTCGCATCCATGATCGCCCTTTTCCTGTTGTCCGGCTGTAGCGGCAAGCCCAAAACCGAGGCCGAGCGGACCGTCGAGTTCTTGCGCGATCTGAGCGATGATAAAGTCGCCGAGGAATTTCACCCAGCCTACTGGGAAAGCCAGTGCAAGCAAAACAACCAGATATGGAAAAACGCCCAGAAAATATGCAATGACGGCGGGCCGCATCATTGGATGTGCGACGTGATCACGACCATGAAGGACTGCCAGGCCCGCTCGGTCGGAGTCAACTGATTCGTCAAAACGCGGCGCTACCCCTTCAGAACTGCGTCGATAAAGCCTTGTCGCTCGTTCTCCAGAACATTGATCACTGCTTTCAGTCCGTCACCAGGAATATCCTCGGCCAAGCGCTCCAACGCTTCCTGGCAGCGCACATGGTAGGCATTGAAAGCGGCAAGCACCGCCTCCGCCTGCAGCATTCTTTCCGCTTTTTTTGTAGGGTGCCGCTCCGCGCCGCCCAGTGGCTGTACCGCCGCATAACGGGCCAGAAATTTTTTCTCCCCGCCATCTTCCCTGCTGGCCAGAACCGGGCTGGTTTTAACATAAGTCGCGCCATCAAGCTCGAAGCGTTGGCCAATGGCCAAGTCGTGAAATTTCATCGTTGCAATCTCAAGTAATGTAACGGCAACTACGCATGGCCGATGTGAATGAAAATCGGATTTTGTGGGGCCGAAGTCTATCTAATAGCCTGCGCTATGTGGTTTTTAACCGCTTCTAAAACAACAGCAGCGCCACACCTGCTGCTAGCAAGCCAAAACCTGTCATTAACAGGGTATTGTTGGGTTCCAAGACGCCTTGGCGGACCTGAACATCGGCGCTTATCAGGTTCATGCCTGCTTCGCCTGTCTGGCTGATTTCCAGTAGATAGGCGTCTCTGGTGTTGGCCTGGAATACCGGCATGGTCTCATGGAAATTCAGCAGTACCTCGCTCTCAAGCGAGGTGGGAGTCAGCATGAACTGCTTGTCAAAAATCGTCTTGTTTCCGGATTTTAATAATGCATGATATGAGTTGCGCGGCGTCTTTGTTGGCGTCGTTGTCGGGCCGTGTTCAGCCTGAAAACGGAGTATCAACACGACTTTACCCATGTCAGGACTAAGCTCGATTCGCACCGGATCGAAGCGATAGTCTGCTGCCTGGTGTTTCACCGGTAGAGGATACGTGGATACCACCTTGCCGCTGAGAAAGTGGCTGTACACATAATACCCGGGCCCCAAGACAAGGCCAATGATCAGTAGCGCGACACCCGCTGAGTTTTCCATATGCTTTCCAAAGTCGAGCCAATGCGAGAAATTCTGCGGGACTAAAGAATAATTGTCTATTTAAGCGTTCCGCCCGCGGCATTTTCCCCCGTCCGCTTGGCTGGGAACGGATCTAGGCCGTCCAGTTCGAAACGCTGGTCAAATCGAATTTTCCAGGGTATTTCAGTGCAGTGTCGGCTTGTCTGGTTTTTCGGCCTCGCCGTTGTCGGCGTTGTGTGATGCGGCTTGCTCGATGGCATTCAGTAAACCGATTGCTGCTTCCGGCGAGAGTTTGATGCCGACCACCGGGACTTCGATGTTCTGAGCGAAAAAGGCGTTTTCGTCAGCTAACTGGCTGCTGGCGAACTGCGTCTGGATTTCGCTGCCGAGGTCGCGCTCCATGCCTGCTTGTCCCGCAAAGTACTCACGCATCCAATTGGTGAAAAAACCCGGCTTTTCCTCCCGGATGCGCAGCAGCCAGCGCTCGCCTTCCCTTAGCAGCGCAGACGTGTTGTAACCAGGTCCTATTACGACCAGTTCGACCAGTCCGCCGGCCTTCAGGCGAAAATTCCAGTAACAGGCGCCGGTTCCCTTCCGGGAGATGGGTTGCACCTGCATGGCGCGTTCGATGTGGCGGATGAGTCTCTTCTCGAATTGTTCGGCCGGGGTGTTCCTGCCCGTGCTCATGCGCTCGACGAATGCGTATTTGTCGCTGCCGTAAGCGAAAAGCGAGGCGCTGCCACGGATTGTGGCGTCGTCCATCGGGCGGGCAGGTGGTTCCTGCTCGTGGGAGGTTTTCCGCTGGCGTCCCAGTCCGTGCCATACACCGCCCATGCCGAGCATGAACAACACGCATCCGGCGGCCATCCAGGGGAGGCTCAGCTTCGCGAATACCGCAGAAAGCCCTACGCTGCCGATGAACAGGGCTGCTGTGGAGACGAGAATCTGGGTGGCGGAGAAGTCCTTGATCACCCCGAAATAAATGTTCAACAGGCCGAACAGGAGCAAGCCTGCCAGACCCGCCAGGGTCACACTCTGGTAGAGGGGTTCGGCATAGGACGATGCGGCTGATTCGTTCAATCCCAGCGAGGCGGCGATGGAAATGACCCAGGCCAACAGCGCCCAGCGCAGGAATTGCGCGTTGGTCCGGTAGAGATGCAAAAAGGTCGTGGCATTCATGAATTTCTCAAGAATTTGGTTCAGCGAGATGGTTGATTGCTTTCTTTCATTTTCCGGCAGCGTGGCTGGCCCGCTCATCGGTAATCGCGTCGCCTCGGCATGTCCTGCGCGGGCACCAGGTCGCAGCGCATTCGACCGCGCAGAAAACGCTGGGCATCGATGCGCAGCTCGAAGCCGCGTCGGTAGTCGGCGAAGGTGCCGAGCACGCGGGCGCAGGTACTCGGGTTGCGGCGATCGTCGTCGGCATCGCGGCACAGGCCGACGCTTTGGCCATCAAAATATGCATAGGCCGGCGTACGATAGCTCACTGTGCGGCCGGAAGGCTCGGCCAGGTTGAAAGAAATCTCCATTCCTTGCACCAGATCCAGTGCAACCGGTTCGATACTTCGCCATTTTCCACCCAGATAGGCCTCGGCGTTTGACAGGACGCATTGCACACGCTCGCCATAGCGCGCCTCGCGACGCCGTGTCTCCAGTTCGGCGCGTTGCCGCTCCGCTTCTGCCTCGCGGGCACGAGCTTCGGCGGCTTGACGTTCGGCCTCGGCCCGCTTCAGCTCGGCGTGTTTTTCCTGGGCTTGCAGCCGCTGCGCAGTGCTCATGGCTTGCCATTGTTCTTCTGGGATGCCGAGCGGATAGCGGGAGGCGCAGGCGGTGAGGGCGAGCAATACGATTGTTGAAGTCAACTTGTAAGGCAGCATGGAGGATCCTGCATGTTGTTATTTGTGTTGTCGGAAATCAGTTTATGAGGTGATGAGTGCCCATATAAAGTCTAAGCCTGCTTGACCTGCCCCCATTAGAAGTGCCAACGGCCTTCTAGTAAAATTCAAATTGAAACATTAAACAATTTCCTGCTGTGATGCATCATCTGGCAGGTTCGTCCTGCGGCGTGCTGCAAACGCTCGCCGGACTGGTGAGTACTGGTTCAAAGCCATGCGGATTGTAGCCAGAACGGGCGGATGGTCTATGCGCCAAGCAGCCTTCTCGCCAACACTGACTGCATATCACGGCGCCCATCAGCAATCAGGTAGATGATGACTTGGCTGCCTGTGACACGGTAGATCACGCGGTACGGCTTGAAGAAGGTCTGGCGATATTCTTTGATGCCGAGACTGACCAGTTCCTTCGGGTAACTGCCGCGTTCCGGGAATTTCGACAGGCTCTCTACAACGTCCATCAGCTCATCCAACACGTAGTTGGCGTTGGCCACACAGTCGAATTCAGAGATGTAGTCGTGGATGGCCTCCAAGTCCTGCTCGGCACCCTCGGTGAGCAGAACCTCGAATATGGCAGGCGCGCCAGCCATCAGACAGCGGTTCGCTTGGCGCGAAGGCGGGCAACGATGTCGGCCACGGGCTTAACCTTGCCAGCCGCCACGTCTTGGTTGCCTAGTGCGAGGATCTTCAGCAAGGCCAGCGTTTCTTGCGTCTCTTCGAACGAGGCTACATCCTGCAGGACGGCCTTGGCCTCACCGTTTTGGGTGATGACCATCGGCTCACGCTGCTCAGCGAGGAGTGTCAGAACCTCGGCGGCGTTGGCTTTGAGATAGCTGATCGGCTTGACTTGAGATGAGTAGCGCATGGCCGAGCTCCAGAATTGACAAAGACTTAATATAGTCCTTTTATGGTCCTATGGCAAGATGCCTGAATGGGACGTGGTGATGCCGCCAAGGAGCTGTTCAAGGCGGTGAGCGAGCCATTGGACGCCGATGTGTTCCTGCTCAAGCCGCAGCCCACCCTGAATGCGGTTGTCGCGCAGATCGTCCGTAGAGGGCTCTTTCCTCGGACGTCAACCGGTGCAGGTCCACTCGCAGGGGCTTGTCCTCGCTTCCCCATACGGCGGCATGCGCATCGAGGGTTGCTCTGTCCATCAAGAACGATGCTACGTGATCAAAGTGGCCGCGCAGTTGGTCCAGAATGCCAAAGCCGTGGGTGTCGATATCGCCCCAGTAATGGATTGAGCAGTTTTTCAGCCAAAGGCTGCATTGATCCGCCACTGGTGTGGGATGAGCAACGGGCTCGACTCAGCATCTAGACCAAGATTGGCACCAGCGCTACAATGGCCCTCGGTGCCCACCTTACTTGCACACGAGTAAAAAAAGGCCAGTTCTAATTTGTCATTGAAACCTTCTCATTGAGCCTCGTCGTCGGGGACTTAAACGTGTGCGTCTGACCCGAAATAGGCGAGGCGGAAATGAAAGGCATGTCATGACAATCAAGACACTCGCGTACTCCGCGCAGCAACAGCTCGAAGCCAACACCGGTGCCAGATACAAACGGGCCCACATTTACGAGCTGCTGGCGGCATCTTTTGGTTTCAACTCCTACGCATCACTTTGCGCTGACGCCGTTTTCACCGAGGCATCGATAACCAGTCGACGAGCATCTTCAAACACGGTGCTTGTTCAGAATCGTTGTATCGAGATCGGGTATTCGCCCGAGGCAGCAAAGGCCGTATCCCTTGTTCTGCCTGGTTTCCTGACCGAGCACGAAATTGGTGTCATCAGGATTGCGGACCTGGTGGCACATCTACGCTCAGAATTGGAAGTCGATATCGACAGTGACGATGATGAATTCGAAGACAGGGAAGGCGTCGCCGACGATCGATGGGCAAGCACAGAAGCTTTGGTTTCCTCGATGCTACTGGATGGGCTAGATGGCGCGGCCGGTAAGAGGAATCCCCTTGCTCACTATGCATTGGCACTGATCTACGCACCGAGTGACGAAGATGATGGGGAGACGGTTGGGAGTGAGCACTGGTACCAACAGGCTCAATCCGGGCGCGTCCTGTCAGGAGTCGAGCAGGAATGGGCCGATGCCTATTACGCGAATCTCGCCAGATCCGAGAAATACGAATATCACCTGCGTGAAGCCGCGCGACTTGGCCATCAAGATGCGCTCCTGGATCTTGCAGATCAGTTTGATGGTCCAGCCTTCTTTGAGCAAGCAGGAGATCAGGTCAATGCAGACCCGGTGCTGGTCGCTGAAATAGCGGAACGTCTCGGACGGAAACACGATGCAAGAAAATGGCTCACGGCAGCAGCAGAAGCCGGTGATAGCGAGGCCATGCGGCAGTTGATCGAAGAATATGACCACGATGATCTACAGCGGTGCTGGACGTGGGTTTACCTTGCTGAGCTCGTTGGCGTTGACTTGACCAAGGACGAATACCAAGCCATCCACGAAAATGGCGATCCTTACGATGATGACGTCGGCGGGAGCGCATTTGTTGACGGTTGGGATGGCATCGAGCTAGCCCCGATCAGCGCTGAACGAGAGTCCGAGGCTCGTCGCACCGCACAGGAGATTTTTCAACGGATGGCATGATTTTCCCTGTGCGCACACGCTGCGATTATTCGATCCGGTTGCCAATGCTGCAATCAAACTGATTGAATCGTCCGCAGCCAACTGATAGATTCATTTACGCCCCATCGGATGTCTTTGCGGACTTCGGGCCTATTTTCGGGAGCGAGCCTGGGGAGAAAAATGGCGGGGGAGAGAGTGGAATTCGACGGCAGCCCAGTATGTCGAAGTCCGCAAGTTTCCGCAGTAATCCCCGCAAACACGCGGGAGTTGGCGCAAGGAGGCAATAAAAAACCCCAACTGAGAGCAGTTGGGGTTTTGTTATTGGTGGAGGCGGCGGGAATCGAACCCGCGTCCGCAAGCCCTCTACAGGCAGTTCTACATACTTAGTCCAATTATTTGGTTTTAACCTTTGTCACGCCAACAGGACAGGCTGGACTCGGGCGAGTTACCTTTTATTTAGCACCGGTTCAAGTAACCCGGACCGGCGCGATCTCATGTGAATGACTCTGCTGTCAGTTGCCTGACCCGGCCCATGAGAGAACCGGTGCAGAGGCAAAGCCGTTTAAGCGGCTAGTGCGTAGTTTTCGTCGTTTGCGACTATTTGTTTCCAGATGTATTTACGAGGTAACTGGTCCTCGGTATGCCCTACTCTGCTTTGCAACCCACGTCGAAACCGGGTCGCCCCCGTGCTTACATTGACTGGTCTGGAGCACCAAAGTTCAATGGAGTAGGAATTTTAACACAGCGCTGGTTACAGCAAGCGCAAAAGTTCCAGCGGGCTTTCGATCATGCAGTGGGCGTCCCATTGTTCCGGGTGGTCATCCGGCCCCAGGTAGCCGTAACGCGCGATGATGGGGCGCATTCCGGCAGCGGTCGCGGCCTCCATGTCGCGCTGGGCATCGCCTACATAGGCGAATGTCTCCGGCGGCAGGCCGATTTCGCGGCTGGCGCACAGCAGGGGCTCGGGATGGGGCTTGGGGTGGGCGCAGGTGTCGCCGCTGATGATGCTGGCAGCGCGTTCGCTCAGGCCTAGCGCGGCCATGAGCGGGTCCGTGAAGCGCGCGGGTTTGTTGGTGACCACGCCCCAGGGGATGTTGCGCTGTTCGAGTTGTTGCAGGGTTTCTGCCATGCCCTGGAACAGGCAGGTCAGGCGGCACAGGTTGGCAGTGTAAAGCTCGAGATATTCTTCCCTCATAGTGGAGAAGGACGGGTCTTCGGGCGCGAGGTTGAAGCCGACGTCCAGCAGGCCGACCGTGCCGTGCGAGGCATAAGGGCGAAGCTGCTCATGGGGCAGCGGCGCCAGGCCGTGCCGGCGGCGCTGTTCGTTGAGGGCGTAACCCAGATCCAACGCGGTGTCGGCGAGCGTGCCGTCGAGGTCGAAGAGGACTGCCTTGATCATTTTGCTGCCTGGTTTCTTATGCTTCGCGGCGGCATGCCAGCATGTAGTTGACGCTGGTGTCCTTGCCGAGGGAATAGACCTTGGAAAGCGGGTTGTAGCTCATGCCGGTGACTTCGTCGACGACCAGGCCTGACGCGCGGCAGTGGCGTGCAAGTTCGGAGGGCTTGAGGAATTTTCCGTATTCATGGGTGCCGCGCGGCAGCATGTTGAGCACGTATTCCGCGCCGATGACAGCGAACAAATAGGACTTGAGGTTGCGGTTGAGTGTGGAGAAGAACACCTGGCCGCCGGGTTTGACGAGTTGGCTGCAGGCTCTGACGATGCTGGCAGGGTCGGGCACGTGTTCCAGCATTTCCATGCAGGTCACCACGTCATATTGCCCGGCTTCCTGCTGCGCCAGCGCTTCCACGGCAACCAGGCGGTAATCCACTTTCTGACCGCTTTCCAGCAGGTGCAGCTTGGCCACCTTGAGGGCCTTCTCGCCCAGGTCGATGCCGGTGACGTTTGCGCCCCTTGCAGCCATGCTTTCGGACAGAATGCCGCCGCCGCAGCCGACATCCAGCACGCGCTTGGCTGAAAGGCCGGCAAGGCTGTCGATGTATTCGAGGCGCAAGGGGTTGATGTCGTGCAGCGGTTTGAATTCGCTGCTGGGGTCCCACCAGCGGTGGGCAAGCTGGCTGAATTTGTCCAGCTCCTGTTGGTCGGCGTTCAATGGGGTAGCGTTGTTCATGTCTTTACCTAATGCGTTCTTGCCACAGGCCGGCTTGGGCTGACAGTTGCCGCTCATCCAGCGTGAGCAGGCTGCGGTTTTCCACTACGGGCTTGCCGCGGACCCACACGTGTGTGACGTGTTCGCGTCCCGCAACATAGACCAGATGCGAAATCACATCATAACATGGCAAGGTTTCCGGTTCGCCAAGTCTGACGGCGACAATATCCGCTTCCTTGCCCGGTTCAAGCGATCCCAGCCGTTCTTCCTTGCCCAGTGCACGTGCCCCATTGAGCGTCGCCATGCGCAGCGCCTGGTGCGCCGGCAGGGCGTCCGCCTGTCCGTTGGATCCCTTGGCAAGCAGGGCCGCAAGGCGCATTTCCTGGAACAGGTCGATGCGGTTGTTGCTGGCGGCGCTGTCGCTGCCGATGCCGACGTTGATGCCGTGCTCCAGCATGGCAGTAACCGGTGCGATACCGCTCGCCAGTTTGAGGTTCGAAGTGGGGCAGTGCGCCACATGGCAGCCTTGCTGGGCGAGGACGGCCATTTCATCCGGCTTGAGGTGCACGGCATGCACCGCGATCAGGTTGGGGCCCAGCAAACCCAGGTTCTGCAGGCGCTGCAGCGGCCTGAGCTGATGCTGCTCCAGTCCCTGCTGAATTTCATCCTGCGTTTCCTGAAGATGGATGTGGATGGGCAGGTCGAGTTGCTCGGCATAAGTGAGTATTTTGCCGAAGGTTTTGTCGCTGACGGTGTAGGGCGCATGTGGTGCAAGCGTGAACGACAGCAAGGGCTCCGCAGCAAACCGGTCGCGCGTCTCCAGACCCTTGTGGAGGTAGGCATCCGCGTCGCTGGCATAAGCGGTGGGATGGTCCATGGCGATCATGCCAATGGCCGCGCGCATGCCTGATTCCAGGACCGCTTCGGCGGCTGCATCCGGAAAGAAATACATGTCGTTGAAGCAGGTGATGCCGCCGCGCAGCATCTCGGCGCAAGCCAGCAGCGTGCCGTCACGCACGAACTGGGGAGAGACGTGACGCCCCTCGGCGGGCCAGATGTGATGCTTGAGCCACTCCATCAGCGGCAGGTCGTCGGCCAGGCCGCGCATCAGGTTCATGGCGGCATGGGTGTGGAGATTGATCAGGCCGGGGATGAGCGCGTGCTCGCCCAGCGTGACGGTGCGTTTCGCAGCAAAGCGCGCATGGGCTTCGGGAGTCGGCAGAATGGCGACGATATGCTCCGCCGCGATGACCACACTGTGATGGTCGAGTACCTGACGCGCCGGCTCTACGGGGATTACCCAGCGTGCATCAATTATCGTGTCGGCTTGTTGCATCGGTTTACCGGAATGGGGTGCAAGAAAAAAGCCCCGCGTGGTGCGGGGCTTTCGGTTACCAGCTCAACTCGCTTATTTCTGAGTTGGTTTTTGTACCCTGACTTCAACCATTACGCGACGGTTGGGCTGCAGGCATTCCACCAGTTTCTTGTTCTTGCCGCTTTCCTTGCCTTTGATGTCGCTGCAGGCAACCACTGGCTCGGACTCGCCCTTGGCAGCGGTTTCGATGCGCTTGGCATCGATGCCCTGGCCGACCAGGTAGGTCTTCACCGCATCAGCACGGCGAGCGGACAGCTTTTGGTTGTAGGCTTCCTTGCCGATACGGTCTGCATGCCCAGTGACCAGTACCACTTCGACTTCCGGATATTGCTTCATTTTGGCGACGACTTCTTCGTCCAGCTTCTTCTTGCCATCCGGGCGTACCACGGCCTTGTCGAAATCGAACAGAGTCTCGGCTTGCAGAGTGATCTTTGCAAAAGCGGCTTTTTCCGGGCCCGATGCTACAGGGGCGGCGGGAGCAGCGGCCGGTGTTTCCTTCTTGACCAGATCAGGATCGCATTCAGCCGTTGCCATGGCCGGAGTCCAGTAGCCGGTTCTCCAGCACTGGTTGTAGTTGTTCTTGACTACGTTGCCGCGGGTGTCGACCAAATAACCGCTATTTTCGACGGAATGCGCAAACGCAGCAGTGGAAAAAACCAGGCTCAGGGCCAGGCTGATGCTGATTTTGGTGAGGGTATTTTTCATTATTTACTCCTTGATAGAGACTGTTTTGGTGTGCGATGTTGTTGGGATTATTACCAATGCTTAATATTAATACACAAGCGGAAAAATAATTCAAGTTGCATCATGCGTGATCATTTCTTCTGGAATAGCGTAAACCATTCAGAATAGTCGCCTAGCCGCTGGCCTTCCCACAGGATACGCCAATTCTTGCCGGGTGGCTCTAGGGACTGGGGTTGTCCCTGCACCAGCAGCAGGCTGCAGTTGGGCTGGTAATTCTCTTCTCTTTCGCTGATTATGCCCGTGAAATAATATAGCATTGCGCGCTGTGGTTCGCCCAGGCTCCTGCTGGCGAGGCAGTCGTACTGCAGGGGCATGGCCTGGTGCATGGACGTGAACATGTCGCGATAGCTTTTACCTGCATCCAGCCACGGCAGCCAGATCGTTGCCAGCAGACCCCATACCAGCGTGATACCCAGTGCGGAGTTGACGATCGCCCGCAGCGCGCCGCGCTCCATTCGCAGCACGACAATCAGCCAAGCCAGGCTCAACGCCACGGCAAGGAGCAGTGCAGGCCCATTTAAATGCGTGACATAGCCGGGCTGGAGGTGATCGAATTTTCTGGCCAGTGCTGCAGGATGGCCGGTCAAGGTGGCATACCAGCCGACCCACAACACGACCGAGATCAGGCCGAAGGTCATTACGCTGAACCAGTCCAGGGCATTGGCGGCCCCTCTGCGCAACGACTCCACTGCCGCTGCGCCTAGTACGGCGAGCGGCGGGAGCAGGGGGAGCGCATAGACATCGTGGCCTTCCGACGCAGCGCTCAGCACGCTTAATGTAACCAGAAACAGGGTGAGCGGCAGGGCAACATACTGCTTTCTCCAGCCGCTCCATCTTTGCCGCCATAGAGTCCAGAGGGCCAGGGGGAGAGCCGGCCATGCGAACCACGGCAGCATGCGCAGGTAATAGGCGGATTCGTGCGTGTCACTGAGATGGGCGGTGCCGTTAAAGCGCCCCAGGTTGTTGACCAGAAACCATTCGGAAAACAGTTGCGGGGAACGTTGATAAAGCAGAAAGGGCCATATCGTGATCCAGGGCAGGGCGACGATGAAGGCAATGAGCAATGAGATAAAATACTGGCGGGTGCGCCAGATTGGAGATACCAGCGGCAGCAGCACCGCGGTAATGGCGACGGTGCCGGGCGCGAGCAGGCCCTTGGACATAAACCCGACGCCTGCGCCCATGCCGATAAATACCCCGCCAAGAACCAGCCGGCGCGGCGCGAGCGCGAGACCGTAAAACGCGGCGGTGAATCCGGCAAGCAGTGCAGTGTCGGTTATCAGTTGATGGGTTCGCACCAGAAGGCCGAGGCAGGCGATCAGGATCAGAGCGGTCAGGCGCCCGTATCCCTTGCCCCACAGTTCGCGTGCAGCCAGGCCGCTGAACAGGAGTGTCAGGCCCATATAAAAGCCGCTGGCGAGGCGGGCGCCGTCGTGGAGCGGCAGCCAGCCGGAAAACAGGCGGGCGAATCCGGCTGCAGTCAGGTAGTAGAGCGGCGGCTTTTCCATGAAGGGTTCGCCAGCCAGCATCGGTACCACCCAGTCGTGCCCTTGCAGAATGGAATAGACCAGGCCGAAGCTATAGGCTTCGTCCGGCTTCCATGGGTCATGGCCGACCAGGCTGAAAAGTACCCACGCCGAGCAGACGAGGATTACCCAGCCCAAATGGATGGCGGGTGGCTGCCCGAACGATGGTCGCGAGAAAGGGGTAAATGGCATAGGGGGCGAGAGTGAGCAACAAAAAAGGCAGCCTGAGCTGCCTTTTTTCC
>JBDKRR010000155.1:0-12364 GCA_039683315.1 Sulfuricella sp.
GACGTGACCGACGACAAGGTGGTGGTGGACGGCAACCATCCCCTGGCTGGTCAGCGCTTGCTGTTCAAATGCACTGTCAGCGAAGTGCGCCCCGCGACCGATGATGAAGTTGCCCACGAGCACGCACACGGCGCGCACGGGCATCATCATTGAGAAGGTGAGGCGTTAGGGGTGAGGCGTTAGGGGTGAGGGGTGAGGGGTGAGGAGAAATATCCACACCCAGATCTCTGCGCCGAACCCGGTTTTACGCCTCACTCATCTTCTTCAACTGGTAAATCAATTCCAGCGCAGCCTTCGGGCTGAGTTCGTCCGGCGCAGCCTGTCGCAGCGCCTCTAGCACCGGGTGTTCCACTTCCGTCGCTGCAACTGGCGCCGCAGCGAACAAATCGCCTTGCGGACTTGCCGTCATTCCCTGTTGTTCCAGTTGCAGCAGCCTTTTCTTCGCTTGCTGAATTACAATTGCGGGCACCCCCGCCAGTTGCGCCACTTGTAAGCCATAGCTCTGGCTGGCCGGGCCTTCTTCCACGCTGTGCAGGAAAACGATGTGGTCGCGGTGTTCCACGGCGTCGAGATGCACGTTGACGACCTGCCTGAATTCCTGGGCAAGCTGGGTGAGCTCGAAGTAATGCGTGGCGAACAACGTGTGGCACTGGGTCTTGGCTATCAGCTGGCGGGCGATCGCCCAGGCCAGGGCCAGACCGTCGAAAGTGGAGGTGCCGCGGCCGATCTCATCGAGTAGTACCAGGCTGTTTTCCGTGGCGTTGTGCAGGATGTTGGCGGTTTCCGTCATCTCCACCATGAAGGTGGAACGGCCGCCGGCCAAATCGTCCGATGCGCCGATGCGGGTGAAAATCTGATCGATTGGGCCGATGCGCGCACTGTTCGCCGGCACGAAGCTGCCGCAGTGGGCCAGCAGCACGATGAGCGCGGTCTGCCGCATGTAGGTGGATTTGCCGCCCATGTTCGGGCCGGTGATGAGCAGCATCTGGCGCGTGCGCGAGAGGCGGGTGTCGTTGGGGATGAAATTCTCGGTCTGATTTTCCACCACCGGATGGCGTCCCCCGCTGATTTCGATCGTCGCTTCGCTGCAGAACTCCGGGGCGGTCAGGTTGAGCGCCTGGGCGCGTTCGGCCAGCGTCGCCAGCACGTCCAGTTCGGCCACTGCGGCGGCGATAGCCTGGAGCGTGGCGATATGCGGCTGGAGAAAATCCAGCAACTCCTCATACAGCAGCTTTTCGCGCGCCAGCGCGCGATCGGCGGCGGACAGCGCCTTGTCCTCGAAGGCTTTCAGCTCAGGCGTGATGTAGCGTTCGGCATTTTTCAGCGTCTGGCGGCGGCGGTAATCGTCCGGCACGTTGTCCGCCTGGGCGCGGCTGACCTCGATGTAGAAGCCGTGTACCCGGTTGTATTCCACCTTCAGGTTGCCGATGCCGCTGCGCTCGCGCTCGCGCGCTTCCAGGGCGAGGAGGAATTTGCCGCAGTTGTCCTGGATGGCGCGCAACTCGTCCAGCTCGGCATCGTAGCCCGTGGCGATGACGCCGCCTTCGCGCAGCACGGTGCTGGGCTCGGGTCTGAGGGCGCGCTGCAGTTCTCCCGTCATGCCTGCGGGGATTTCGGTCGCCGTGCGCAAGTGATCCAGCCGCGGGCTGTCGAGGCCGGCCAGGGCAGCGTGCACTTGCGGCAGCAGGGCGAGGCTGTCGCGCAAGCCGGACAGGTCGCGCGGACGGGCGCTTCTGAGGGCGATGCGCCCGGTGATGCGCTCGATGTCGGCGCCTTGCCTGAGGATTTTGTGAACGCCCGTAAAGGGTGCGCTGCCGCCTGCGCCGAGCAGCGCTGAAATGGCGTCCTGGCGGGCGCGCAGCGTGGCGTAATCGCGCAGCGGATGATGCAGCCAGTGACGAAGCAGACGGCTGCCCATGCTGCCGGCGCAGGTGTCGAGCAGGGAGAGCAGGGTGGGTGCTGCTTCGCCGCGCAGCGTTTCGCTGATTTCGAGATTGCGCCGCGCCGCGGCGTCGAGCAACACCAGGTCGCTTTCATGCTCCACGCGCAGGCCCTGGATATGGGGCAGTTTGCCGCATTGCGTGGCCTGGGCGTATTGCAGCAGCGCGCCGGCCGCGGCGATCGCGGCGTGCAGCCCGGCGCAGCCGAAGCCGTCGAGATCGCGGGTGGCGAACTGCCCGGTCAGTTTGTGCATGGCGGAGTCATGGTCGAACTGCCACGGCGCAACCGCCTTGGACGCGCATTTCGCTGCGTCCAGCGCAGGGTGCGTCCAGCCCTCGGGAAACAGGATTTCCGAAGGCTTGATGCGCTCGAGGGTCGCAGTTAGGCGCTCCGGCGCCATTTCTGCCACCGTGAATTGGCCGCTGACCAGGTTCAGCCAGGCCAGCCCGAGCAGGTTTTTATTCACTGCCACCGCAAGCAGCAGGCTGTCGCGCTTGTCGTCCAGCAGCGCGGCGTCGGTGAGCGTGCCGGGGGTGATGATGCGCGCGACCTTGCGTTCCACCGGCCCTTTGGAAGTGGCCGGGTCGCCTACCTGCTCGCAGATGGCGACCGCTTCGCCGAGCTTGACCAGCTTGGCGAGGTATTGCTCGGCGGCATGGTAGGGCACGCCGGCCATCTTGATCGGCTGGCCGGCGGTGGCGCCGCGCGTAGTGAGCGTGATGCCGAGCAACTGTGCGGCGCGCTCGGCGTCGTCGAAGAACAGCTCGTAAAAATCCCCCATGCGGTAAAACAGCAGCATGTCGGGGTGCTCTGCCTTGATGCGCAGGTACTGCTGCATCATGGGGGTGTGTTTCGCAAAATCCTTGCCTGGTTCCATCGCCTGATCGTTCTTGTGGGTTTTTTCAGTAAACGCGGATTTTAACCGGATAGCTTGTGCGAGGGATGAAAAACGCGCAGTGCATGGCCTTTGTGCTTTTTCCTCAATCCCCCAGCAGGTAGAATGCCTGCTTTCTTTCGACCTTTCTCGATTTGATGACGCTCATCGATGGCATCCCTACAGATGTCGTTTCCGCCAATGACCGCGGCCTGCTTTACGGCGACGGCGTGTTCCGCACCCTGAAACGGGTCGGGGGCATTACCCTGTGCTGGGCGCGGCAATACCGCAAGCTGGCGGCGGACTGCGCGGCATTGCGCCTGGACTGCCCTGCCGCAGCCGATCTGGAAGCAGAACTGGCGCGCCTGCCGCGGGATTGCGTGGCCAAGATCATCGTCACGCGGGGCCGCGCCGAGCGGGGTTATGCCGTGGTGTCGGGCACCCGGCCCACACGCATCGCCACCTCAAGCCCCGTGCCGGTTTTTCCACATAGCTATGAAACGCTGGGCGTCAAAGTGCATTTGTGCAGTCTGCGCCTCGCCTCCCAGCCGCGCCTGGCGGGGATCAAACATCTCAACCGGCTGGAGAACGTGCTGGCGCGCATGGAATGGAATGATCCGGCCGTTGCCGAAGGTATACTGCTGGATGCGGCGGGCGACGTTATTGAAGGCACCATGAGCAATGTGTTCTGCTACCGCGCTGGCGTGCTGTACACCCCCGACTTGAGTGGCTGCGGCGTGGCCGGGGTGCAGCGCGAGCGCATCCTGGATTTCGCCGCGCAATCGGGCATGGCGGTGCAGGTTGGCAAACTGCCGCTGGACGCCCTGATGGAAGCGGATGAGGTGATGCTGTGCAACAGCGTGATCGGTCTCTGGCCGGTGCGCGAATTCAATGGCCGCGTCTGGGAAACGGGTGGCGTGGCAGCGCGATTGAGACAGTTAATGGAAGAGCGAGATGATTAAAACCCTGTGGCGCCTCGCGTTGCTGGCGGCGATCGCCGTCGCCGGCTGGATGGCCTACTTTGCCACCACGCCGCTGAATCTGCCGCAGACACCCTACGAGTTCACCCTCAAGCACGGCAGCAGTCTGCGTAGCGTGGCGCGCCAGCTGGTGGAAGCGAAGGTACTCCCCGAGCCATGGAGCTTCACGGCTCTGGTGCGACTGCAGGGCAAGGAGGGGGAAATCAAGGCGGGCAATTATTACCTCGAAAAAGATCCCACCCCCCTGCAACTGTTCCGCATGATCACGCGCGGCGACGTGACCCAGAGCGAGATCGCCTTCATCGAGGGCTGGAATTTCCGCCGCATGCGCCAGACCCTGGACCAGCATCAGGCGGTGCGGCACGACACGGCGCAAATGACGGAACGGGAAATCATGGAGAAGATCGGTGCGCCGGAAGCCGCCGCCGAGGGGCTGTTCTTTCCCGATACCTATTATTTCAGCAGCGGCATGAGCGACCTTTCCATCCTCAAGCGTGCCTACCAGGCCATGCAGACCCACCTCGCCGATGCATGGGCGGAGCGCGACCCGCTGCTGCCTTACCAGACCCCCTATGAAGCCCTGATCATGGCCTCCATCGTCGAAAAGGAAACGGGCCGGGCAAGCGAGCGGCCGCTGATCGCCGGTGTATTCATCAACCGGCTGCGCATCAACATGCGCCTGCAGACCGACCCGACGGTGATTTATGGTCTGGGTGAAACCTTCGATGGCAATCTGCACCGTGCCGACCTTACCCGCGATACGCCCTATAATACCTATACCCGTTCTGGCCTTCCGCCGACGCCGATCGCCATTCCGGGGTCCGGCGCGCTGCAGGCGGCCGTACATCCGGCGGCGACCAGGGCGCTGTATTTCGTCGGCAAGGGCGACGGCACGCACAAGTTTTCCGCCAGCCTGGCCGAGCATAATCTCGCCGTGTCGCGTTACCAATTGCATCGTTAACTCATTAATCAGGTGAACAAAATTACCGGGAAATTCATTACGCTGGAAGGCATAGATGGCGCAGGCAAAAGCACTCATCTCGAATGGTTGCGCGACACCCTGGCGCAGCGCGGCCACGAGGTGGTCGTGACGCGCGAGCCGGGCGGCACACCCCTGGGTGAAACGCTGCGCGGGCTCTTGCTCAACCATCACATGCACCTCGAAACCGAAGCCTTGCTGATGTTCGCCAGCCGGCGCGAACACCTGGCAGAAGTCATCGTGCCCGCCCTGCAGCAGGGAAAATGGGTGATCTCGGACCGTTTTACCGATGCCAGCTTCGCCTACCAGGGCGGGGGGCGCGGCATAGACGAGGGCCGCCTGCGTATCCTGGAAGACTGGGTGCAGCAGGGTTTGCAGCCCGACCTCACCCTGCTCTTCGACGTGCCGCTGGAAGTGGCGCGCCAGCGCCTTTCCGCCAATGCATCGCTGGACCGTTTCGAACAGGAGCAGCAGGATTTCTTCCAACGCGTGCGCGATGCTTACTTGCGCCGCGCCGCGCAATTCCCATCACGCATCCGGGTGATCGATTCGGCGCGCTCGCTCCCGGCGATCCGCGCCGAACTCGAAACCCTCATCGCGGGACTGTAAAGCGATGACTTTCCTTCCCTGGCAAGCAGAAACCTGGCGTCAACTGATCGCCGCCCGGGGGAATCTGCCCCACGCGCTGCTGTTGCAGGGGCGCAAGGGGGTGGGGAAGCTGGATTTTGCGCGCGCCCTGGCCCAGGGGCTGCTGTGCGAAACGCCGCTGCCATCCGGCGTGGGGTGTGGCCGATGCCTCGCCTGCGGCTGGCTTGCGCAAGGCAACCACCCGGATTTCCGCAGCGTCGAGCCGGAGGCGCTGGCGGACAATGGTGACGAAGGCGAGAGCAAGGGAAAAAAGCTCAGCCGCCAGATCCTGATCGAGCAGGTGCGCGAACTGGCTGGACTGGTGAACCTGTCCACCCACCGCAACGGCATGCGCGTCGTGCTCATCCACCCGGCCGAAGCGATGAACGTCAACGCCGCCAACGCGCTGCTGAAAACCCTGGAGGAACCGCCGCCGCACACGCTGATCATCCTCATCAGCCATCACGCGCAGTCCCTGCTGCCCACTGTGCGCAGCCGCTGCCGCAAGGTTGACTTCGCGGTGCCGCCGCTCGAACAGTCCATGAACTGGCTGCGCGATCAGGGCGTGGCCGATCCGGCGCCGTTGCTGGCTCAGGCGGGTAATGCGCCGCTGGCTGCTCTGGCCCTCGCCGCCGACGAATCGCAAGAGGTGCGACGCGGCTTCCTGACCCAGCTTGCGCGTCCCCGGGAGATGGACCCGCTCGGCCTGGCGGAAAAGAACGAGAAGATGGAGCTGGCCAAACTGGTGCGCTGGCTGCAGCAGTGGATGTACGACCTGGTCGGCTGCCGCCTGGGCGGGCAGATCCGCTACCAGCCGGATTTTGCCGCCGAGATCCGCAATCTTGCGCCGCGCCTCAGACTGCCGCAGGCGCTGGACTATCAAAAAGAACTGCTGGAGGCGCAAAAAAATGTGCACCACCCGCTCAATGCCCAGTTGCTCCTCGAGCAATTGTTGCTATCCTATATGCAATCGATGAACCTGACCGAGCTGGAACATGGCCGAAGCTGACAAGAAACCCTCCCTCGCGCGCCCCGGGGTGCTGTCCCTGAGCATCAAGGAAAAACCGGCGCTGTATGCCGCCTATATGCCTTTCATCAGGGGCGGCGGCATTTTCATTCCGACCACCAAGTCCTATCGTCTGGGTGATGAGGTGTTCATGCTGCTGACCCTGATGGACGATCCCAACAAGCTGCCGGTGGCTGGCAAGGTGGCGTGGATTACCCCGGCTGAAGCGCAGGGCAACAAGTCGCAGGGCATCGGCGTGCAGTTCAGCGACAACGAGAGCGGCATCGCCGCGCGCAACAAGATCGAGGGCCTGCTGGGCGGCAATCTTACTTCCACGCGTCCGACTCATACTATGTAACAGGTGAGCGGGTAGGGGTGAGGGGTGAGGCGGCCCGGTTTTTTTCTCACCCCTTACTCCTCACCCCTCACGATTTTTACCATGTTCATCGATTCCCACTGTCACATCAATTTTCCCGATCTGGCCGCGCGCCTGCCGGTCCTGCTCGAAAACATGCAGCATAACCAGGTCAGTCACGCCCTGTGCGTGAGCGTGGATTTGCCGGACTTTCCCGCCATTCGCAAACTGGCGGACGAGCACCGCAACGTGTTCGCCTCGGTCGGGGTGCATCCCGATTATGAGGATACGGAGGAACCGAGCGTCGAGCATCTCGTCGCCCTGGCGAGTCACCCGAAAGTCGTCGCCATCGGCGAAACCGGGCTCGACTATTTCCGTCTGCAGGGCGATCTGGAATGGCAGCGCGCGCGCTTTCGCACCCATATCCGCGCCGCCATCGCGGTTGGCAAGCCGCTCATCATCCATACCCGCGGCGCGGCGGCGGACACGCTACGCATCATGCGCGAGGAAGGCGCCGAGCGCGTGGGCGGGGTGATGCACTGCTTCACCGAAACGGAAGAAGTCGCGGATCAGGCCATGGCGCTGGGTTTCTATATTTCCTTCTCCGGCATCGTGACTTTCAAGAAGGCGCTGGAACTGAAGGCAGTGGCCCGACACGTGCCGCTCGAACGCATGCTGATCGAGACCGATTCCCCATACCTTGCGCCGGTACCCTATCGCGGCAAGACCAACGAGCCGGCCTATGTGCGCCATGTGGCGGAAGAGATCGCCGCCTTGCGCGGTATCGACGTGGTGCAAGTAGGTGCGGCGACGACGCGCAATTTCTTCGAGTTGTTCCAGGCCGCGCAGGCATGGAGATAGTTTTTCTCGGTGTGGGTTCCAGCGCAGGTACGCCGGTGATCGGCTGCGGCTGCCCAACCTGCCTTTCCGACGACCCGAGGAACCGGCGCACGCGCTGCTCCATCGCCGTCACCATGGAGAACGGCGCGGTGCTGCTGGTGGATACGGGGCCCGATCTGCGCCATCAGGCACTGCGCGAGAAAATCGTGCGCGTTGACGGGGTGCTGTATACCCACTACCACGCCGACCACCTCAACGGTCTGGACGACCTGCGCAGCTTCTGCCATTTGCAGCGCAAGCCGGTACCTGTTTACGGCAACGAAGCCACCGTGCAGGGGATCGTGCAGCGCTTCGCCTATGCCTTTCCCAGCCACGAGCAACACCACTGGGACAAGCCGGTGTTGTGCGCCCACCACGTTGCGGAGCCGTTCGAAATAGCCGGGACCGAGGTCATGCCGGTGCCGGTCATGCACGGCAAATACGAAATTCTCGGCTACCGTATTGGCAACATGGCTTATCTCACCGACGTGTCGGACATTTCCCTCGCCAGCCTGGACAAGCTGCAGGGATTGGATGTGTTGATGCTCGACTGCCTGCGCCACCGTTTCCACCCCACCCACTTGAGCGTGGAGCAGGCGATAGACTGGGCGGAAAAAATCGGCGCGCGGGAAACCTACCTGATCCACATGACCCACGAGCTGGAGTTCTCTGCGCTGAGCGCCCAGCTTCCCGCTGGGATGCGCGTGGCCTACGACGGTTTGCGCCTGCAATGTTGAACCCTGAAATGCGCAAGTTCATTGCTTGTTGCCTGCTGGTGCCAGGCTTGCTGTTCTCTTCGCTCGCGATCGCCGCCTTGCCGCAGGAGCTGGTAGAGATGTTCATCGCCGTGAATCTGGGCGATGCGGGTTCCGTCGAAGATATGCTGCAGCACGGGGTGGATCCCGATGTGCAGGATGAGCAAGGCTACAGCGCCTTGATGGTCGCCGCGCGCGAGGGCCAGTTGAAAGTGGCCCAGGTGCTGCTGGCCCACGGCGCCAAGGTGTACAAAAGAAACCAGTTCGGCGAAACCGCGCTGATGCTCGCTGCCTACAGCGGCCACAATGCCCTGATCGACCTGCTCATCGCTCATGGTGCGGACCTCCATGCCAACCGCAACGGCTGGGCGCCTTTGATGTACGCATCCTATGCGGGGCATACGGCAACGGTGAAACAACTCGTGGCCTACGGCGAGCCGGTCGATGCGCGCACCGGCGCCGGTCTGACTGCGCTGATGCTGGCTTCCAGGCAGGGTTACATCGAAATCGTCGAGTTGCTGCTGCGGCTGGGGGCAAACCCCAACCTGAAAAGCAACAACGGCCAAAGCGCCGTGCAGATGGCCCTCAGCGGCGGTAACACCGATATCGCCGACCTACTGCGCCAAGCGGGCGCGGAAGAGAAAGACGGCCGTGGAGATTGAATAGTGCGACTGTACTGTGCTATCATCGCGGCCCAATTTGCCTGGTTCTGAACCGGTCAAATCCAGTGCTGCCGAAAGGCGGCTAATACGCAAATCTGTCCCGTTAAGGGTGCTCGACCGGGTTTGTTTCCGGGGAGTCGCATGCGGACGGATGGAGGCTTAACCCTTAAGGAGTTTTATTATGTCAGTAACTATGCGCCAGATGCTTGAGGCGGGTGTCCACTTCGGTCACCAGACCCGCTATTGGAACCCCAAGATGGCTCCGTTCATCTTCGGCGACCGCAACAAAATCCATATCGTGAACCTGGAAAAGACGCTTCCGATGTACGAAGAAGCGATCAAGTTCGTGCGCAAGATGGCGTCCAACAAGGGCACCATCCTGTTCGTGGGCACCAAGCGCCAGGCACGTGAAATCGTCAAGGAAGAAGCCGCACGTTGCGGCGCTTCCTATGTCGATTACCGCTGGCTGGGCGGCATGCTCACCAACTTCAAGACGGTGAAGCAGTCCATTAAGCGTCTCAAGGACATGGAAACCATGATGCAGGACGGCAGCATGGAAAAAATTTCCAAGAAAGAAGCGCTGGGCTTTCAGCGCGAAATGGTCAAGCTGGAACGCAGCCTGGGCGGCATCAAGGACATGGGCGGCTTGCCTGACGCGATCTTCGTGATCGACGTGGGCTACGAGAGCGGCGCTATTACCGAAGCCAACAAACTACGCATCCCGGTAATCGGCATCGTCGACACCAACAACTCTCCCACCGGCGTGGATTACGTGATTCCCGGCAACGATGACTCGAGCAAGGCGATTCGCCTCTACGCCCAGGGCGTGGCAGACGCCATCCTGGAAGGTCGTAGCCAGGTCGTTGCCGAAATCATTAAGGGTGACGAGTTTGTCGAGGTCAGCGACGCGGAACAAACAGCGGCTTAACTCTCCGCAGAAAAGGGGCGGAAGCCCCTTTTTTAACGCAAAACTCGCGCAGCGAGCCCACGTCCTCCTTCTCGCCGGATTGAGCGGTTTTACCGCCAATCCCTGCGGGGACACTCCTTGCGGGTGCTCCCGCGAGCGGGGAGGGCAGGGGTGGGGGAAACGGTCATGGCGAAACTCGCTATGACCGTTAGCTTTGGATATTCAGGAAATTTAGGAGTTTGATATGGCGGAAATCACCGCAGGTTTGGTTAAAGAACTGCGCGAGCTGACAGGCTTGGGCATGATGGAATGCAAGAAGGCGCTGACCGAGACGGCCGGCGACATGAAGGCGGCAGAAGAACTGTTGCGCATCAAGAGCGGCGCCAAGGCCAACAAGGCTGCCAGCCGCGTGGCTGCAGAAGGCATCGTGGGCAGCTTCATCAGCGCCGACGGCCACAAGGGCGCACTGGTGGAAATCAACTGCGAAACCGACTTCGTCTCCAAGAACGAAGATTTCATGGCTTTTGCCAAGGCTGTCGCTCAACTGGTTGCCGAGCAGAACATTCAGGAAATCGATGCGTTGTCCGCTGCCAAGCTGCCTTCCGGCCAGACCGTGGAAGAAGTGCGCCAGGCGCTGATCATGAAGCTGGGTGAAAACATCTCCCCGCGCCGCTTGGTTCGTGCCGAGACTTCCGGCAAGCTGACCACTTACCTGCACGGCACCCGCATCGGCGTGATGGTCGACAGCACCGGTGGCGATGAGCAGATGGGCAAGGACATCGCCATGCACATTGCAGCCAGCAAGCCAGTCTGCGTGTCCAAGGACCAGGTGCCGGCCGATCTGTTGGAAAACGAGCGCAAGATTTTCTCCGCCCAGGCAGCCGAATCCGGCAAGCCGGCCGACATCGTTGCGAAGATGGTCGAAGGCCGTATCGCCAAGTACCTGGCAGAAGTCACCCTGATGGGCCAGCCTTTCGTCAAGGATCCGGACCAGACCGTGGAAAAGCTGCTGGCTTCCAAAAAAGCCAGCGTCAGCGCATTCACCATGTACGTGGTGGGCGAGGGCATCGAGAAGAAAGTGGTGGATTACGCCGCTGAAGTCGCTGCCGCAGCAAAGGTATAAGGATCTCAAGCCATGACCGCTCCCGCCTACAAACGCATCCTGCTCAAACTTTCCGGCGAAGCCCTGATGGGCGACGACAGTTACGGCATCAACCGCGCCACTATCGAGCGCATCGTCGCGGAAGTGGCGGAAGTGGTGCGCATGGGTGTGCAGGTGGGGGTGGTGATCGGCGGCGGTAACATTTTTCGTGGCGTGGCGCCCGGCGCTGTCGGCATGGACCGCGCCACCGCAGATTACATGGGCATGCTGGCAACGGTGATGAACGCCCTGGCGCTGCAGGATGCCATGCGCTGCATCGGCCTGCAAAGCCGTGTGCAAACCGCACTGGCGATCGAGGCGGTGGCCGAACCCTACATCCGGGGCAAGGCAATCCGTTACCTCGAAGAGGGCAAAGTGGTGATTTTCGGTGCCGGCACCGGCAATCCGTTCTTTACCACCGATACTGCAGCGGCACTGCGCGGTATGGAAGTGGGCGCCGAGATCGTGCTCAAGGCCACCAAGGTCGACGGCGTTTATACCGACGATCCGAAAACCAACCCGGATGCCATGCGCTACCAGCAGCTCAGCTTCGACGAAGCCATCATGCGCAACCTGAAAGTGATGGATGCCACCGCACTGGCTTTGTGTCGCGACCAGAAGATGCCACTCGCCGTATTCAGCATTTTCAAACCGGGCGCGCTCAAGCGCGTGGTGATGGGCGAAGACGAAGGCACCAAGGTTTATTGCTAACAGCCCACCCTCCGCATTATCGAGGGGCTAATCTGATCCGTTCCTGATATGGGAAGATCGGGAGGGTTTAGTGTTAAAAGGAAGCCAGAACATGATTGCAGACCTTAAAAAATCCGCCGAACAAAAGATGCAGAAATCCCTGGAAGCGCTCAAGGCTGACCTGGCCAAGGTGCGCACCGGGAGAGCCCATACCGGCATTCTGGATCACGTGACGGTCGACTATTACGGTAATCCGACGGCTATCAACCAGGTCGCCAACCTCACCCTGATCGACTCGCGCACCATCGGCGTGGCGCCGTGGGAAAAGAAAATGGTGGGTGCAATCGAAAGAGCTATCCGTGATTCCGACTTGGGGCTGAACCCGGCGTCACAGGGAGACCTGATCCGTGTGCCGATGCCCGCGCTGACGGAAGAGCGGCGCAAGGAACTGATCAAGGTGGTCAAGCACGAAGGCGAGGGCGCCAAAGTGGCGATCCGCAACATTCGCCGCGACGCCAATGCCCACCTCAAGGATCTGCTCAAGGACAAGGAGATCAGCGAGGACGAT